>DASUHZ010000020.1:0-15762 GCA_036273275.1 Bryocella sp.
GGCCGCCGCCCAGCCCCATCGCAATAATCGAGTCCGCCGTCTCCACCCGCGGCCCGTTCAGATGCTTGCCCTGGATCACATCCACCGTCACATCCATCGACGTCTCCAGCGCATTCCCATTCAACTCGCCATCACCCTGCAGAGCATGCGCATCGCCGAAGTACAGCAGCTCCCCCGGGTTCGACACCGGCAGATACACCGTCGCGCCCTCGCCCACCTCGTTGAAGTCCATGGCGACGAAGTGCACCTTCGCCCCGTCCACCGTCCCTTCCAGCTTGTCGCCATGAAACTTCCCGGTCAGCTTCGTGCCCGTCTGCTCCAGTTGCAGCGGCGCATACATCGGCGTCCCATAAAACTCCGCCGTCACCTGCCACTTACCCGTCAAGGAACCGGGTGTCTGCGCCGCCGCACCGCTTCAAAACCTATTACGCTTGACAACCTACCCGGTTCCCCAAAGGGGCTCTAAACGAGAGGTCCAGCGCAACTCCATCAGAATCAATACTTTACCTATAAAGTATCTGGAATGAAGACTTTGCAATTAAAGTCCAAGCCTAAGTCCCACCGCATCAAGACTTTGCAAAAACCGGGGGAGGGGGAGGTACCCCTAAACCAGCACCGGCTGCTCCCGTAGTACGGGTGTGCCGAACACCCTGCGATAGCGCGCAATCTCGTCTGCGGGGCCGGTCGCCTTGCTCGCATTATCTGAAAGCTTCACTGTCGGCACGCCGTCCGCGCTGGTCAGTTTGCACACCAGCGAGATCGGCTCAAACGAATCCTCGCCACGCGGATGACACCCGCGAAAGTCATTCGTCAGCAGCGTCCCCCAGCCGGCCGCAAACCGTATCCGCCCCTCGAAGTACTCGTGCAGAGCAATGATCGTTTCGGCGTCCAGCGCGTCGCTGGCGATCAGCCGCTTCGTCCGCGGATCCTGGCCATGCCGCAGCAGCCATGCAATGTACTCGTCCCCCGCCTCAAACGGGTCCTTCGAGTCCACGCGCTCGCCGGTCCAGCGCGCCACCCACTCCGGCGCCCCATCCAAAAACTGATTCGTCCCGAACGTATCCGGCAGCAGAATCAGCAGCTCGCCGTGATAGCTCTGCTGCCACAGCTCGAGCACGCGATATTGCGACGCGCGCAACTCCTCGTCGCTGCCTTGCGAAGCCATCGCCGCCAGCGCCATCGGCAGCTCGTGCGCGTTCGTGCCGATCGCCTCCAGGTTGTGTTTGTACGCCAGCGCCGTATTCGAGGTGCCGCTGAACCGCTCCTCACCTATATTGAGCGCGGCCTGCAGGGCCTCCACGCAGTATTCCTGCCACAGGAAGCTGTGTCGTCGCCGCGTCCCAAAGTCCGACAGCCGCAAGCCTTCAATGCGGCGCAGCTTTTCAATCTTGTCCCACAACCGCGTCTTGGCGCGCGCGTAGAGCACGTCCAACTCCAGCTCGTTCAGTTCCGCGAGCGCGGCGCGGGTCTTCATCTCGCTCACGATCGCCAGCGAGTAGACCTCCCACATCGTTACCTCGGTCCACAACCCAGTGAATCGCAGTACGAGCTGCCCGTCCTGCTCGCTGATCTCGTAATCCGAGAGCCGGAAGCTGTGCTCCATCCAATCCAGAAAGGCGGGCTCGAAGATCTGCCGCACGCCATAGAAAGTGTTGCCCGCGAGCCACACCAACTCCGAGCGCTCGAACTTCAGCCGCGTGACGTAGTCCATCTGCTCGCGCAGCGCTTCGGCCGAAATTCGCTCTCCCAACCGCACCTTTACGGTCCTGTTGTAGATTTCGCTCGTCGCCTTCACACGCGGGAAGTTCTTCCAGATGAACTGCAGCATCAGGAACTTGTAAAAGTCCGTATCGAGCAGAGAGCGCACGATCGGGTCCAGCTTCCAGTTATGGTTGTGCGCGCGCTCGGCGAAGTTCACATTCATGGCGAGTTCCTGGTCCTACTCCTGATGCAGCGCTGACTTCAGCCTATCGCGTTCCCGCAGTCACCTAAGGATGGTTACTTTTTTGAGGGATCCCCTGCGGAGTCTCGGACGCTATAATTCCGCCAACTTTCCGCTTCTTGGAGTGATCCCATGGCTTCGGTTCTGAACCAGCCGTCTGGTGTCGCTGTGTGGCCTGATTTCGGCGCGGTGCGATCGGCCTCCGCCGCAAACACACGTCCATTCGGGATGCAGGCTTTCAGCAAGCTTGTCCTCCTGATCGTTTGCTGCGAGTGCGTCTTCAGCGTTGCTTATCGCAGCGTCGCGTTAGCCACCCATTCCGCGAAGCTTTCCTGGCCCGCCGGCCTGCTCATGGTCGCTGTTGCTGTCCTCTGCTTCGGATTCCGTGTGCCCATTCAAGTTAAGTTGCAGCAATGGATCGGACGTTTGCCAGCGGATACGCCCACATGGTTCTGGATGTGGCTGGTCCTGGGAATCTTTCTGCGTCTTGCGTGGGTTGCGAATTACCGAATCACGATCAAGTCGGATGGAGCCGCTTACTTCTACAACGCCGCGACGCTCGCCACCGCACACACTATCCGTGGCACCTTCTGGCCGCCGGGACTGTCACTGTTCGAAGCGCCCTTCTTCATGCTGTTCGGCGCGCACCCCTGGGTGACCTATCTCACGACTCTGCTCCTCTTTGTCGGCACCTACTTCCTGACGTATCGTCTCGCAGTTCGACTCGGCGGACGCCTCGCCGCCGGCATCGCGTGCGTCGTACTGGCCGGCTGGCCCACCTTGATCGCACTTACGCCCGCGAACTGTAAGGAGTGCCTGCTGCTGTTCCTGATCACGGCCATCATGCTGTTGCATCTTCTGGCCCTCAAGGCGGATGGTCGTCGCAGATGGGTGCTGCTCAGTGCCGCCGGTCTACTGATTGGGTGTGCTGCGCTCACACAGCCCGGTTTCAATATGTTCCCGATCGTGTCGCTGGCCGTCCTGTGGGTGGGTGGGATCCGCTGGGGAAAGGCGTTGCTGGCGCTGGCCGTTATTAGTGCCTCGATGCTGGTGGCGATCTCTCCCTGGACCCTTCGGAACTATGTCGTGTATCACCGCGTCTTTTTGATCTCGACCAATGGTGGGAGCGTCTTCTACGCGGCGAATAATCCTCATGCGAATGCGGATTACATGCCGGACGATCCTGCCGTTTTGAGTGGCGACCAGTTCGCCGCAGACAAAGAGGGCTACCGCGCGGGCGAGGAGTGGATTCGGCAGCATCCGCTGCAGTTCGCGGCGCTTATGGTTCGCAAGCAGGTGAACTTCCTGGGCGATGACGGCATCGGCCCTTACGAGACCATGAAGCGCGAGCTGACTCACCCTCGCCGTTTCTATGCCCTGGCGAAGGGTGTCTGCAACCTGGTATGGATGATCACGTGGCTGCTCGTCATGGTCAGCGTCCCGCAGATGCTGCAGAGGCGCAAATGGATGCTCGCGATGTGCCTCTGCTTCGTTCCAATCCTGTACCAGTTACTGATCGATTCGGTCTTCGTGAGCGGTGGCCGGCATCATGTCTGCTTTACGGGCCTGCTGGCGATTATGACAGGCTTGGCACTTAGCCGAGAAGCGGTAGCGGAGACCGTTGCGGACGCGGCTTCAGCGACGGCACGCCATGTGCATTTCGAAGACCGCGAAAGTCCCTTCGACAGCTTGCCTCCCGGGTTCACGCCTGCGACGTGATAATTACAGGCGCACCCGCGTGCTCATTGGAGAAACCACGATAAACTGGTAGCTGACATGGCTACCAAAAAGGAACTCCTCCGGAACAAGATTCAGCACATCGACATCACCGAGCACGACGTTGTGCCGCTGGTAGACGCGATGGCTTCGATGGCCTACAGCTCGCGCGATCTGGCGCGCGCGGCCAACATCTATGACATGATGCTGCGCGACACCGAATGTGGCGTCATCCTGTGCCTGGCCGGCTCGCTCATCTCGGCCGGCCTGCAGAAGGTCATCGTCGACCTGGTGCGCAATAACATGGTCGATGCGATCGTCTCGACCGGCGCGAACATCGTCGACCAGGACTTCTTCGAGGCCCTGGGCTTCCGCCATTACATCGCCGGCGACGAGTACAAGTACGGCGCGGGCGATGCCGAGCTGCGCGAACTGATGATCGACCGCATCTACGACACGTTCATCGACGAGGAAGAGCTGCGCATCTGCGACGAGACGACCGAGAAGGTCATCAACTCGATGAAGCCCGGACCGTACAGCTCGCGCGAGTTCATCCGCGAGATGGGACGCTACCTGAAGGAGAACGGACGCACGCCGGAGAAGGGCAACGCGGACTCGATCGTGCTCGCCTGCTACGAGAAGAACGTGCCGATCTTCTGCCCGGCGTTCTCGGACTGCTCGTTCGGCTTCGGCATCGTGGCGCACATGCACGCGCGCCAGGGCAAGCCGCACTGCTCCATCGACTCCGGCAAAGACTTCTACGAGCTGACGCAGATCAAAATCCAGAACCCGACGACAGGCCTGCTGATGATCGGCGGCGGCGTGCCGAAGAACTTCGCGCAGGACATCGTTGTCGCGGCTGACATCCTCGGCGTCGAGGCCTCGATGCACAAGTACGCGATCCAGATCACGGTCGCCGACGCGCGCGACGGCGCTCTCTCGGGCTCGACCCTGAAGGAAGCGAGCTCCTGGGGCAAGGTCGACCTGACCTACGAGCAGATGGTCTTCGCCGAGGCGACGATCGCATTCCCGCTGATCGCCGGCTACGCGTATCACAAGAAGGCATTCGCGGCGCGCCAGGGCAAGGCGTTCAGCGAGAAGCTGGATCTCGTCACGGCGTAGCCGCAGACAGTAGAGTCTAGACAATAGACAGTTGAACGGCGGAGCTTCGGCTCCGCCGTTTTGCTTTAGATCGCTTCGTGAATGTATCGGCTGAGACTGTACTCGGGCATTGCCTGCCGTGCGGGTGAATCGACGCCCTCTACGTAGAGCCGCTGAGGAGAGGTTGCGGGAAGGATGATGATTTCTTCACCGTCGCGACTCCGAAGCAGCAGCCCAGACTCGGCTCGGATTCCCCGTTGTTCAATCACCAGCTTCGAGATCGAGCCGCCGTTTCGGAAGGACCACGGCAAGTCTACAGAGGCTTCGTCTGGCGAAGGGTGCAGCAGAAGCTCGAGCTTAAGGATGCCGACTTCGATGCCATCGGTGAGATTCTGCATCGAGGACGTGAGCCGAAAGCCTTCTCCGGAGGTCAGCCAGATGGTGACCGACATGCAGCCATAGTGCGCGAAGTCGGACGACATGCGTTTGAGCTGCCCTCGTCTGACGCCGTTCGCTAATGCAGCAATGTCGCCGATGAGGGGCAGTGTCGTCATCGCGGTCCGGGGACAATATTACGCGTGCGCAGCTCGCGGAAGATTTGCTCGATGGACCAGTCGAGGGCGTCGGTTCCGAGGACGGTCATCGTGGCTCGAGTTTGTGAGGGGATGACATAGAGGTCGGCCATGGGTTTGACCGCGGCGTAATACTGCTCGCGGACAGACTCTTCGGTGCGGCCGCGCTCGCGGATGTCGCGGTGGATGCGGCGGGCGAGGCAGAGCTCGTCGGGCGCGTGGACGTAGACGGAGAGGTCGTACGCCGCGCAGAGCTCGGGCCAGTGCAGCGCCATAATGCCTTCGACGAAGCGCGTAGGCTCGATGCGCTCGAAGGCGCCTGGCACGCGGGTGTGCGTGCGGAAGTCGTAGATGGGGCGGTCGATGGCGTGACCTTGTTTGAGCGCGAGGAGATGCGGGATGAAGAGCTCGCTCTCGAGCGAATCGGGGTGGTCGAAGTTCTGCTTGTGGCGAGAGTCGAGCGGGAACTGCGAGAGGTCGCGATAGTAGAGGTCGAGCGGGAAGAGCGTGGCCTCAAGCTGCGCGGCGAGCTCGCGCGCGAGCGTTGTTTTGCCGGAGCCGGAACAGCCGGCAATACCAATGAGGATCGGCTGCGCAGGCAGAGAAAGCTGTTCGGGTGGAGACACGGAGATAGTTTAGTTGGACGACACAGCTGCCGCGACCTGCGGGATGAGCGCCTTCACGAGGGAGGTGAACTGTGCCTCGACGCGCTTGCCAGTTTCCATGACCTCTTCGTGATGGATCGCCTGGTCGGACACGCCCGCGGCCATATTGGTGACGAGGGAGAGGCCGAGGACCTCGACGCCCATGTGCCGGGCGACGGTGACCTCATGCACGGTGGACATGCCGACGAGGTCGGCGCCGAGGGTGCGGAAGGCGCGGATCTCGGCGGGCGTCTCGTAGCTGGGGCCGAGTACGGCAAGGTAGACGCCTTCGGGTAGAGAGATGTCTTGCTTGGCGGCCTCTTCGGCAGCGAGTTTACGGAGGCGCGGCGAGTAGGCGGAACTCATGTCGAAGAAGCGCAGGCCGGCGCCAGGACGCACGGCGAAGCGGGGTTCGTTGGGGCCGATTGCGGCGTTCTGGCCGGTGAGGTTGATGTGGTCGGAGATGCAGACGAGGCCGCCCTGCGCGAAGGACTTATTGATGCCGCCGGCGGCGTTGCTGACGATGAGCGCTTTGCAGCCGAGCAGGCCGAGCACGCGGGTGGGGAAGGTGACCTCGGATATCGAGTAGCCTTCGTAGGCATGTACGCGGCCCTGCATTACTGCGAGGGAAACTCCGGAGATAGTCCCGATGACGAGCTTGCCCTCATGGCCTTCGACGGTGGAGCGCGGGAAGTTCGGGATATCGGAGTAGGGAATGACGGCCGCGTTCTCGACCTGCGAGGCGAAACCGCCGAGGCCCGAGCCGAGGATGATGCCAAGTGTGGGCGCCACGTCGGTCTTGAGGAAGATGTGCGTGAGCGCCTGCGTGACGCGGGTGTGGAGGTCGGGTGGCTGCTGGGTTGTTGTGGGGTTCGGCGTTGCTGCGTTCGCGGAGCTTTCTGCGGCCATTCGAAGACTATAAGCGAAGTTGGTAGGGCTTCATGACAAGTTCACTTTCAGCGCGAGATTCGGCCTCGTATCGCTCGCAGGAAGCTCGGCAGCAGGTCCTTGAGGTGCTGCGAGAAATATATTTGCGATTGCTGCGGACGCGGAGAGACCATCTGCGGTGGGAGATTCGCGAGCGCCGTGTCGTGCCTGTCCTGGAATTCGCTGATGATCAATAGAAGATCCTGAGCGAGCTGCTCGTCGGAGAACCTGGCCAACAAGGCATTGACGATCCCGGAATCGATGATTGCCTGCGAGTCCTTCACCGGATCGAGGCTGCGGAGAATTTGATCGAGTTGCGTGGGAGAGTCGAAGAGGAATCTATCGAGGCCGAATTCTCTCAGGATGCTCGAGTAACTCGGTGTGTCGGACGCAATGGGAATAAGTCCGGCCATAAGTGCGGTGATGAGTTTATTCGGCGTCTTGATGTAGGAGTTCAGCGAGAGATCCAGCGAAAAATGGCTCAGGATGCAGTAGTCAAAGGCACTCGCATCCTGGCGAAATGCATCGTTGCTGTAGGGAATTGTGTGGAAGTTGAACTCGTTCGCGAACTCGTCCTCATTGACGATGAGCGAAAAATCCTGGATGCGCTGAGATTCAACATGCATCTTGAGCACTGGAACGAGAGATGCCATCCCCTTATTGAAGCTTTCGGCATAACCAAACCAGAGAAGCTTCTGAGATTGCTTGATCGGGAAAGGAGGGATGGCGGCCCCGTCCTGCGGCGCGGCGATCGGATCGAGGCCCAGGGGGAGGCAGTAGACAGGCTTGTAGAACTGGCTAGCCAGGATCTTTGTGTGCAAGGGCGTCGGCATCAGGTACAGGTCTGCGACTTCGTTGCTCGGCAGATAGCGCGAAAACTGATAGATGTCACAACCGAAACAGACTGCAAGGAATTTCTTCCCTGCGGATCGAGCCTCTTTCAGAGATGTGATCGCGGGGACGTCATCGAAGTGGAACAGGACGCAAGCGCCGTTTTCGAGTTGAACAGGATGGGAGGGTGCGATGAGTTTTGCTGAGATCCCCGGAATGTTTTTCAGGCCGCGCAACAGGGTCTCGGATTGCACCCGGACCGTGGCGTCAGAGTCGTCTTTTGAACTGATAACGAGGAAAGTTGTGAACATGATTTTTGCCAATCATAGCATCGGTCTTTTGCGATCCTGCGCACTCGGAGAGCGCGCATCTCAGCGTCATCCGCGGACCTTCGACTTCGCGATGGGAGAGTTCTTTTGCACGCGGAGTCTGTAGGCGGTGTGCAGCGCGTCGCGGAGGGTCTCCCTGTTGGCGGCGACGAGAATGATGTGGGTGTGGCCCATGCGGCCGAAGCCTCCAGGGATGGGAAGGAAGATGTCGGGTGCGTCGGCGACGAAGGCGGCCTGGATCTCAGGCGTAAGGACGAGGTTGCCGTAGCCTTGTGCGATGCTGGCCAGTCCGGCGAAGCGGCGGCCGCCGACGGTGAATGCAGGCTGTCCGCCGTGCTCGTGCTCAGCGACGTCAGGGAATGAGAGCGAGATGCGGCGGAAGTCGGCTGCGGTAGCCATAGTTATCTGGGCAGAAGCATAGAGACGATGCTGGCGGACATGAGGTTCGCCATGGTGCCGGCGAGCAGGGCGCGCAGGCCAAGACGGGCGAGGTCGTTGCGGCGATGTGGAATGAGGGCGCCGATGCCGCCGATCTGCATGCCGACGGATCCGATGTTGGCAAAGCCGCAGAGCGCAAACGTGGCGATGGACAGCGTGCGCGCGCTGATGGCGCCGGCCTTCGCCAGTTGGCCGAGTTGCGTGTAGGCGATGAACTCGTTGAGCACGGCGCGCGTGCCTATAAGGTTGCCGACGATGGGAGCATCGTGCCATGGCACGCCGATCATCCATGCAATCGGCGAGCAGAGTACGCCGAGCGCATTGCCGAGCGAGTGGGGAAAGCGGATGTGGCCGTGCGCCCAGAGGTCGTTTGAGATGCCGAGCATGATGGCGTTGATGAGGCCGACGATCGCCAGGAAGCTGATGAGCATGATCGCGACGTTCCAGGCGAGATTGCCGCCGTCGATGGTGCCACGTGCCACTGCGCCGACAAGATTTTCTTCCTGGTGCTCCTCGGACTTCGGCATCTTTACCGTGCCGAGTGTGGCGGGGACTTCGGTTTCCGGCACGAGCATTTTTGCGATGAGGATAGTTCCGGGGGCGGTCATGATGACCGCCGAGAGCAAATCCTGCGCATGGATGCCGAACAGGATATAGGCGGCCATGATGCCGCCGGAGACGTGGGCCATGCCGGAGGTCATGATGGTCATGAGCTCCGACTGCGTGGCGTCGCCGAGGAAGGGGCGGATAGTAAGCGGCGCCTCGGTCTGGCCCATGAAGATGCTGGCGGCAACGTTGGTGGACTCCGCGCCGGAGGTGCCCATGGTGCGCTGCATGAGCCAGGCGACCACCTGGATAACGCGCTGCATGATGCCGAGGTAGTAGAGCATCGCGAAGAGCGCGGAAACGAAGATGATGGTGGGCAGAACGGAGAAAGCAAAGACGGCGAGCGGACTCTTCGGGTCGCCGAGCTGCGGGCCGAAGACGAGGATGGAGCCGTCGGCGGCGTGGCCGAGCATGGCAGTCACTTTGTCCGCAGACCACTTGAGGATGACCTGGCCTACGCTCCACTTTATGACGAGGAAGGCGAAGAGGACCTGCAGGCTGAGTCCCCAGATCACAGTGCGCCAGCGGATCGCGTGCCGGGCAGTGGAGAGCGTGTAGCCCACGCCAATAAGAACAGCAAGTCCAATGAGTCCAGTAAATCTGCCCAACGCGCACTCCTGTACTGGAGGGGAATGGGTGGAGTGTAACGAGTTGCGGGAATATTCGCTACATCGAAGTGGCCGCGGGGGGCGTTTGTCGCATCAAATAAGTCATTGAGTGCATGGAAGATGCTCGCAAGTGGTATACTGGAACAGATCGACGAATCCGATCTGGTTTTTCTTGCTTGTTCCAGCTCTACCGCTCGACCTCGCGAAATCCAAATTGCGTTCAGCGGTACATCAATTCGAATAGGAACAAGTGAAAATGGAACAGGGAACAGTGAAGTGGTTTAACGATGCGAAGGGCTTCGGCTTTCTGAGCCGGGCCTCAGGCGACGACGTGTTTGTGCATCACTCGGCGATCCAGAGCAATGGCTTTCGCTCGCTGCAGGAAGGCCAACAGGTTGAGTTCAACGTTGTGAAGGGCCCCAAGGGCTGGCAGGCGGAGAACGTTCGCGCTCTCTAGGCGTTGCGAAATTGAATTCGGAGAGGGCGGTCGATCGATCGCCCTTTTCGCTTTTTGCACACACAAGCGTGCTGGTTGCGTACCTGCAGCGCCCATGGGGACCCGTTCCTCATTGAAACGAAGTGCCGGAGGATTCATGGCCGCCGTTATTCCAGACAAGTACCACCTCAAGACCATTCACGAAGAGATCGGCCTGTTCGATCGTAAGCTGGCGCATCTCATGAACTTCGAAAAGTTTGAGACGGACGCCGAGCGCGACGAGGCCGCACGCAAGATGAGAGTGAAGCGCGAAACGCTGGTCCGGACAGCGCTGCGGCTGGCCGAAGAAGGCGTAGAGTTCAAGCCAGGTGATTTGCCGCGGTCCATGCGACCGGAGGGCGAGCCTGATATCGCTCCCCCGGTGGAAGTGATCGCTGAGAGTGTAAAGGTTGTCGAGCAGCCGGCGCCCATCCGGAGCCTGGCCCGTGACAGCAGCCGACCCTATGCAGGTACGTCGCTCGATTGGCAAGCGAGTGTTCGTCAGTATATGCAGAAAAAGGGCAAGGCCTAGCGCAAAGCGCTACTGCTGGCGAACAATCTCGCGGATAAGCGGCTGCGGTGCGGGCGGCTGATCTGCGATGTGGATAGTCTCCTCGAGCATGCGGAATGACTCGTCGAGCAGCGCCGGCTCTTCGGTGAACAGGGTAAAAATCGGCTGACCGGCTTCGAGCTTTGCACCGAGCTTGGCGTGAGATTCAATGCCCGCATGCGCGCTCACCGGATCGCCCGGCTTTGCCCTACCTGCTCCCAGCCGCTGCACGGCCCAGCCAACCTGCTTGCAATCCATACCGGCGAGGTAGCCTGCACGGGGAGTTGTGACGGTCCGGGTCGCCATCGGTTTGTGGAACGAAGCGGGGGCGTCGAAGATGCTGGTGTCTCCGCCTTGCGCGCGCACAATGTTGAGCCAGGCTTTATAGGCTGCACCCGAGCGAAGCAGGTTGTCCGAGAACTTCGCACCCTCCTCCGGTGACTGCGACTTGCCAGCGAGGAAAAGCATCCAGCCGGAGAGCGCATTCGAGAGCTCGATGAGGTCGGCGGACATGGCATGCCGGGTGCCGCGCATGATGTCGACGCATTCCCAGACTTCGACCCAGTTGCCGCTGAATCGGCCGAGGGGCTCGTCCATCGATGTGAGCAGAGCGACGGTGCGTGTGCCGGCGAGCTCGCCGGTCGAGACCATGAGATTCGCTAGGAGTTGCGATTTTTCGTAGGTTGGCATGAATGCGCCGGAGCCGACCTTCACATCGAGAACGAGGCCGCGGAGATCTTCGGCGAGCTTCTTGCTCATGATGCTCGCGGTGATGAGGAACGGCGATTCGACCGTGCCGGTGTGGTCGCGCATCGCGTAAAGGATACGGTCGGCGGGGACAAGCCGCGGCGTCTGACCCACGAGCGCGGCATGGCACTCACGCAGCACCTCCTTCATGCGTTGCAGCGAGAGTTGTGTGTCAAAGCCGGGAATCGTCTCGAGTTTGTCTAAAGTTCCACCCGTATGACCCAGACTGCGCCCGGAGATCATTGGGACAGAGATGCTCGGATTGTTTTCGACTCCCGCTGCGGCGAGCACCGGAGCGATCAGCAGTGAGCTCTTGTCGCCCACGCCGCCGGTGGAATGCTTGTCGACTGTAAATGTGCCCAGGCCGGAGGCGTCGAACGTCTCACCGGAGGTTCGCATCGCCATTGTAAGATCGGCGAGCTCGCGCGGCGAGAGTCCGCGCTGAAAGACCGCCATCAGGAAGCTGCCGATCTGTGCGTCCGTGATGGTTGGCGTGGATTTTTGCTCGCCGCTTTCGACCACGCTGCGGACGAACTGATTGATTTCACCGGTCGACAGCTCATGGCCGTCACGTTTGTGAAGGATGAGATCGATAGGATGGAAAATTTGCTCGGACATACTCAGTTTTGTGCGGGTTTACTTTTGGAGAAACTGCATGCGGAACGCGTGTGGAAGCAGCGCGCCGAGTGTAGTCGATTCCTCTGCGCTGCCTTCGCCGGGATAGAGGATAAGGACGTCATCGTCGCCGAACTCGCTGAGCGTTTGACGGCAGGCTCCGCAGGGCATGGAAGCCGAGTTATTCAGGTTGGCCACTGCGACGGCGCGCAGGCGGATGGACGGCCCGCGTTCGGACACAGCGCGTGCGATCGCTGCCTGCTCGGCGCAACTGGTAAGCCGGTACGAGCAGTTCTCGACGTTGCAGCCGGTAACAATCGAACCGTCGGTGAGCAGCACCGCAGCGCCCACGCGGAAGTGGCTGTAAGGTGAATAGGAGTTTTCGGCGGCGGCAAGGGCGAGTTCGCGGAGCCGCTGCTGGTCAGCGCGAGAAAGCGAGATTGCGGGGGCGGCAGACGACATGACGAGTTGTTTAGGGTAGACGCTCGGGCGAGCGAAGGCAAGGTGTCAAGCATGAGTCTGCAGTTGGCGTAGCTGGAGATTGAGACTGTGCAGCGCACGAATGCATCAAAAGCAGAGGCAGAATCCGGAGCGAAAACCTTGGCGAATCGGGGACGTCGATCGAAGGGAGAGGCCTCTGAAGAGGCGCCGATAAAAGTGCCGGCGCCGGCGTCCGAGGATGTCCTCGATCTGTTTCATCCCGTGACCGCGGCGTGGTTTCGCGCGGTGTTTGAAGACGCGACTGCGCCGCAGCGCGAAGGATGGCCGCCCATTGCGCGCGGCGAATCCACACTGATTCTGGCGCCGACGGGCACAGGGAAGACGCTCACAGCGTTTCTCTGGTGCCTTGACCGGCTGATGCTGCGCGAGCCTCCCGCTTCGCCGGGCTGCCGCGTGTTGTATGTATCGCCGCTCAAGGCGCTCGCAGTGGATGTGGAGCGCAACCTGCGATCGCCACTCGCCGGCATTGCGAACATGGCGGAGCGCGAGGGCGTGCGCGTTCACCTGCCGGAGATCAGTGTCCGCACCGGCGACACGAGCCCGCGGGAGCGTGCACGTTTCAAGAGGCATCCCGGCGAGATTCTTATCACTACGCCCGAGTCGCTGTACCTGATGCTGACCTCAGGCGCGAGCGAGGCGCTGCGTTCCATCGAGACGATCATCATTGATGAGATTCATGCGTTGGTGCCGACGAAACGCGGAGCGCACATGGCGCTTTCGCTCGAGAGGCTGCAGGCGCTCGTTGGAAGGCCGATTCAGCGGATCGGTCTCAGCGCGACGCAGCGGCCGCTGGAGGAAGTTGCGCGGTTCCTTGGTGGTGCCGATGCAGGTTCAGAAGGTCAGCGAACCAGCAAGTCAGCGAGCCAGCAACTCAGCGACGAATCTGTCACCCTGAAGCTGAACGAAGGAGATCAATCGGAGACCGAGATAGAGGGCGTGCGCTTTCGGCCGGTGACGATCGTAAACGCCGGTGCGCGCAAGCCGCTGGAGCTTTGCGTCGAGGTTCCCGTTGAGGACATGGCGAAGCTCGGCGAGGTGCAAGAGCAGCCCAGCGGGCCGGCCGCGCAGGGGCCGAAGCGCACGAGCATCTGGCAGTCGATTCATCCGCGCCTGCTGGAGATCGTTCGCAGTCGCACGTCGACGCTGCTGTTTGTGAACGCGCGCCGCGTCGCAGAGCGTCTCGCAGGCGCGCTGAATGAGCTTGCAGGTGAGTCGATCGCGCGTGCGCATCATGGCTCGCTGGCCGCGGCGCAACGGAGCGAGATTGAGGAGATGCTGAAGGAGGGACGGATCCGCGCGCTCGTCTGCACGTCTTCGCTCGAAGTCGGAATCGACATGGGTGCGGTGGATCTCGTCATCCAGATTGAGGCGCCGCCGAGCGTTGCGAGCGGCATGCAGCGCATAGGGCGCGCAGGGCACCAGGTTGGCGCACCATCGCACGGCATTATCTTCCCGAAGTATCGCGCGGACCTGATTGCATGCGCGGCAGTAACGCAGGCGATGCACGAAGGCCACGTGGAGTCGACACGGTTCCTTCGGAATCCGCTCGACGTGCTTGCGCAGCAGATGGTGGCAACGGTGGCGTATCCCCCGCTGCCTGTCAGCGAAGCGGAGCGCCTTCGCGAACGCGGAGAGCTTGATGCGGAGTCGCCGGGAATTTCCTATGAGGCGCTGTTCTCGATTGTGCGCAGCTCGGCCCCGTTCGCCGGGTTGAGCGCGGCGATGTTTGATGGCGTGCTCGACATGTTGGCGGGCCGGTATCCGTCGGATGAGTTCGCCGAGCTGCGCCCGCGTGTGACATGGGACCGGCAGCGCAACTGGATTACACCGCGACAGGGCGTGCAGCGCATCGCGATACTGAACGGCGGGACGATTCCGGATCGTGGATTGTATGGAGTGTTCCTGAGTGGCACGCATGCCAGGCCGCTGCGCGTGGGCGAGCTCGACGAAGAGATGGTCTTTGAGGCGCGCGCGGGCGAGACCTTTGTGCTCGGCGCATCCACATGGCGCATCGATGAGATCACGCACGATCGCGTTCTCGTAAGCCCGGCGCCGGGCGAGCCGGGTAAGATGCCGTTCTGGCATGGCGATCAGGCCGGGCGGCCGATTGAATTTGGCCGCCGAATCGGTGCGCTTGTGCGGGAGTTGCGCGAGCTGCCGCGAGGCGCTGCGATTGCAAAGCTGACGCGCGAGCACGACCTCGACCAGCAGGCTGCGGAGAATGTGTTGCGTTATCTCGCGGACCAGGAGCTTGCTACAGAGCAGGTGCCGGATGATCGCACCATTGTCATTGAGCGCGTGCGCGATGAGCTAGGGGACTGGCGGGTCTGTTGTCTGACTCCATTCGGCAGTCGCGTGCATGCGCCGTGGGCAATGGCTGCGACGGCGAAGGTAAAGTTGGCGGGACTGGATGTAGAGACGATGTGGAGCGAGGACGGGTTCGTGCTCCGCTTTCCCGAGTCGGATGAACCGCCTGAGGCCGATCTGCTGTTGCTCGATCCGGTAGAGGCGGCGGAGTTTGTGCAGCATCAGCTTGGATCGACGGCGCTGTTCGCTGCAAAGTTTCGTGAAGCTGCAAGCCGGGCATTGCTATTGCCGCGGCGGCGTGCCGACGGTCGCACACCGCTGTGGCAGCAACGCAAGCGCGCCTACGACCTGCTGAGCGTTGCCGCGCGATATGCGAGCTTCCCGATTCTCCTTGAGGCCTATCGCGAATGTCTGCGCGATGTGTTCGATATGCCCGCACTCTCGGAAACGCTGCGTGCGGTCGCGAACCGCAGCATTCGCGTGCACGTCGCAGATTCGCGGACGCCGTCGCCGTTTGCGAGTGCGTTGCTGTTCAGTTACGTTGCGAACTACATCTATGACGGCGATGCGCCGCTGGCAGAGCGGCGGGCCCAGGCGCTGTCGATCGACCAGGAGCAATTGCGTGAGTTGCTCGGCGACGCTGATTTACGCGAGCTGCTGGATGTGAATGCGATTGAGGAGACAGAGGAGCAGCTTCAGTCTCTCGCCGAGGGTTACAAGGCGCGCAATCTTGATGCGGTGCATGATCTGTTGCTGCGGCTCGGGGACCTGACCGGAGCAGAGCTCGCCGCGCGTTGCGAGAGTGTGGATGTGGAGGCGAGCGTGTCGCGGTTAGTGCGTGCGCGAAGAGTTC
>DASUHZ010000021.1:0-6310 GCA_036273275.1 Bryocella sp.
CAACTTAAGCACCTGGCCGTTTATCAGAAATCCGCGCGCCGGATCAAAGGCTGTCGTACGGATACCAAAGGTGGTGTCCTCTGAGTCGACGAGCGCCTTGCCGTGCATGAGCTGCGTTCGAAGCGTGTAGAGCGCCGGCGTATCTGGCGACCACAATCGTGCGTTCGCGATAGAGATCCTCACAGGGTGCTCGAGATCGGGAATCGCGCGCCCGGCGGGCAGGGATTGCGTCGCAACGCTCCGGCCGGCAGCATCGATGACTGTGAACCGGACGGAGAGGCCTGTCTGCTGTCCTCCTTCCACACCCGTCGAAACCGCAATGTCCGCGTGATCTCCGGTAGCTGATACGGTCCGGACAAACGTGCTCCAAAGAGGAATGTGAGTCTGTGGCGTCTCCAGAAGAGTTACATGCCCATAAATTCCTGACCCGGTGTACCAGCGCGCAGCAGGCTGGAGCAGATTGTTAACCCGCACCGCGATCGTATTTCGTCCTGGGTGCAGGTATTTACTGAGATCGTAATGAAAGCTCATGTAACCGTATGGCTCGGTGCCGAGCTTCGTGCCGTTGATCCAGGTCGTGGAGTCCATAAACACCCCATCAAAGAGGATCGTAACGTCCTTCTGAAGCATTTCCGGCGTTACGTCGAATGACTTGCGATACCATCCGATGCCTGTCGGAAGCCAGGCACTGACCGCAAATCCAGGGTTTTCCTGGTCATAGCTCCCCTCGATCGACCAATCGTGCGGCAGATCGAGGCTCCTCCATGAGCCATCCGCGAATCCAGGTGCCTCTGCGCCGCCAATATCTCCACGGCTGAACCGCCAATCGAAGTCGAAATTCTCTTGGACCCGCGTCTCGTGTTGCGGCGCAGCCTGATGAGTCACGGCGGCCGGGCTTGCGCTGAGTGCGAGAAGGCACCAGGCCGCGAGCAGCATTTGCGGAGCTCGTGTCATTTCTGTTCCCCAAAGCCAAATCTTTGGCGCCCGGCTCATTGCGCTGACGCAACCCCGGATATATTCCGCAGTAGACCAGCAAACAATGCGGGTGTAAACAGTTACAGGAGATTCCGTTTAAGGGGCGGCATAATCGAAACAGGAGAGCGTGCGAATCCTTGCGCGATAGCAGGCGTTCGTTGTTGCTGGCCCAGCCGTTCTGTGCGTCAGGAGAGAATCGTGAAGCAGCAGCCGGTTAATATTTCCGTTATCGCGCGAAGAGCCGGAGTGTCGACTGCAACGGTATCGCGCACACTCAACGGTTCGCCCCTTGTGCGGGAGAAGACAGCAGAGCGTGTGCGCAAGGTTATCGCTGGGCTCGGGTATGTGCCGAACAGCGGAGCGCGAAGTCTCAGTTCCGGACGCAGTAATCTCCTTGGCGTCATCATCTCCGACATCACAAATCCCTTCTTTCCTGACCTGATCCGCAGACTCGAGCACCTTGCAACCGATCATTCTTACGACCTGATCTTCGCGGACACCGATTATGATCCCGTTCGCCTCGAGCACTGCGTCCAGAGAATGATGGAACGCCGCGTCGATGGCATCGCACTCCTTGCCTCCGAGATGCACCAGCGCGTGGTGGACCTGTTGAAGCGACAATCCGTTCCGGTAGTGGCCTTGCAGGCGCAATTACAGGAGAGCAGATTTCGCACGATTCACGTCGATTACGGGAGCGGCATTCGCGAGGCGGTAGATCATTTGAGGCTCGGTCATAGCGATCTTGCCTTTATCGCCGGACCGGGAAATCTGTGGACGGCAAACCGCAGGCGGGAACTCTTTTTGAAGGAGTTGGAGCGTAATGGCCTGAAGGTGCCAAGGGCTTGGCTGTTGGAAGGCGACCACCGTGCAGATGGAGGCGTTCATGCTATGAGAAAGCTGCTGCAGCAGAAGCGCCGGCCGACTGCCATTCTGTGCTCCAATGACCTGACTGCGCTGGGAGCCCTGAAGGCGATCCAGGAGGCGGGGCTGCAGGTCCCGCATGACTTTTCTCTGCTGGGCTTCGACGATATCGACCTCGTAAGCCTGGTGCATCCACGGCTCTCTACGATCCGAATCCCTCGCTCGGAGATCGCAACGCAGGCTTTCTTTACGCTGCTTGCGGCTACGCGCGACGGGCTTATGGCCGCCCCGCAGACTGCGATTATGACCAGCCTCATTGTGCGCGACTCCTCCACCCCGCCCAGGGATTCGAACTCTGCTAAACGCAGGTAGCCGCGTTGCCACAGAGGCTCCAGCCGACCTGGCCGGACACTGTACGCGCTTACAATCCTTCAGCTAAACGCGGTCCGCTGACCCCTCGACCGCCGCTCGAGCGCAGGAGTCTTTCGCATGCCAAAGCCCGGATGAATGTACCGCTCGTCAGAATTGGTACTTGAGTGCAAACTGTGCAATTCGCGCCGGGCCGGAACCAGTGATCTTCCCGAAGTTTGCGTTCCCAAGGACCCCGTTCGGATTATTCAGATTGACGTTGTTGAAGAGGTTGAAGATCTCCGCCCGGAACAAAAGATTCTGCTCCTTCCACGTGGCGAAGCGCTTGAAAGCTGAGATATCTGTATCCACATAACCTGGGCCCAACACTGAATCGCGCGGAGCAGTTCCATACGGCTGGTTAGGGTCCGTCACTGCCTGGAATGCAGCCGTGTTGAAGAATTGCGCGATTTTGTCTTGCCGGGAACGCCCGCCTCCGAGAGAAGGATCCCGCACGAGATTCGGACGGTCCGTGTTCGAGATGCCGTCCAGGTTTGTGTCTTTGTTGGATGTGACGTTGAACGGGCTGCCGCTTGTCAGCCGTTCAATTCCGTTCAATTGCCAGCCGCTCAGCATTTCCCTGCCGAGAAGGCCCCAGCGATTGAAATCAGGGAGCGAATAGAGGACCGAAGCAACGAAGACATGCGGCACTTCCAAGGTTGACGGACCTCGGTCGCGAGCGATGTCGTATTCATCCGAAAGCTGGTAGGCCGTTGCACTGCCCGGATCCGCCGATACAAAGTCGAGATCCTTCGACCAGACGTAGCTCGCATCCATAGAGAAGCCGTGCGCAAAGCGCCGCCGGATTGTTGCCTCTAAGGAGTTGTAGGAAGAGTTACTCGACGGATCGAGCAGACCGATGGCCGCATAGCCGGCGATCGGGCGCCGCGCGTTCAGGCCAGCAGTGCTCGTCGAAGCGCCCGGAACAAATACCGGCGCGTTCTGATCACGGGCGAAGAAGAAATGTCTACCCACGCTTCCAACGTAGGAGATGTGAGTCGACCAGTTGTTGCCGTACTGCTGCTCCAGCGTCAGGTTGTACTCCTGCACATAAGGAACAGATTTCTCGTCTGGCCGTAGACCCCCAAGCGTGGCGCCGGCAACAAAGGTTGGTTTCTGCAGATCCACCGTGTACGGGAACGGACTCACACCGTTGTAAGGCGCAATGCCCGTGTAAGGGTTCGTGAAACTGGTCGTATTGTTCAGGGTGAGAGAGAGCGTGAACGGCTCCTGCTCCAGGTTCCCGATGAACGTCTCCTGGCTTGCGGAGTAGAAGAGTCCATAGCCTCCACGCAGCGAGGCGCGCCCGTCGCCAAAGAGGTCGTACGCGAAGCCAACCCGCGGAGCAAACTTCAAGTACGAGGTGTGCAGAATGCCATCCGGCACGCCGGGATCGCCCGCCGATAGCAATCCCAACGGCGCACCGGGAAACTTCTGCGACTGCACTCCCGGCTGGAAGGTGCCGAAGTTATTCTGCCCCGTATAAGGGAAGTAGACTTCCCAGCGCACGCCCAGGTTCAGCGTCAGGCGATGCGTCACCCGCCAGTCGTCCTGCGCGAACAGAGCCGGATCCGGAGAGTGCAGCCTGTGCAAGGATCCATTGTTCTGCTGGAAGGTGGCCGCGCGTCCGAGCAGAAAATCGGCGATCGCATTCCCGGTGATATTGCCATTGAACGTAGACTTCGAAGAAGAGAGGAAGGACGCTGTCTCATCGTACTTGTTGAAGATGAACGAGCCGCCTAATTTGATCGCGTGGTTCCCCTTCGACCAGTTGATCGTGTCATTGATCCCCGCTGACAGTTGCGATTGGTTGTTCGGTCCACTCCCTCCCGTTCCTGCATCAAAAAAGCCCGTGACCGTTACCTTTGGCTGGGTCACGACGGGACCGCCATTCTGAATCTTTGAGCCGAGATCGGCGAAGAACCCGGTGTTGTGCAGGTTGCCGGATACCGTTTTGTTCAGCGTGTATGACGCCGTGATGACATTTACAGCCGCGGGCGAGATCACCCACGTATCGGAGAGCACGTAGTTGCTCTGCCCCGCATACATGGAGTTGCCGCTATAGGTCAGGATGTTATTGCTTCCGGCGCCCCAGCTTGCTCCAGTCCCTTGTGAATTGAAGTATGTGAAGGCAAGCTTGTGCGCGTGCGATATCTGATAATCCAGCCGCGCAATCCCCTGCTCCGCCCTCGTAAGATTCGGGGCGGTCTGCTGCGCGGGATGGCCGCTCGCATCGAGTGCGTGCGGAATATAAAGATCGATGATGTTTTTGGTCACTGCGTCAAACGCGGCACCACAGATCACGGGAGCCGCCGCAGTCCCGCAGTTGGTGCCCGCAGGAAGCTTGGTGGGCTTCTTGGCACTCTGGCTGAAGTCACCCTGTCGCTCAAGATCAGTCGGCACGATCACAGACGTCGAGTTCACCACGTACGGCGAACTGATCCGTGTTCCCTGGTACGAGAGATAGAAGAACGCCTTGTCGCGCACAATGGGGCCGCCCACTCCAGCCCCAAAAACGTTATAGGTAAGCTTCGCCACCGAGCTTTGGAAGTAGTTTTTCGCATTGAACGCGTTGTTGCGCAGAAATTCAAAAACTGTGCCATGAACCTGATTCGTTCCAGACCTGGTGATCACATTCACAACGGCGCCCGGATAGCGGCCGAACTCCGCGTCGAAGTTGCTGGTAAGGATACGGAACTCGGCCAACGCGTCCGGGTTCGGGACGATATTCCCGCCGCCCCGAAAGAAGGACGTGTCGTAGGATCCGTCCAGGTAAAACGAATTGAAGTTCGACCGCAGACCATTCGTGCTGAATTGCGTTCCGCCGTTATCCCCAATCTGTGAACTCGCCGAATAGTTCGTAACGCCGGGGACAAGCTGGACGAGGTCATAGGCGCTGCGGCCCAGCAGAGGAAGATCGACGATCCGGCGCTGATCGATGGTCGTTCCGAGTTGTGACTCACGGGTGTCCACCATCGTGGTGCCAGCTTCGACCGTCACTTCCATGTTCACGTCGCCGGCCCGCATCGCAAAACTCACGTTTACGTTCTGGTTTGCCGAGAGGACCACGTTTGTCTGGGTGATTGTGGCGAACCCTGACATCGCCGAGACCACCTTGTATCTGCCGGGGCTTAACACGGGGAAGACATACTGTCCCGACGCGTTGCTCGTTGTATTCAAGCTCTGGTCGGTATCCAGGTCAGTGGCTTTGATATTCGCATTCGCAACGAGCGCGCCGCTTGCATCGGTGACTGTACCGTAAATGGAGCCGGTAACCGTCTGCGCAATCGCCGACGAGGCAGCGATGATTGTGAGTAGAATTGCGAGCACACAAACTGGCCATGTGTGCGACTTGCGAAAGCGTGCGGTTGCGAACATGATGGTCTCCTGAAAATTTGGTTCAAGGTAGAACCCGTGTCGACCGAATCACTTGCCTCGGAGATCATGACCGAATGGCAGGTCAACATCAGGTGGAGAGTTCAAGGATGCCATCCACGCATCCGCGCAAACGGTTACATTCTTTCAGAATAATGCGTTTTATAAGGATTGCCGCTCCGCCTTGTCAAGCTTTCGGGGAACCCATCCCAATGCCGGTTTTGACAACGCAAACTGCCATCGATATAGCCCGTGCGAGCGAATGTAACCGCTTGCGTAATAGGTTGGGGGCAGCCTTTGCTTTGCCTGCAGTCGTAAGGTCAACGATCGACCGTTCTCTATTTTTGTCCCTGCTTTCGCCGCACCCACCTTACAGTTGCTTCCGCTTCGATCCTGACTGATTCAGTTCGCGCTGCGGCTTGGGTTATAAGATTTCGAGTACTGGAGACTCCCTGTTCATGATTGATCGCAGAAAGTTTCTTGCCGCCGCAGCCGGCGTCGGCGTAGCAGCAGCAGCGGGCGTCCGCGCCCATGCTGCTTCGTTTTCGGAACAGGAAGTTCCAGCATCCACGCCTGCCCGGCATGGAGCTCCGAATGTCCTCATCTTCATGCCCGATCAGCAGAATGGAGCGACGGTTCTTCCCGGCAGCCCCGTTATCAAACCGAATATGGACCGGTTTCTGAAAGAGGC
>DASUHZ010000022.1:0-3924 GCA_036273275.1 Bryocella sp.
TGTGTGCTTTCGGGCACATAGGTAACACCGCATTCCGGGCACATAGGTAACACTTTCCGGCATTTGGGGGTACCCCAAATGCCGTGGCAGGAGTGTTCCAAGATGGACGAGCGGCTGCGGTTCGTGGCTCGGTTGCTGGACGGGGAGAAGATGGCCGTGGTGTGCCGGGAGTTCGATATCTCCCGGAAAACAGGCTACAAAATCTTCTCCCGCTACAAAGAATGCGGGATGCAGGGGTTGACCGACCGGTCACGCCGCCCGTACCGGCAGGCTTGCCGGCTCCCCTTTCAGGTCGAGAAGCTCATTGTGCAGCTC
Source organism: Bryocella sp. (assembly GCA_036273275.1). Classification (GTDB taxonomy): domain Bacteria; phylum Acidobacteriota; class Terriglobia; order Terriglobales; family Acidobacteriaceae; genus Granulicella. Next base: position 316 of record DASUHZ010000022.1, read on the forward strand.
AGGAAGGAGCATCCCAGCTGGGGAGCGCCGAAGATCCGCGAGAAGCTGCGGCGGCGGCACACGGAGATCTCCTTGCCGGCCATCAGCACAGTGCACGCGGTGCTGGACCGGCATGGCTTGGTCAGCCGTGGCGGCCGGCGAGCTCGGTATAAGGCGGAAGGCACCGCGCTCGAGCAGCCGCGAGCGCCGAACGATCTGTGGTGCGCCGACTATAAGGGCGAGTTCATGCTCACCGATCGGCGCTACTGCTATCCGCTGACGATCACGGATGCGGCGAGTCGATATCTGTTGTGCTGCGATGCCTTGGAGGGGACCCGGGAAGAGTACGCATTTACCGTCTTTGAAAGGACTTTCAAGGACTTCGGACTCCCCTCGGCGATCCGCACCGACAATGGCGTCCCCTTTGCCAGTCGCAGTGCCTTCTTCGGGTTGAGCAAGCTGTCGGTGTGGTGGTTACGGCTGGGCATTCGCATCGAGCGCATCAAGCCCGGCAATCCTCAGCAAAACGGCCGCCATGAGCGCATGCACCTGACGCTGAAGAAGGAAGCGACGCGGCCTGCGGGCAGAAACTTCCTGCAGCAGCAGGCGAAGTTCGATCAGTTTATCCAGTGCTACAACTGCGCTTCATACTACCCCACCTCTCTATGTGCTTGAAAAATCGAACATGTCCTGGTCCGTGTTGCGCGCGCTGGGGTCCAGTCGGCCGCTTTTGATGCGCCGAACCAGTTCGGTCGCCGTCGAGGTCTGCAGAGAGTGGCGATTAAACAGCCACGGGCCGTCCGGTAGCGGATGTTGGGCTTCGATTTCCCCGCGCGAGACTGCGAGGCGTAATGCGCCGGCGCTGATATCGAGGAAGGCGGCGGCCTGTGTTTGGTTCATCCAACCTTCCGCGGAACATCGCTTCTTGTCGAAGCAGGGGATCTTGTGGTGCGTACGCAGTGAAGTTACGCGCTCACGGGACCATCGGTTGCCGCGACCGGTCGGCAGACCACTGCGGTTTAACGCGCTGGCGATCAGATCATCGGTGCAGATGTTGGCGAGGGCCCGCACGGCATCGATGACTTGGGGAGAGGAGTGAGCGTTGTTCTGCCCGCGACGTCGCCGCGGAAAGCGCAGCTCGCTGTGGACACCCCCTTTCCAGTGAATGAGTAGCACGACTTCGGCGGCCGCGAGATCGACATCCACAATAACCTCTTGGATGAGCGCGCGGACGATACGCTTGCGTAAGCGCGCATCGGCATCGGGCCAGAGCACCTCGAGCTGGGTGGCCAGGCTGAGGAACTCCTCAGGACTGGTAGGGGCGATCTGCTCCTGGCGCTGCACGTGCTGATCGAGCTGTTCCTGAACGGCCTGCACCTGCTGCAGGGCCTGGTTCCATCGACGCTCGAGCTCATCGGCCACCAAGCGGTTCTCGGGGTCTGCGGCATCGAACTGCTTTTGGGCACGGCGAGCGGCGTATTGGGCCGCTTGCAAGTCGCGCTGCAGGGCGGCGACAACCTGGTCGCGTTGTTCAGCCTGCTCTTCGTTTGCCAAGATGGCTGCCTCTAGCGCTGCGGGTTGTACGACACGCAGCACCTCGCGGCCGATCGCATCGTCGGCCGGGACGCCGCCAAAGGCGATACAGCGCGGTTCGCCGTTATCCAGAAATCCGCGCCAGCAAGAGTATCGCAGCACATCGTGGCGGTTACCCGTATAACGCACCGTCAACTTATGACCGCAGCGGCGGCAACGCAAGAGTCCGGCCAGCAATGCCTGGCCGCAGCGAGCCGAACCCAATAGCTCGCGGCCCAAGAGGTTGTTCTTAATCAGGCGCTGAATCTGCTCGAACCGCTCCCAGCTCACGTAGCCCTCATGGGCGTTCGGGATGAACGACAGCCATTGCTCGCGCGGCTTGCGCCGATATCCCGGTCGGGGCAATCGCCCGTCACAGGCATTGGCCGGTCCGCTCTTGCCGTAGGCATACACCCCGCCGTAGATCGGGTTCGTCAGCAGACGATAGAAGCAGCCGTAGCTGGGACGCTTCCACTGCACCTCGCTGCGGGCCGTATGAGCCGGAAACTGCAAACCATGCTCTTGGAACCACAGCAGGGTCTGACGGACGCTGCCGATCTCGACCACTTTCTCAAACAGCAGCTCGATGGCTTCTCGCACACGCCGGTCCGGGGTCTTCTCGAAAGAGGGCGCCTCGGACTTGAGGTAGCCGACCGGCGCACTCACGATCAGCTCGCCCCGTTTGGCCATCTCCCGGCGTGCTTCGAGCGACCGCTGGCGCAGCAGATCCAGCTCGTACTCGTTCAGGCTGCCCTTCAGTCCCAGCAGCAGCCGATCATTGCTCTGACGCGGTGCGTACACAGTCTCCTGATCGATGAGCACGGTATCGACGACGCGGCACACTTCGACCAACTGCTGCCACTCCCGGCTATTACGCGCAAAGCGCGACACCTCGCGCGCGGCCACCGCACCGACCTGCCCCAGGCAGACCTGCGCGACCATGCGTTCAAAGCCGGCTCGCGTGGTGGTGCCCGCCGCCGAGCGCCCCAGGTCTTCATCGATGATCTCGATGTCCTGCCACCCCAGCCGGCGAAGATGCTCCTGCATCGCATACTGAAGCTTTTGGCTCTCCAGGTTGTGCAGGACTTGGTAGGGGGAGGACTGGCGGATGTAGAGGATGGCTTTACGCTGCAGGTGGTGCGGTCGGATCTTCTCACTCATCGCGCACCTCCTGGCCGAACCCCTGCGCGTCGCCTCTTGCGTGAGCGCGCAACAATCGCACCAGCAGCGGCAATGTCTGCCGCCGAACCTCTTGTGGCAGACTCTCCCAACGAGGCGCTGCGATGGGTGGATGGAACAAAGGCAGCTGGCTGGCTCGGCGGGACTTGGCTAGGCTTGGCATCAGAACCCCCTGTGTGGGAAAGACTCTGGTGCGGCGCTTGTACCACTTTGCCGCTGACAACTGCCTTGCCGGGACTAATCAGCTCCTTGAGCTCTCGCAGCGCCTCACAGCTAGCGCGAGGGGATGGCGAGAAATGAACCAGGCAAACAACGCTCGCATCGAACATCCATTGCGGGATCTCCAGCAGCCGCCTGCCGGACTCCGCATCCAACGTGCAATGAAAGACCGCGAGTCCACCTCGCGCCGAACGGCCTCGAATCCACACCGGTTGGCCATGCCAGGGATGCCACGGATACCGCATCTCACGGGAATCGCTACTATGGGTGTCACGTTGTCGAGTTGTACAACTTCGATCGTCCGCACCAGGCTCTGGGCATGAAATATCCGGCTGAGGTCTACTCGCACTCGCCACGGCCGTATCAGGGCCTGGCAGAGCTGGAGTATCCCTTGCACGATCGCACCATTACGGTCACCGCCTGCGGCCGCATCTGCATCGGTCGCCGCAAGGTCAACCTCAGCCACGTCTTCGCCGGTCAGAAGGTCGGCATCAAAGAGATCGACGAGAAGATCTGGCTCGTGAGCTTCATGCAATACGACCTGGGCTTCTTCGACGAGGAGTACGGCCGGGTGGAATGCGCCGAAAATCCCTTCGGTGCTAAGGTACTGTCACCTATGTGCCCGGAATAATCTGTTACCGATCTGCCCGGAACAGACCC
>DASUHZ010000023.1:0-19436 GCA_036273275.1 Bryocella sp.
CGTACTCTTCAATCGGCAGTTCGGTGTACTGGGCGCCCTCGTTACCGGTGCGGCAGTAGACGCATTTATAGTTGCATCGGTCGGTGACCGAGAGCCGCAGGTCGGTGATGGCACGCCCGTGTTTGTCCCGCAGCCGGGTCGCCTCAGCCTGGCCCGCAGAGCGCACGGGCCACGCCTCGCCCAGGGCGGGGATCGGGTCGGACGCCGGGTCGAGAATGGGCGGCAGCACAGCGGCCATAAGGCAACAGTATCCCTTCAGATGCACTTTCCGGAAGCCGGATTCGGGGCATCTATGTCATACTCAGACCAATAACGGAGGAACCATCCAGGGTCCGCACCCCCCAGCGGCAGGTTGAGCTGTCCCTCTGCGAGGAAGTGAGTTCGTGCGGACGACCTCCATCACGGCATGGCTGGGGCACCACGCCTGGCCCATCTGGCTGCTAATCGCGGCTGTATTGCTGTGTGTCGTCCTGCTGCGACTCTCCGCCTGGTCCCGCGAGCGCAGGCTCCGCCGCAAACGCGCCGGCGTAACGCAGGAGACCTTCACCGCACAGCTTCAGCAGTACGGCTTCGATCCTGTCATCACCTCGTCCACCTTCCGCTACCTCAGCGAGGTGCAACACGTCCCGTTTCCGGTACTTCCAGGCGACGATCTCGAAAACGATCTCGGCCTCACACCGGAGGAGGTCGACCAGACTGTCCGCGATCTATCGTTAGGGTTGCGGCGCGAGTACAGCCCAGGTCTGCAGCCCACGCCGCTGGTTACGGTCGAGGACCTGATACGCCTTCTCCAGGCAGAGCCCCGGATTATCAGAACAGAGACAGCCTAGGCCGAAAGCCCGGCTTAAATCCCGACGCCGAAGGCTAAATGCCGACGCCGAACTCCATCTCCTGTGTCTGGTCTCCCGAGTGGGAGTAAACGTCGTACGGTGTACGGCGATGGAACTTATAGCGCTCGCGCAGCTCTCGTCCCACGACCACACCGATGGCCAGCACGGTGATCCCGGCTGAAACCAGTCCTACGTTGCGCATAAAGGTCCGGCCCCCCTCCGAGGCGCTCTCGTGACCGGCCCCGCGGAGTGAGTGATTACATCTCATGCGAAGGATAATAGCGCACCCCTGTTAACGTTGGGTATTCCTGCCTGCTGCGACCTCTGTGGAAGTAACCAAGAAGTCAACATGCGGCGTTTGACTCAGATGCCGGAAGCGCTGCACGCGGCGATAGCCCTGCGAATCAGCTCTTTGACGCCGTCGCTGATGTTGAAGCCGTGGCTGTCGGCGTCGCCGATTTCGTCGAGCTCTCACTGGAACTGGCGGAGGATGGCGCCACGCTCCCCGCCGGGGCCGCGCTCTCGGTGGGCTTCGATCCCTCGCCGCCAGACCTGGCCGCGTCGGCGCTTGATGACGCCGCGGGCTTCGGCGAAGAGTAGAGGTCCTTGTACCATCCGCCGCCCTTGAACTGAACGGCCGGCGCGGTCAGGGTGCGCTCGACCGCTCCACCGCAATGCGGGCACACTGTCAGCTCAGGGTCGGAGAACTTCTGGATCTTTTCGGTGCGGCGTCCGCACTCTTTGCATTCGTATTCGTAAAGCGGCATTGCAGGTCCTTCTGGGCTCAGAAAACGTTCGCTTGATTTCAGAATACAGTGCGAGGAAGTTCTACGTTGTAAGTTCTAAGTTTCTGGCGAGGCGTCGCCGGCCACAATCGCCGTCAACTCCTTACAACATAGAACTTGCAGCTTAGAGCTCTCTTGCCGATGTATCCTCCGGCCATGCTCCGCCAGCTGCTTGTCCTTGCTCCTGCGATGCTGTCTGCCCTCACCGTCCTGGCCCAATCTGCCGCACCCACTGCCCCCATGGGCTGGAACAGTTGGGACGCCTACGGTCTCACCATTACCGAGGCGCAGTTCCGTGCCAACGTGCAGGTACTTCACGACAAGCTGCTGCCTTTCGGCTGGCGCTACGCCGTCATCGACGAAGGATGGTTCCTCGAGAACCCGCAGGACAGGCCGAAGCCGGAGAAGATGGTCTATGCAATCGACCCGCACGGACGCTACGTGCCGGTGCCGGCCCGCTTCCCTTCGGCCGTTGCAAAGCCATTCGTAAGGGGCTATGGCGGTTCACCGAAGCTCGCAGCCACAATCGAGGACACCAGTTTCAAACCCCTCGCAGACTGGGTGCACGCGCAGGGCCTGCTCTTCGGAATCCATATTGTTCGCGGGATCCCCCGGGCCTCCGTGGAGCGCAACCTGCCGATTGCCGGCTCCAGCTTCCACGCCGAAGATGTAGCGGACACTGGCGACACCTGTCCCTGGGACCCGACCAACTGGGGCGTGAAGGACAACGCCGCCGGGCAGGCCTGGTATGACTCGCTCATTAAGCAGTACGCGGACTGGGGCGTTGACCTCCTCAAAGTCGATTGCATCGCCAACAACCCGTACAAGGTAAGCGAGATTCGCCAGATTCGCCGCGCCATCGACAAGTCAGGGCGAAAGATCGTGCTGAGCCTCTCGCCCGGACCGACGAATCCATCGCACGCCCCCGAGGTGGCCTCGCTCGCCAACATGTGGCGCATCTCGAATGATTTCTGGGATCTATGGAGCGGCGGCAACGGTCCAAACGGGTTCCCCCAATCGCTCAAAGGCCAGTTCGATCGCCTGGCGGCCTGGTCACAGTTTGACTTCAAGCCCGGCCAATGGCCCGACGCCGACATGCTCCCCTTCGGTGAGCTGCGGCCATCGCCCGGCTGGGGTCAGCCGCGCCATACGCGGCTCACGCCGGATGAGCAGAAGACCGTTATGACCCTCTGGGCGGTCACGCAGAGCCCGCTGATCCTCGGCGCAAACCTGACGCAACTGGACGATGCGACGCTGAAGCTGCTGACGAATCGAGAGGTGCTTGCCATCGATCAGAACGCCGTTGTCCGCGGCCATCCGCTCAAAGGCTTCGAAACAGGCGACCTGCGGATATGGCAAGCGAAGGCACAAAGCGCGCACGGTGGCGTCGTCCATGTTGTCGCGCTGTTCAATACAGGCAATGCGCCACTGCCCGTGGACCGGTCTGCCGCCGAGCTCCAGTTGCTGACGCGCAAAGAATCCCCGACGAACCCGAGCAATGTCTGGACGGGCGAACGGCTCGCCGACAGAAATCGAATCCGCCTAACGATTCCGCCGCACGGCTGCGTGCTTCTCGAGCAGCGATAGGCCAAAGTCAACGTTACTGTGCGCCCCACGCACGTTACCAGCGCTCTCTGCAAGGTTACCAAGTGAATCTTCCCGTCTTGCGGAATTGACTTTAGCTTTGTGTTCAAGAAGCGCCAGACAGGAAAGAGACACTGAGTGCCACCTTTTCCCAGGCCAAAAGGCACTCGCAGTCCAGAGTCTGTTCGAGGTGCTCGCGCAAGCGCAGCCCGGTCACGGGGGCTCCGCAAGGAGCTGATCCGGGAACTGTGCACCATGCGGAAGGCATAACTGCCTGAGCATGCGGGGGGCGAGGCAGGAACCCGCGTTCTCTTGGGGGAGAGGACGCGGGGCTCGCCTAGGCCTACACCGGTCTGTACATCTGTTTGGCTCTCTCCTTTGCCGGGGTCGTCCTTTGGGGACGGCCCCTTGGCTTTTGGGCGTAGACCCCAACGCTTGGACGGGCCCAACCGGAAGAGCCCGTCTCCAGACGGGCCGTAAAGCGTCCCAAAAAGAAGACGGCCGACTTCGGTCGGCCCATTCTTTCAACAGCCCGGCCTCAAACCGAGCATTGCCGCGACGCCGTCTTCGCCGTATGCTCGCCTCAGTGCCTGCTCCCTTCCAGATTCCGCAACGAAAATCCGGGTCCAAGGACCACGCCGACACCGCGCCGCGGCCGACAAATCCAGACCGGCTGGTCTCCGCTGGCCCCGTCGACGACGACTCGCAGTTTGAGCTGAAGCTGCGTCCCAAGCGGCTGGCAGAATTCATCGGCCAATCGAAAGCCAAGGAGCAGCTTTCGATCGCACTCGAAGCCGCCAGAGCGCGCGGCGAAGCGCTCGATCACGTGTTGATCTTTGGGCCGCCCGGCCTCGGCAAGACCACGCTCGCCACCATCATCGCCAACGAACTGGAGGTCGCGTTCCAGCAAACCTCCGGCCCGGCACTGCAGATCCAGGGTGACCTGACTGCCATTCTCACCAATCTGCGCGAGAAGCAGGTGCTGTTTCTGGACGAGATCCATCGCCTCCAGCCTGTGCTTGAAGAGAAGCTGTACACCGCGCTCGAGGACTACCAGATGGACATCATCATCGGGCAGGGACCGAGCGCGCGCACCCACACGCTGGAACTGAAACCGTTCACGCTGGTCGGCGCAACCACACGGCCCGGCTTGTTGAGCTCGCCCCTGCGTTCACGCTTCGGCATCCTGCTGCGGCTGGAGTTCTACACAGAGGATGATTTGCGCTTCATCGTCGAGCGCTCGGCTGATGTTCTGAAGGTTCCGATCGATTCCGACGGCGCTGCCGAGATCGCCGTCCGTTCGCGCGGAACACCGCGTATCGCCAATCGTCTTCTGCGGCGCGTGCGGGACTTCGCCCAGGTGCGTGCCGCCGGGCGGATTGACCGCAGCACAGCGACCGCCGCGTTAGAGCTCCTCGAGGTCGACGCGCACGGCTTCGATGAGCTCGACCGCCGTCTGCTGCGAACCATCATCGAGAAGTACGACGGCGGCCCCGTCGGCCTGAATACACTCGCCGCCGCACTCGCCGAAGAACAGGACGCACTCGAAGAGGTCTACGAGCCGTTCCTCATCCAGATCGGGTTCCTCGACCGCACACCACGCGGCCGAGTCGCAACGCGCCTGGCCTACGAGCATCTCGGCATCGACATGCCGCGGCGCAGCCCGGCAAGCCCAACGTTGTTCGGGTAGGCGCGCGGGTAGTGGATGCTAGGCTCAGGTGGTGAGAGGACGCGCAGCAGGACTAATGAGTGCGGTGATTCTTCTGGTGGGATGCGCTAGTCCTGGGCCGCCAAGGCCGCCGTCCTTACAGCTTCCTCAGCCCATCCGCGACCTCACCGCGACGCGCGAGGGCGATCAGGTCACTCTTCGGTTCACGCTACCCCAACGCACCACCGACGGCCTGCCGATTCGTGAAGACCGGCTGGAGGCGTCCGTTTGCCGCGGAGAGGAGGCCCAGCCTTGTGATCCCGTCCCGTCCCTCAGAGACGTTCGGTTGAACATCTCGCCCGGCTCGAGTGGGGCGGACCGCGCGGTGACCTGGCAGGATCACCTGCCGGCCTCGGAGACCGCAGGCGAGCCGCAGCTGTTGCTCTACCGCGTGCAACTCTCGAACCTCGAAGGCAAAACAGCCGGGTGGTCAGAGGCGGCGTTCACAGCCGCGGGCAGCGCGCCGGCACCTGTTCAGGGATTCGGCGCCGAAGAGACGCGTGCGGGCATTCTGTTGCATTGGCAGCCCGCTGCAGGCCCGTCGGCGGCGAATGTTCTGCTGCGCCGTGAGTTCGTCTCGCCTCCTGCAAAAGCCAAGCGCGACGAGGCCGAGCCGATCTGGCTCGATAGCCATGCGGGCGGACGGAGTCCCGACAGGACGGTCGACAGCACCGCCGCCGAAGACGTGCCTTATCGGTATTTCGCCTTTCGGAGCAGGACCGTAACGCTCAGCCAGCAGGAGGTCAGGATCGACAGTGCGGCATCCGCGCCCGTGGTCATCACGTGGCACAATGCCTTTCCGCCGCCGGCTCCGTCCGGCTTCAGCGCGGCCCCCTTCGCCGAGGGCGGAGCGTTCGCGGTCGACCTTGTCTGGGAGCCGGTGGAGGAGCCCGGCCTGAAGGGCTACATCGTAGCCCGGCAGGCCATCGATGACGCAGGCTCTGCCATCGGCTCACCCGAGCGCCTGACCCCCCAGCCCGTCGAACTGCCGGCATTCCACGACCCCGCCGCGAAGCAGGGCGTCCGCTATCGCTACACCGTGCAGGCAGTTTCCAGGAAGAATATCGAAGGCCAGCCGGCGACCCTGACCGTTGTGCCTTAAAAGCCGCATCCATGCGGATGTTTGTATACGAGGTCCTAGCCTAAGCTCCATCGGCTGAAGACTTTGCGCAATTTCGGGGGGGGGGAGGGGTCTCAGCTAATCTGCACCCTCGGCAGGCTCATGACACCCAGGCGCTGAAGGACCTTGCGGGTCAGGCCGGTGAGCGGCAGAAAGGTTAGCCTCCCGGTCGGCGTCCAGTCCAGGTCAGACTTGCTGGCCGGAATCTGGCTGAGCAGTGCGCCTTCAGGAGCCGTGAGGCGTGGGTCGCCGCCGATGCCCGGGATGTCGGCCTCCTCCGGCACGAACAGGCCTTCCTCGTAGACCTTGGCTGCCCGCGCCGCAGCGGAGGGCCGGCCGTTGGTGGCAATCGAAACAAGATCGTCCTTCACCGGCGCAGGTGATTCCGATTCCTCTTCGCCGGCGACCTGGAGCGCGTGCGGAGCGACGCCGGGCGCGCTCTCGGCGAAGATCTGGACGTAGTAGTTGGTGTTGGTGATGGAATGCCGGAGCCGCAACACAGGTTCGCGGCCATCAATTGCCTCCAGCGGGAGCGGGGGCAGCTCCAGCATCTTCGGCATCAGCGCGGCGTCGGGAGGACGGCGCAGCAGCAGCACCTCGGTTGCGGTGCCACGCTTGCGCAGCGTGAGCAGGTGGGCGACGATGCGGCTCTGCGGCTTGTCGCGCTGAGCAGTCGCATGTTCGCCACGAGTCCGGCAGAAGCTCATCACCGGGCACTCGAGGCAAAGCGGCTGGTGCGGCAGGCAGATCGTGGCTCCCAGCTCCATCATGCCCTGATTGTGGTCGCCGGGCGGATTGCTGCGCTCCTTGCGTTTCGAGGACGCCGGCACGAGCGCCTGTGCAGCCGCGGATAGACGAGCGCGGGCTTTGCCGGACCGGTCTTCGGCGAGGCCGAGGATGCGAAGCAGGACGCGCTCGACATTGCCGTCCAGCACGGCGACGGATTCACCAAAGGCGATGCTGGCGATTGCGGCTGCCGTGTACTCGCCCACTCCGGGCAAGGTGCGCAGGCCGTGCGCGGTGCGCGGGAGCCGACCGCGGAACTCACGCTGAACGAACTGGGCCGCGCGATGCAGCAGGTGAGCGCGGCGGTAGTACCCCAGCCCGCTCCACAGCGCGAGAACATCATCTTCGCTGGCTTCGGCAAGCGCTTCGAGGGTGGGAAAGCGCCGCATGAACTCGTTGTAGCGCTCAATGACCGTGGCGACACGCGTCTGCTGCAACATGATCTCGGAGAGCCATGTGCCGTAAGGGTTACGGATGCCGCGCCACGGAAGGTCACGCGCATGTTGCCGATACCAGGAGAGGAGCGCACGCCGAAAGGGTTCGGGTTCAAACGGCAGAAGAGGAGGTCCGGGCCGCGCAGTGCCGGGTGAGCTCGCAGCAGGGGTGTCCCCGGGGAGCTGCCGAGCTGTGCGACGGGAGAGCGAATTGGGTACAGGCGTGCGCGTAATCATGCGTGGGCAACGAGCATAGAAATGTTGAGACGGATCGGAGAGCCGGCTGCCAGCTGGTTCTAGCAGTTTTCGTACTTCCAGTTGCGGCGTTTGCCCTCGGCTATCCACTCGACGGCCGTGGCAACGCGCTTGTCGCGGGTTTCGTCCCGCTTGGCTTCGGAGATCCACTCGCAGTACTCGCGCTGGCAGCCGGGAGGCATGATAGCGAACTCGTTTGCGGCGGCCCTGTTCTTCTTGAGCGCAGCGGCGAGTGCGGGTGGAATCTCGGGTGGTGGTTTGGGTGTCGCGTTCTTGGGCCGGGAGTAGTTCTGGGTGCGCGCGCCGGTCTCGATCTCGGCTGCGGCGGCGCGGATGTACTTGATGAATTCTCGATCGGACGGAAGGTCCTTGATGGAGGTCATCTTCCCAAGCACGCCCATACCGTTGCGGTCGTAGACGCCGTCTTCGCGCAGGTTCGCGGCGGCTTCCTTGCCCCATAGACCGAAGCTGCAGTGCTGCTTGAAAGCGGCCATGTTGCCGAGCATGAGCCCGCGATAGATGAAGAATGGCATGGACCACTTGATGTCCTCTTCGACATCCGGCAGCGCTTTGTGAACGAGCTCGCGGATATGCATGAGGATTGGTTGCGCGAAGGGAGCCGCGGACGCGATGTACTGGTCGACTTTCGGTGAATACGCGGCGTTGTGCGCAGCCGGCCTGTCCGCCTTTCGTGCAGGCGAGGACTTCACTTGGGTGGGAGCCATGCGGAACAGGATACGCGCGTCACGCTGCCGTGCAAGTGTTTTCCTGCGAGGTCCGGGCCGGAGGAGCAGAAACCTGGTGCTCGGAAGCGAGTCGTGTGAAGGAGGCTACAGAGCGGAGAACGCCGGGAAATATGCATGCCGCCACGGAGAGCATGGACCGCTGCGGCTGCCTGACCAGCGCACGGGACAGCATGGTGGCGAGCGAAATCTGGCGGCGAAGCTGGCTGTAGAGTTCGGCGTGAAATTCGTGCGACGACCTGCCCGCCAGCAAGGCGCGTGCGGCCAGCCGGCCAGTGTGCAGCGCGAGTGCGAGGCCGTCGCCCGTGAATGACGGGATGACGGCCGCCTGATCGCCGATCGCGAAGAGGTCTTCGGCGATAGCTTGCCGCAGCAGAAGGCCATAGGGGATGGGACTGATCGCGAGCGGACGCTCAAGCAGCGGATGAGCGCCGGCCAGCCGCTTGCGGAGGTGCGGGTTGCGCGAGAGGGAATCCCTGATCGCGGGCCAGTCCCGGCCGACGTCGCGTAACTGGCTGCGCCGAATAACGATGCAGAGATTGGCCCGGGTGCCTTCGGCTGCCCTTCCAGCAGCGCCTTCGACGAGCGAGAGCCCGCCGTAGCCGCCGCGGAAGAGTATGAGCTCGATCGTGTCCTGTATGGCATCGATCTGCGCTGGCGTTAGACGCAGATACATCTTCAAACCGACGAGATCGTTGTGCGTGCCCGCAGGGCGAGGAAGGCCGCGGAGATCGTGCTTGCCGGTAGCGAGGAGAATGTGCTGCGCGCCCAGCGTGTAGGTGCGGCTCGGGCCGGACACGCCGACGCGCCAGAGACTGCCGCTGCGGTGGAGCGATTCGGCCGTGTGGCCGCGCAGCACCAGGGCGCCCGCGGCGGAGGCGCGCCGCAGAAGCGCATCGTCCAGCGCACGGCGGGTGAGCGATTGTGCGGCGAAGGGTAGCGTTGCGGAGGGAGTGCCGAACCCGCCCGCGAGCCGGACGCGGCGGATCGGAACAGCTCCAAGCCCGGGTAGATTGAGCGCGAGGGCTTCGAGGCTGGAGATCGCCTCGCCCGAGAGGAAATCACCGCAGACTTTGTGGTGCGCGTGGAGCGTGCGGTCGAGCAGGACGACACGTTGCCCAGCCAGCGCGAGCTCGATGGCTGCAGCGCAGCCAGCAGGTCCGCCACCGAGAATGACGGCGTCGAGATCGGCGGCTGGAGTCGAAACGGTCATGAGACTTGTCGGATGCGAGCGACGCACAAGCGGTTCATCGCGTGCGATTCGATTGATCCGCTGGAGATGTTTGCCTCATCAAGAAACTTCTGCCAGTCGGCGGGAACAAACGCCCGCCGCAGCGAGACCGGGCCGTCGTGGCGGATGAAGCGGTGCCAGCCGAAGATGACCGGGAGGAAGCGGAACAAGAAGGCGGCGCGGCGGCTGCGGTGCAGGTCGTTGATGAACCAGCCGAGACGTGCGTTCTGCTCGCTCCAGCGCAGGAAGCGGACGATTTCGGCCGAGCTTAGATGGTGCGTGAACAGCGCGCTGACGATGACGTCCGGCTGAGGGTCAGGCGCACACGAGAAGACGTCTGCGGTGAGCCAATGAATGTTGGCGGCAAGCGGATCACGCGCTCCGAACTCACGTGCCGCGCGCGCCGAGTATGGATTCAAGTCAATGCCGGTGAGCTCGACGTCCAGTTTGCGTTTGTGGGCCCAGCGGGCGATGGCGCGAAGCCCGTCCCCGCCGCCGGAGCCGACGTCGAGAATGCGCAACGGCCGGGAACCTCCATCGCGCTCGGTGATGCGTGAGAGGAAAGCCAGTGTGGGTGCGTAGGCCTGCGTGACGCGGTTCACCTCGGCGAGATCGCGAAGGCAGTCGCGAAACTCTTCGTAGCTGCAGGGCTGATCCATCAGCTCGGGCAGTTCGAGGGGCTCAGCGCGGCGGGCAAATGTGAGTCCGGACAGCGGACGAACGGGGGCCGGGTTTATGGAATCAGGCAGCATGGAAGAGCATTGTCTCTGCGGTGAGGCCGGGGCCGAAGCTCATCGCGCAGCCGCGTTCGCCGGGTTGGGCGCTGCGCATGAGTTCCTCCAGCACAAACATGACGGTCGCGGAGCTCATGTTGCCAAAGCGCTCGAGCACAGAACGCGATGCGGTGAGGGCTTCGGGCGGAAGTGTCATGCCGCGCTCGACGGCGTCGAGAATGGTGCGGCCGCCGGGATGGATGCCCCAGAGCGTGATGTCGTCGGCGGTGAACGGCCCGATAAGGTCGGTACCGCAGGATTCGAGGCCCTTCCCGATTGCTGAAGGCACCTGGCCCGAGAGGAACATATCGAAGCCGAGCCCTCGGATCTTCCAGGTGATCAGCTCGCGCGTCTCCGGGATCAGGACTGCGCGGAAGCTGTCGAGCGCAAGCCCGATCGGTTCGGCGGAGAGGATGCTGGCCGCGCAGCCGTCGGCGAAGAGCAGAAAGCTGAGCACCTGCTCGAGATCGTGTGATTCCTGCAGGTGAAGCGAGCAGAGCTCGAGGTTGACCAGGAGCACGCGCGCGTGCGGCTCGGAGCGGATGATGTGGCGCGCGCTCTTGAGGCCGTTTATAGCGGCGTAGCAGCCCATGAAGCCGATCATGGTGCGCTCGACCGAAGGGCAGAGACCGAGATGGTCGACGATGTCGAAGTCCAGTCCCGGCGCGTACAGGCCCGTGCATGTGGTGACGACGACGTGCGTGATGGAGCGGCGTTCTGCGGGGGTGAGCTCCAGGCGATCGACGGCTCGGCGCATGAGCACGGGAGCGAAGCGCTCGAAGATTTCCATGCGGCGCGAGGTGTCGGGGAAGCTGCCACGTACATAAAAGCCATGCGCGTTGATCCAGAACTCCGAGGTGGCGTCTTCAGTTGCATCGTGTCGTGGCGAAAGGATCGAGTAGCGGTGCTGGATGCCGGAGCGCGATGCCATGCGGTTGAAGAGGGTGCGGATGCGGGCGTCGGGCGATTCGGCGAGCAGATTGTCGGCGAAGTCCACGAACGCGCTGTGGACGTCGTGGTCGGGGACGGCGGTCGCAATGCGGTTCAGGTATGCGTCGGTCACAGCACCATCCTTGCAAGGTTGGATGCGGAGCTTGTCCTGCAAATGTCAGCAGAACGTTATCCATTCCGACCAAGGTACGCGAGGACTCGCCAAAGATGGGTGAAGTGGAACTTTTTCGTTCAGATCCCATCTAATTTGTTAGGAGATTTTGACGATGACAACGCCAAAGCAGATGACAACGATGCTTGCTGCGGCCACTCTGTTTGCGGCAACCGCAGTTTGCTCTGCGCAGATCGCGAACCCGGGCCCGGTGAACTCGACCGTACAGGAACAGCAGGCAGCGCCGATTGAGCGCGCCTATCCGAACCAGAATAGATATGCGGGGCCACCCCGGATTTCGTCCGTGACCATCGCTCCGGGTCAGGAGGTTTCGCCGGCTGCCGGTCAGGCGCAGGCGACGCCCATCGAGGGCGTGATCCTTCGGGTCGGGCCGCAGAGCACAGTGCAGGAGGTAAGCTCCACGCCGGAGAAGCTGGAGCTGCGTGTGGAGCACGGGCTCGCCAACGTCAACGTGCACAAGCCGGCGAAGGACACGCTTGTCCTGGTGGACCTGCCGGGAGGGCAGACTCAGATCCTGAAGGACGGTCTTTATACCTTCAACGCGGAGACCAACACCGCGCGGGTGCTGAAGGGCGAGGCGCTGGCGTTTCCGGCCGATGCGGCTAACGAAAAGCCGATCAAGGTGAAGGAGTACCACAAGGTCGTGTACAGCGGGGCGGATGTGCGCCCGCACGAGTTCGTGCCTTACGAGGCGGCCGCCGATCTGCTGCCCGGACGCGGCTACGACCGCGGGCGGGAAGCGGAGCCGGGCTACGGCTACGGGCGGGGCTTTGGTTATGGGCCATACGGGGACGGCTTCTACCCGTACTACGCGTATGGCTATCCGGGATGGGGATATCCCTATGGCTTCTATCCGTACGGCTACGGCTTCTACCCCTATGGCTTGGGGCTGGGATTTACGTACTTCGGCGGATTCCACGGCGGATATGGGATCCATGGTGGCGGATTCCACGGTGGCGGATTCCGTGGCGGCCACGGTCGAAGGTAATTCCCGAAGTTCCACGCGACAGGCGGCCAGCTTTGGCCGCCTTTTTCTGGCTGCAGTAAATTATGTCGGGTAACGGACGGTATGCCGGCATCTTCGGTGCTAAGTTACGAGTGGCCGCCAAGGAGTAGCGCGAGCCGGGTCGAGCCCGGCCGGCCGCTTTTGAAGACGCTCCGGTGGGCGTGTTTTCTGGCGGATTGCTGCGCTTTGTCAGCACATCGGTTGCCGATTCCGGTTACGGGCGATACATCCTTTTCGTGGAATAGAAACATCCCTCTAAACGGCAGGGCTTCGTGAGTCTGGCCATGCCGCACGCATTTCTTTTTGTCCGAGGCCAGTCCACAATGGAATCATCCAATCCCCTCAACAGCCAGCGTCGGCTGGAGGTCGTCTTTCCGGCTACCGCCGGACAGGCCTCCGCGTCGTCTATTCCGGGCCCGCGCAATGGTCGGATCGAACTCTCACCGCAGGCGATGCGCATGCTGGAGACCAGACCTCCGCATAAGCGAATCCACGAGACTGAGCCCTCGGGCGCGGTGAGCCTGAACGAGCGTCCCGACGGAGCAGCCGATGCAGGCGTGCCGCCCGAAGCGGCGGAGGCCCTGATCGAAGGTAAACGAATCGGGGAACGAATCAAATTCTTGCGGCAGCGCAAGCACATGGGCCTGGTGGAGCTCGGGCGCTATACGGGTCTGTCTGCCAGCTTTCTGTCGCAGCTTGAGACGGGCCGGGTGGTACCCACACTCAGAAACCTCGCTCGGATCGCGATGGTCTTCTCGCGGGACTTGAGCTACTTCTTCGAGCCGGAACGGCCGGAACTGTTCAAGATCCAGCGCGCGGCGGAACGGCAAAAGCTGCCGCAGACGGGAGCCGCGGATCCAGACTACTTTTTCGAAAGCCTGGGCCAGGTTCCGGCCGAGCAGATGATCGCGCCGTATGTGGCGGAGTTTCTGCCTGGCAACGGACGCCGCACGCCGACTCCTCACCAGCACACGGGAGCGGAGTTCCTGTACATGCTGAGCGGACGCCTGCGTCTTCTGCACGAGGGCCGCTCGGAGGTTCTGGAGCGCGGCGATGCGGTCTACTTCGATCCTGCGGTGAAGCACAGCTATGAGCGCATAGGAGACGAGCAGTGCACTGCGCTGATCCTTACCATGCCGGAGGGAATGCGCTCCAGTCAGGCGCCGATCCGGATGGCTCCGCAGGTACAGAGCGCAGCCAACGGAACCACAGGCAAGAAGCGCGCTCGCCAGGCCGGCGATTAGAGCATTTCTTTAAACAGCGTTCACGTGAAGGAAGAGCTTTTCAATTTCCAGCCAGTCGTGTACGCGGCGGAAGCCGGTCACGTTGACGTTGGCTGGCGAGTTGAACAGGATGCCTTCGCCTTGGAACAGGCGGAGCTGGCGCGGATTGTCGTCGATAAGGTAGTCGCCGCGCAGGATGCTCTTGTTGCCACAGAAGACGATGTGCGATGGCGGAATGAAGGGGAAGTGCTGCTTCAGCCAGTGGAACTTGGCATTGAAGCTGGAGGGCACTTCCATCGCCGCTGTGGCGATGTAGATCTCGTAGTGCTCCTGCAGGCGCCCCAGAACGCGCTGGGCGTGCGGCATCACGCGCAGGACGGCGAAGAAATCCTCGGACATCATGTAATCCGCAAGAGCCTGCTGGCGTTCGGGCGGAACGAAGTCCCAGAGCCACTGGCCGTGCAGGTCGGCGCGCGTGATCCGCTCGGCGAAGTCGCGGTTGTAGCGCATCAGGTGCTCGCCGAGCGCGTCGGCGATGACCTCGTCCATGTCCACGCAGATGATGCGACGGGCTTGCTTCGATTCAACCCTTCCCGCCCCGTTGTGCTGCGGGGTAATCATGAATGAGGCTCCGCGGCGGCGTGGGACTGTGCTGAAGAGAGCCGCTCGCCGGCGTCCCAGGAACGCGGCGTATCACGGCGCGGATCCCAGAACAGGATGCGGCCGCACGTCTCGCAGGTGAATATCTGGTCCTCGTGCTCGCGGCCGGTAAGGTCGTTCCAGCGCTGCGGGCGGACCATCATCTGGCACGCCGAGCACTTGTGATCGATAGCCTCGGAGAGCCCGCTGCCACGCGATTTTGCCACGCGGTCGTAAATCGCGAGAGGGCCTTCGCTAATCTGCGAGCGCAAATTTTTGCGTTCGGTTTCGATGGCCTCCAGGCCGGCGCGCGACCGGTCCACGGTCGCCGCGGCCCGCACCCGTTCTTCGTCGAGCGCGGCGCGGGTCTTCTCCACGCTGGCTGCAGCCGTCTTTTCTGCGCTCTCGAGCGACTCCGTGCGCTCCAGTGAGGCAAGTTCTTCGTCCTCCAGCTTGCGGATGGCCGCCTGGGCGAAGTTGATCTCGTGCTCGAGTGCATTGATCTGCGCAGCGCTGGTCGCGGTCTCCATCTGCTTGCGGAGGCGCGCGATTTTGCTGCGGTGGCCGTCGGTGTCCGACTCCTGGCTGCGGCGAAGTTTTTCTTC
Source organism: Bryocella sp. (assembly GCA_036273275.1). Lineage (GTDB taxonomy): Bacteria > Acidobacteriota > Terriglobia > Terriglobales > Acidobacteriaceae > Granulicella. Next base: position 14,846 of record DASUHZ010000023.1, read on the forward strand.
GCGCGCGAGGTCCTGGCGAATCTTCGCCAGCGTCTGCTCCGCGAGCTTGTAGGCTGACTCGGCAACGGTGACGCGGCCCGGCGCCTCGATCATCTCCTTGCGAAGGCGCTGCAGTTCCAAGTCCTGCGCCTGGAGAACGACGAGATGTTCGAGGTCGGGATTCATTTATCTGTTAGACGGGTGTTCGGAGGTGCGCAGCAGCGCTGAGCAAGCATTAAGCGTAGCACCTTCGTCGAACGACTATCTTGTCCTGGCCGTGGCGCGGATTTTCTGAATCTGCATCGCGACCCGCAGTATCCAAGTACAGACCGAATGGCCACCGCAACCTTATCTGAGGTCGAGAGCGCTTCGCAGCCCATGGTCCCACCCGCGGCGTGGCGTCCGCGCGTGAATCCATGGGTGGTCGCCATGACGGTCACGCTGGCGACGTTCATGGAGGTGCTGGACAGCTCCATCGCCAATGTCTCGCTGCCGCACATTGCCGGCGGCCTGGGCTCCACTCAGGACGAAGCGACCTGGGTGATCACCGCGTACCTGGTGGCGAACGCGATCATACTGCCCGCCGGCGCGTACATGACGACGTTCATCGGCCGCAAGAAGTTCTACATGATCTGCGTGCTGCTCTTTGGCGTCAGCTCCATGATGTGCGGCTTCGCGCCGTCGCTTCCGCTGCTGATCTTCTTCCGCGTGCTGCAGGGCATCGGGGGCGGCGGTCTGGCACCCAGCGAACAGGCGATCCTTGCCGACACGTTCCCGCCACACAAGCGCGGGCAGGCGTTTGCGATGTATGGCCTCGCGGTTGTGTGCGCGCCGGCGATCGGCCCCACGCTGGGCGGCTACATCACCGACAATTTCAACTGGCGCTGGATCTTCTTCCTGAATGTTCCCGTGTGCATCCTGTCGCTGTTTCTCACCTCGCGCATCGTCGAGGATCCGCCATGGATTGAGAAGGAAGTGAAGGAGTCGCAGAAGGGCGGCATCAAGCTGGACCTGCTCGGCTTTGCACTGCTGGCGCTTACCTTCGGCTCGCTGGAGTTCCTGCTCGACAAAGGACAGGAGGACGACTGGTTCGCCTCGCACGTCATCACGTTGTTCGCGGTGATGGCGGTCGCCGCCTTCGTGCTGATGATCTGGTGGGAGCTGCGGCAACTCCGGGTGGGGCACCGGCCGATCCTGAACCTCACACTCTTCAAGCGACGAAGTTTTGCCATCAGCTTCACGCTGATGTTTGTTCTCGGGTTCGCGCTCTACGGCACGACCATTCTGATTCCGCAGTTTGTGCAGACGCTGCTCGGATACACGGCGGAGCTCTCGGGGAAAGTCCTGTCTCCGGCCGGCTTCATGATGATGGCGATGATGCCGATTGTCGGCTTTCTGTCCGGCAAGGTGGACGCGCGCAAGCTGATCGGCTTCGGCTTCCTGATGCTGACGCTGGCGTTGCTCTATATGGGCAAGATGAACCTCGGCCTCAGCTATGGCGAACTGGTGTTCATGCGATGTTTCCAGGCATCCGGCCTGGCGTTCCTGTTCATTCCGATCAACACGATCTCTTACATCGGCGTGAAGCAGACGGAGAGCAACGACGTCTCGGGCCTGATGAATCTCGCGCGCAATATCGGAGGTTCGTCAGGCACGGCATTCATGGCGACGATGCTGATACGGCGCACGGCAGCGCACGAGACCTCGATGGTGCGCAATATGCACGCCGGCAGCGTCGCGTTCACGCGGCAGGTGACAGCGCTTGCGGGCAGATTCAAACTGGGCAACGGTCAAGGTATCGCTGGAGGACCGTTCGGCGGCGCCTCCGTGGGTGCGATTCACCAGGCGCAGGCGTTTATCTACAACCAGATGCACAGGCAGGCTGCGATGCTCGCCTACATCGACATCATCCGCTACCTGACGCTCTTCTGCGCCTTCATGATCCCCGTGTTGTTCTTCATTCCCAAGCCGCCCAAGGGGATGCACCCGGGTCACTAGACGATATCGCTGGAAACGCAAAAGGCCGAAGCGTGAAGCTTCGGCCTTTTGCGTGAAGAGTAATTAGTTCGATCTACTTCTTCGGGGGAGCGATGGAATCCTTCGCGGCCTTCGCGACGCGGAACTTCACGACAGTCTTGGCCTTGATCTTGATGGCCTCGCCGGTCTGCGGGTTGCGGCCGATGCGCGCCTTGCGCTCCGCCTTGACGAGCTTGCCGAGACCGGGAATGGTGAACTCGCCGTTCTTCTTGGTTTCCTTCACTGCAGTGTCTGCGAGCATCTGCATGAAGTTTGCGGTCTGCTTGCTGGTGAGCTCGTTCTTCTCTGCGAGGTGACGGACGAGCTGTGTCTTTGTCATGCCTTTTGCCATTGAGGGGACTCCTTCTTTTTTGAAACTGATTTGAGGGGGCTCATGAGGACGACCCATTGGATAACGACATCCGCCGAGCGCCCCCGGGACCCGCTTGCCGCCTTCTGCACCGCACCAAATCGTCAGTGTTTATGCGGGTGCGGAGAACCGCGCCGTGATTCACCATCGCCCTTTAGCGAGTGTTTGTCAATCAGAAAACACCTGTTTCCACAGGTATTTTTAGGGTTTTCAGCCGAAAGTACCCAGAATTGGCCCGTTTTCGGCGGAAAACGTGGGTAGAAATGCACTTGGAGTGTCAGAGGAAGGCGTTGGCACGCGCCCGACGAAGAGGCTCAGCAGAGGCCGGTGCGCTCGAGAGTATCGCTTCGTTGAGTGTGTGGACAAGAGGCGCCATCAGGCGAAATCGCGCGATGATCTCGCGCGCCAGTGCCGGCTGCAGCGCAAGAGATGGCGGCAGCGAGCAGCGAACGCCCCAGTTGCGCGCGCGCAGCAGCTCGTCCGCGGGGTGGCAGGCAGGAAAGCCCTTCGGCATGCGGCTTAGCGCCTCCGGGTCAATCGGTTCCATCGGCGTCATGCCCGGCCTGCGCGACGAACCCGACGCCCGCGGCTTGAGCAGCTTGTTGAGCTGCTTGTTGTAGTCGCGATGGTTCTCGGCCATCCAGCGTCGCAGTGCGAGCAGTTGATCGCGCTCCGGCATGTAGACGCCCGCGGCCAGGAAGCAGATCTTCGGCCCGATCTGGATATAGAAGCCGCCGCCGGAGGTCTTCTCCATACCGCGCCGCGACCACCATGCGGAGAGATGCGCCTTATACGGGCGCTTGTCCGGCGAAAAGCGGATGTCGCGGTAGATGCGCATCATGGATTTGTGCGGCGGCCGCATGTGCTCGGGAGCGTAGCCGGCCATGGACTGTGTGATTTCGTCGACCAGGGCCAGCATAGGCGCCTTCAGCTCGGTTTCGTAGATCTGCTTGCGGTCGTTGAACCAGTTGCGGTCGTTGTGGCGAGCCAGCCCGCGCAGAAAGGTCATCCCGGCCGGCGAGAAGTGGGAGGGCATCGAGAAGAGGATAGCCGAGCAGAGAGCTGTGTGGGGTGTGGACGCGTCTAACCGAACAGGAGCAAAATGGACGCGCACTCGCAGGAGGGTCCTATGCGGCTTGGTATTGTGGTTGCGGGTTTGATGATCGCCGCGAGCGTGGCGCAGGCGCAGCAGACGAAGGCGGCGGAGCCGCAGATTCCGACAGAGCAGCAGAAGAAGACGATGGTCGCGCTGCAGCCGCCGATAGAGCAGCAGAAGAAGACAATTGTCGTGCTGCAGGGCGCAACGTCGGGGTCGGAGTGTCCTGGTGCGTTGCGGGCGTCACAGCAGGCGACCGGCGGCGGGACCGTGTGGACGACAGCGCTCGAAGACCGGAAGGACAGCCTCGCAAAAACCATGCCTCCTCACGGTCTTGGCGTGCACGTGCAGTTTGCGGACCTCACTGCTGTGAGAATGCTGGAGCTGCGCGTCACCTATGAGCCTCTTGGCCTGAAGCGGATGCCAGTCGAACTCGGCACAAATGGATTCGCCAGCGCTATGACCGAGCGCGAGAAGAACTTCAATGTCGATCGCGAGGCGGCGACGCTGGTAGACGCCGATCTTCTGGTTGGGCCAGCGGCGACGATCACGCGTGTCTACCTGCTCAGCGCGAGGTTTGCCGATGGAAGCGTCTGGCGTGCGTCGACGCCGGATGCGTGCAGCGTTGTTCCGAACCGCTTCATGCTTGTGAAGTCGAAGTAGCGGGAGGCTCTCAGGCGCTTAGAGCTGGCGCGCGAGCAGCAGCGTCATGTCGTCGGGCTGTTCGTGGTTGCCGATCCACTCCTGCAGGCACTTCAGCGTGTTCGTCGCCAGTGTGGGGAGTGGCTCGCCCTGGTGCTGGCGGATGTAGTCGAACAGACGTTCTTCGCCGAACTGCTCGTCATTCTGTTCGGGCTCCGTGAGACCGTCAGAGAATGCCATCAGCAGATCGCCGGGGTAGAGCTCGACGGAGTCCTCAAAGTATTTCGTTCCGTTCAGCAGGCCCACCGGCGGCCCACCGCAGTCGAGGTGCTTCACCGTGCCATCGCCCGAGAGAACCATGGGCGCAAGATGGCCGGCATTCGAATACGTGAGCTTGCGCGTGGCCGCGTCGTAATAGCCGAGGAACAGGGTCGCGTACTTCTCCACCGGTGTACTCGCGTATATGTGCTTGTTCAGCAGCTCCAGCA
>DASUHZ010000024.1:0-23613 GCA_036273275.1 Bryocella sp.
GGGCTTGGTGGCGAAGCGGAAACCGCCGGCGACCTCGCGAATCTCGAGGCCGCGCTCGTCGCTCGCATAGTCGGTGATGAGCTGGTCGAGGATGGAGCGGAAGTGGTCGCGGAGGCGGCGCTCCCGCGCACGAGCGGCAGCGGCAGTTTCTTTCGCTGCACCTTCTGCCAGGGCCTCCGCGCCTTCGATTCCAGGTGCCTGTGCGACGGCGGGGGCGGCCTCAACGGATTCGACTGGCGCGGACGATTCCGGGGTGGCCGGTTCAGCTTCAGCAGGCTCGCCGGTCGTCTCTGCGTTGAGGGCTTCAGGGTTGAGAGTACTCTCCGCCTCGCTTTCCTCCAGCGGCAGCGATTCCTGTTGGTCGGCGAGGGCATCGAGCTCGGCTTGCCCCTCCACACCAAGCAGGCTGACGAGTTGGGCGAGCGTGACAGGCTCTTCCGAGGCGTAGATGACGGCTTCGATCTTGGCTTTGAGGCTCATTGGAAACAGGCTTGAGTGTATCAACCCGAGCGGGGTGTTAGTTTGGAGCACATCCTTGAGCTGAGGAGAATCGAAGCCAAATGCGCCGTCGCCAGTTTCTTGCAACACTGCCCGCCGCTGCCGCAGGAGCGGCAATTTTGCCGGGTTTAGATTTGGACGCGCAAAGCCCTGAAGGCGCACAAAACGAGGGCGCGCTGCCAAAGTTCCAGGCGCCCGGCGAGGACAGGTTCATCCGTCCGGATGTGCACGCCGGCGACCGGCCTTCAGGCGCGAGCTTCGCCTCCCGCTCCGCCGCCCTGGGATGTAACGGAGCCGCGGGAACGGCGCACCCGCTGGCGACCCAGGCAGCCATCGAGATGCTGAAGCGCGGCGGCAGCGCAGCCGACGCGGCAGTCGCGGCAAATGCGGTGCTGGGGTTTGTGGAGCCGGTGAGCTCCGGCCTGGGCGGCGACTGCTTCGCGTTTGTCTGGGATCCGAAGACGCAGAAGCTGGCGAGCATGGCGAGTTCCGGCAAATCTCCGAAGGGCCTGTCGCTCGACACCGTGCAGAAACACGCCGTGGCCGTGGACGGCAAGCAGGTGCTTCCGCCCTTTGGCGCGGTTGCGGTGTCGGTGCCAGGTGCGCTGGGCGGATGGTGGGCGCTGCATCAGCGTTACGGAAGGCTGAAGTGGGCGGAGCTATTCGAGCCGGCAATCCACGCGTGCGAGGCCGGCTCGCCGGTGCCGCAGATCATCGGCTACTACATCAAGCGCAACATGGCGGCGTTTATCCGAGCGGGTTCGAAGATTGAGGAGCTCGAAAACGCGAAGCACACGTACATGCCCGGCGGGCGCGCGCCGAACGAAGGCGAGGTGCGGCGCAACCCGGATCTCGCACGCACCTATCGCATGATTGCCGAGGGCGGCCGCGACGCGTTCTACAACGGACCGATTGCCGACACGATTCAGGCGTACTTCAAGCGCATCGGCGGATGGATGACGCGCGCGGATCTTGCCGCGCACCAGGCAGAGTGGCCGGCGCCGCTGGATACGGACTATCGCGGAGTAACTGTCTACGCGATGGACGCCAACACGCAGGGGCTCGCCCCGCTGCAGATGCTGAACATCATCGAGCAGTTCGACATCCGCAGCATGGGATTTCAGTCGCCCGAGGCGCTGCATGTGATGGTGGAGGCCAAGCGTCTCGCTTACGAAGACCGCGCGCGCTTTTATGCGGACCCGCACTTCGCGAAAATTCCAATCGACTGGTTGAAGTCCAAGGAGTACGCAAAGGAACGCGCCAAGCTGATCAGGATGGATTCGATCCTGACGCCGATCTATCCGGGAACCGCGCCGAGCCACGGCGACACAACCTACTTCACCGTCGCGGACAAGGACGGGATGATGGTCTCGCAGATCCAGTCGAACTTCCGGGGCATGGGTTCTGGACTGGTGCCCGATGGTTTAGGTTTCATGTTTCAGGATCGCGGCCAACTCTTCAGTCTCCAGCCCGGACACCCGAACATCTATGCGCCGGGCAAGCGGCCGTTCCAGACGATCATTCCCGGTTTCGCCGCAAAGAACGGCAAGCCGTGGCTGAGCTTTGGCGTAATGGGCGGCGACATGCAACCGCAGGGACAGACGCAGATCATCGTGAACCGCGTGGACTACCGCCTCGACGTGCAGTCATCCGCGGACAGTCCGCGCTGGCACCATGAGGGCTCATCGCAGTCGATGGGTGAAGATGCGCCCGGGTATGGACCAATAGGCGTGCTGCGGTTGGAGGCTGGTGTGCCGCGGGCAACACGCGAGAAGCTGATCGCACTCGGATGGAAGATGGCGCCGAGCGATGGCGGCTTCGGTCGCTATGAGTGCATCGAGGTGACGGAGTCGAACTTCGACGGCCACACGGATCGCGTCTACCGCGCGGCGAGCGAGATGCGGTGTGATGCGGTGGCGCTGGCGTACTAACAGAGGTTCTAGGTGCTAGGTTCTAGTTCTAGCGACGGGCTGCACGTAGCCTCCAGCGCTTAGAACCTAGTACCTAGGACCTGGAACCTGGAACCTAGAACCTAGTCTCTGCGAGACAACGACGATGGCTGAACTCAAGGTTACGCGCGGCGACATCACGAGGTTGCAGGTGGACGCAATTGTGAATGCGGCCAACACGTCTCTGCTGGGCGGCGGTGGCGTGGATGGAGCAATTCACCGCGCGGCCGGACCGGAGTTGCTGGCCGCCTGCAGGAAGTTAGGTGGCTGCGCGACGGGCGATGCCAAGGCCACGCCGGGATTCCGGTTGCCGGCGAAATGGATCTTCCACGCGGTCGGCCCTGTGTGGAACGGCGGCACGCGTGGCGAGCCGGAGAAGCTGGCAGGATGCTATCGGCGTTCGCTGGAGTTGGCGAAGGAGCACAGCGCAAAGTCAATCGCATTTCCTGCGATCTCAACGGGCATCTACGGCTATCCACGCAGACCTGCAGCACAGATTGCCGTTCGCGTGTGCAGCGAGATGGCCGACGCCTGCGGTGTGGAACGCGTAGAGTTCTGCTGCTTTGACGAGGGAACGGCGGAGATCTATGAGCAGTTGCTGTTTGAGAGAGCGCGTTAGAGAGTCAGCGGGGATCGATCAACGGCCGGGCCTTGCCTCTCGGCAGGCTTTCGGCATGTTCGTGATCGTGGGCTCCAGGTCTCGCCAGTAGTCGCTTTCTTTTAGGGTGGAACAGAAGGCGCTGAGGTCCGGTGCCGGGTGTTTTTGCGCCGCGGGGCTGGCATCGTCAATGAATTTCCATGCGAGGTCAGCTTGACCCGTGTAGAGGAGATGCAGTACCTCGTGCCAGAGGTCGGTGCGAATATTCAATGGGTCGTTCGCGATGTCGTTCTCCACTTGTGCGAGGGCTTTGTCCCACTCCTGCTTGCTTGGCGGAGGCTGTCGCATCTTTTCGACCGAGAGGTGAAAGCCTCCGCCGTTCTTGTCGTCGCGGTATTCAAGGATGACGGGCTCCACTGGTGAGCCTGCAAACGAGCCGTACCAATAAGAGAAAATGTAATCCGCTGAAAGATAGTAGTAAGGGCCGGTGATATCTAGCTGTGCGAAATGAGATAGATCCGCGTCTTGATCATTGATTGTTGCAAGCAGTCTGAAGCGCGGGCGCAGTTCGAAGATGTAGTCCGTGCGGCAGCAGTGCGCACCCCCCGACCAAGCGGAGATGAGCATGTCCGGTCTACCCCGACCAGTGAGGTCGGCGCCGTTGAGAATCGCGGGGATCGATTCCTCTTTGTCTGCCTTCTGGCCGAGAGTAAAGGCGCCGTCGTTACCATTCGTCCGTTGAAAGAGAAGCTTGCCATCGGCACTAGCTCGGACGCAGGTCCAGCCGTTGGCGTCGTTTTCGAACGTCTGGAATAAAACGCCGGACACCACGGCTGAGTCGGTGAGATAGGCCCGTGTGCAAATTTCGTGCGGGTGTTTGACAGGGTCTTGCGCACGCGAGGACAGCGCATAAAGTGCTGCATTGATTGTCAATGCAACGGGTACGATTGTCGAAATATAAGCGCGTTTCATCTATCGGATCAGTACTGCCCGTAGCGGCCTTTGACGGAGTCGAGAAGTGCCTTCGAGTCAAACGCGACTCCGTCTTTGAAGACGAGTTCGGTGTTTTCGATGTCGTCGATATTTTTGCTGGGATCGCCGCGGACGACGACGAGGTCGGCGTTCTTTCCTTCGGCGATGCTTCCGATGTGGTCCGCGCGGCCCTCGTACGTCGCGCCGTTCAGCGTGCCGATCTTGATCGCTTCGAGCGGCGTGAAGCCGGCCTTGACCAGGAGCTCGAGTTCGCGCTGATCGCCGTAGCCGGGCAGCGTGCCGCCGTCACCGGTGGGATCGGGGCCGGCGAGAAGAAGGCCGCCGGCTTCGGCGAACGCGTGCTCCATGGCCATGTCGTTCTTGAGCAGCTGCGCGTGAGCGGCGGCGGCTTTAGGGTTGGCGGCGGCGCGGGCGAGCTCGAAGTTGCGGATGTTTTCGTAGGCTTCACGCGCAGGCGGAGACATCGCGACGACGAGGCGCGAGTCGAGCCGCAGGTGCTCCGGATCCTCACTCTGAAAGACGGGCAGCGTGGACGTAACCGCGACGTGGTGCTGCACGAGCAGCGTAATGAGCGCTTTGCCTTCCGGCGTGTCGGGCGTCATCTTCACGATCGTGGGAGTGCCGTAGGTGCGCGGGCAGACGTCTGGCTGCTTGCCGGGGTCGAGTTGCGTGTTGACGAAGAAGCCATGCTCGAGGTTGTCGATGCCAAGCTCGACGGCCTCGGGATAGGTGACGGAGCAGAGATGGCCGGTGAGTTTCAGGCCGTGTTTATGGGCCTCGTCGATGGCGGCCTTGAGCTCGGCGCGGGTGATATTCATGTACGCCTTGAACGAGGTGGCGCCTTGTGAGATCCAGAAGTCGACCGTCGCCTTGGCTTCGGCGGCGTCTTTGAGCTGATGCATCTGGATGAACGGCGAGTTGGGGCCTTCGAGGTAGGGCGCGGTGACGTCGAGGTGGGGGCCGGGAAGTTGGCCGGCGTCAATCTGGGTGCGCAGGTTGAGGTCGAGGTAAGGCTCGACGGAGCCGGTGGTGCGCAGCGTGGTCACGCCGGCGCCGAGGTAGAGCCGCGGGGAGGAGTAAGCCATCTCGGGGATCATGAGCGGCGGATCGGAGTTCCCCTGCGCGTCGAAGTTGGGCCGCGCGATGTAATACATGTGGTCGTGCATGCCGATGAGGCCGGGGAAGATGGTGCGGCCGGTGAGGTCGAGGTGCAGCGCGGGCGGGCAGTCTGTACAGCCCCACACAGCCATGTGGCCCTGGTTAGCTTCCATGCGGCGCGGAGCGAGAATGGCGGCGATCTTGCCGTCGAGGAGGATCACAGTGGCGTCCTCGAGCGGAGCGGCGCCGGTGCCGTCAATGACGCGGACATGTTCGAGCCAGAGGGTGTTTTTGGCACTGTCGTACTTCACGTACTTCTCGACGGCGGGCGCGAAGTGCGGAGGTGTGGTGTTCTCGACCGCGTGTGTAGCCTGTTGTGCGGGGATTTGTGCAAGGGCGGCGATGGACGGAGCGAGGAGCAGGAGTGTTCGGATTCGCGTTCGCATCAGACCTCACGTGCGGATGAGTTGTGCGGCGATGATAGCGCAGGTGAGAATCTAAGGGCGCGGAGGATGCGGATGGCGATGACGAAGGGCTTGAAGATTGCGCTGGCGGTATCGGCGGCGTTTGTAGTGGCGATTGGCGCGGAACTGCTGTGGCTCCATCACAGGAATGTGGTGGATCAGAATGCCCCGGCCGTGCGCAAGAATGCGTATGAGGAACCTGCACTGACCGAGGATCAGGCGGTGTTCCTGCGCAAGGAGCGGCCGGACTCGCTGAAAGATGAGCGCACACTGATCGGAAAGACGATCTGGGTGAGCGCGGGCGGGCAGATGGACTACTACAAGGACACCGGAAAGCACGTGGACTACGCCAAGCCTGTGGGCGTGCTGCTGGGCGCAGAGCCGCTGGTCATTCGCGATGTGTTCGAGGAGAAGGCGCCGGCGAATTCGCGCGCGGTGTTCCGCATCGCGCCGGGGCAGCGCCAGGTTCTGCTGGCGTTCACGATGCCGAAGTCAGACGACCCGAAGCAGCTTTATGCGGTGCCGGTGGGCAACTTCGACGAGGGCGTCTACAACTTCTTCACCGACGAAATATTCTTCTATGACGACCCGCACGTCTTGTACAAGCACTGGGGGCCTGAGATGTGGGCGCACATCGACAAGCATGAGCCGGTACTGGGCATGAGCGAGAACCAGGCGATGATGGCGCTGGGCCAGACGATTACGCCGCATGGCGACAACGTCGGCGACCGCAGCGTGACCTTCGATAACAACGGCCACCCGGTGACGATTGACTTCCAGGGCAACAAGGCGGTGAAGATTACGCCGGGGGATTAGGGGAGAGATTAGAGATCAGATTGAAGCTGAAAAGCAGCGCCGCGCCGAACTGCTGATTTCTGATCTCTTACTTGTGATTCCTGAACAACAGCGGCGTGAAGTGGATGAGGTTGTCGCGCCAGACGAGCCAGGCGTGTTTGCCTTGGGTTTCGATAGGCGTGATGGGCAGTTTCTTCTGCCTCGCCCAGGTGACGAACTCGCGGTTGTCCGTGATGTGGTCGTCGCTGGTGCCGCAGGCGACCCAAAGCACGCGCAGGTCGCGGGCCTGGCCCGGATCCATCATCACTTTGCTGAAGTCGAGATGCTTGAGCGCGGAGCTGAAGCCGCCCACATAGGCGAAATAGCCGGCCTGGTTGATGCCAATGGTGACGGCCTCGAGGCCGCCCATCGAAAGCCCGGCGATAGCGTGATTGTCGCGGCCCTTGGCGATGGGATACTCGCGCTCGACGGCGGGAACGATCTCCTGCATCAGCATCTTTGAGAAGAGCGTGAGGTTGTTGGTGATCCTGGCAGGGTCCTTCCAGACATCATCGTGCGGCAGGGTGACGAAGCTGTAGTCGCCATAGCCCTGCGGCATCACGACAATCATCGGCACGATGCTGCCGGTAGAGATGAGCGAGTCGAGGATGTATTGAGCGCGGCCGACGGTGATCCAGCCATCGCCGTAGTCGGACCAGCCATGCAGCAAATACAGGACAGGGTAGCCGCCTTTGCGCTTGGCGTCATAGTTGGGCGGCGTGTAGACGGTATAGGGCTCCTGGTTCATCTGCAGGCCGCGCGCGATGTAGGTCGTAAGAAAGTGGCGAGTGAGGTTGCCGTGGGGAATCTGCGTGAGTTCCCACGGCGCAGGTGGCCGGCCCGGCACCAGAACGCTGCTGGACGGGTTAACGATGTTGGCGTTCACCGTGCCGTTGAGCGGATCAATCTGTGGCACGCCATCGACGACGAAGGTGTAGCTGTAGTATTCGGCGCCCAACTGCGGCGTGGTCACGGACCAGAGCCCGGAGCTGTCCTTGTGCATCGCGAGCGGCTGCAACGCGGCGTCGGTGTTGACGGCGACGCTGGAGGCAGCGGCGTTCTGATAGCGGAACGTGATCGCACCGTTGGAGCTGACCTCGTGAGAGTTGATGGTCGGCACGGCCGGGGTTTGTGCGAGAGCGGGGACGGTTGCCAGCATGAACATGAGTGGAAGGATGCGGCACATGGGCGAAGTATAACTGCCCTGTGCAGCCTGCGCGGTGTTACGGCAAGAGACGTTACGGATTAACAATCAGCCGGTGTTTCTCAGCCCCGCGCTGATGCCGTTGATCGTCGCGGTGATAGCGCGGTCGAGCTCGGCGGCATCCTTCTGAAACTCTGCGTCATTGGGGTCCGCATTGCGCTTGTGAGTCAGTAGCTCGAGTTGCAGCAGACTCATGGGATCGACGTAGGGATTGCGGAGACGGATGGAGTTGGCGAGCACAGGATTGCGCTCGAGCAGCGTCTGCTGGCCGGTGACGGCGAGGGTCATGCGAATAGTGCGCGTGAACTCCTCTTCGAGCAGCGAGTAGACGCGATCGCGCAACGCTTCGTCTTCGATGAGAGTGGAGTACAGGCGCGCGACCGAGAAGTCGGCCTTGGCAAGCGCGAGCTCGACATTGCGGATCATGTCAATGAACAGCGGGAAGCTGCGCATCATCTGCTGCAGGAGCTCGAGGCCGTTGGGTGAGTTGCGGGCGAGCTGCTCGAGCGCGTAGCCGACGCCGAAGTACGCCGGGACAACGTGGCGCGACTGCATCCAGCCGAAGACCCAGGGGATGGCGCGGAGGTCGGCGAGCGAGCGCTGGCGTGTTGCACTCTTATCGCCGCGCTTGGCGGGGCGTGAGCCGATGCGCGCGTGTTCGAGCTCGGCGACAGGTGTTGCCTGCTCGAAGTACTCAAAGATCTCGGGATTTTCGAGGATGTGTTGCTGATAGAAAGCCAGCGACGTGGCGGAGATTTCGTCGAACGCGGCCTCCCATGCGGGGTCGATGGCGCCGGTGAGGTGGGTGTCCGCACCTGATTCGTTGGGAATTGCAAGGTCGGGACGAGCGACGGCATCGACCGCAGCGGCAATCATGAGCTCGAGGTTGCGCTCGGCGAGCACGACGTCGGAGTACTTCCAGTTGAGGACTTCGCCCTGTTCCGTGAGGCGGAGCTCGCCGTTGAAGCTGTTGAGCGGCTGCGCGTAGAGAGCGCGATGCGTGGGTCCACCGCCGCGGCCCACAGTGCCTCCGCGGCCGTGGAAAAGGCGGAGATTCACGCCACATTCGCGTGCGACCTGATGCAGGGCGCGGTGCGCCTTCCATATCTCCCATGTGGAAGCGATCATGCCGCCGTCCTTGTTGGAGTCGGAGTAGCCGAGCATCATCTCCTGGCGTCCGCCCCAGGCGCTGAGCAGTGGAAGATAGGCATCGCTGGTCCAGAGCTCGCGGCAGACGGCGGGCGCGTTGCGAAGATCTTCAATGGATTCGAAGAGAAGGACGGGCTGAAGGCCGGGGTCGGCGCCGTTGCCCTCAACGTGCACGCCGCCAACGCGCGCGAGCCACAGAACGCGCAGTGCGTCCTCGGCGCATGTGGCGCCGGAGACCACATAGTTGGTAATGGCCTCAGGGTTCTGCTGCTTGAGCGCAGCGAGCATGCGGAAGGTCGCGAGGACCTCGGCGGTTTGCTGCGAGAGCTCGTCAGGCAGTTGCGGCGAGCCTTCACTGAGCGAGCGCTGCCAGGCACTGAGCTCTTCGACGGCGGCGGAGTGCACGCGCGCGTGCTGGCGGAGGTCGAGCGTGTGGAGATGCAGGCCGAAGGTGCGGACGGTGAGGATGAGTGGGTCGATGTACATCGCGGCCAGCCGCTCGCCGTGATTGCAACCGAGCGAATCGCGCAGGATCTGCAGGTCGTCGAGGAACTCGGCGGCGCTGGCATAGCCGGGTAGCGAGGCTTCGGGGGGCAGTTGCAGGTTGCGGTACATGACGCCCGGCGGATCGCCACCCAGACGCAGAGTGAAACAGGCGATGGCAAAGCGTGCGGCCTCATTGGGAATCGCCTGCTTTGATGTGATGTCTGTGCGGCGCAGGCGCGCGAGATACGTCGAAAGCCGTTCGCGTAATGCGGCCGAGATCGGCGCCTGGTGCTGCGAGGAGGCGAGCTGTTCGAAGACGAAATGCAGCTGCTCAAGGTAATAGCGGCGCAGCAGGTTGCGCGCCATGGCGAGTGCGTCCTCGGTGGTGGATGCGACGACGAAGGGATTGCCGTCGCGGTCGCCGCCGATCCATGAGCCGAAACGGACAAGCGTGGGCAGAGCGGACAATCGTGTGTGCTGTTGCGGCTGTGTGCCGGCGAGCTCTTCGGGGCAGTCGTCCGGTGGGCAGTCGATGGGCGGAAATTCGGCATCGAGCGCGGCGGCGATCTCGCCGTAGAGCACGGGAATGGTGCTGAAGATGGGTGTCTCGTAATAGTCGAGGCCCATGCGTATCTCATCGCGCACCGTGGGGCGTGCGTCGCGCACATCGTCGGTTTGCCAGAGTGCGGTGATCTCGGCCAGGAGGTCGCGTTCGAGCGCAAGGAGTTCTGACGGCGGAATCCCGAGTTGGTCAAGTTGTTCGAGGATGTCGGAGATGCGGCGGCGCTTGAACATCACGCTGCGGCGCGCGACCTCGGTGGGGTGCGCAGTAAAGACAGGGATGATGCAGATGCGCGCGAGCAGCTCGAGGGCGGAGTCGCGGGTGTAGCCTGCCTCGCGTAAACGGCGTAAGGTTCCGCGCATGCTGCCACGCTGAACCGACTCGCGCTGGCCCTCGATGAGCATGCCGGCGCGGCGGCGGCGCTTGCGGTGATTGGTTTCGGCGAGATTGATGAGCTCGAAGTAGAAGGCGAAGGCACGCGCGAGCTGGTGGGCGGTGGAGGGATCTTGTGCGGCGGCGCGGGTGAGGGCGCGTGCTTCCTCCAGACGGGCCTTGGCTGCGTCAAGGTCGCCGGAGAGCTCGGCCTCGCGGCGGGCAATGCTGGCGCGGCGAAGGGTTTCGACCTTTTCGAACAGCTCGTCGCCGGCCTGCTCGCGCAGAACCTGGCCGAGCAGCACGCCGAGCGAGCGTATGTCACGGCGCAACGGCGCCTGTTTGGAGTCGAAGTCCAGGGCTTCGAGCTCGGCGACGCGGTCGGTCCAGCGTTCCGGGGTCCACAGCGAAGGGGGTGTCCACGACGAAGACATAGTTCGATTATGCCTTGCCCGCTCTTCCGCCACCCATCAGAGTCCTCGCTGGGCCCGAGCCTCGTAGACCTTCAGCTGCACGTAGGTGGCACGCAGCAGCGGGGCGGGGACGTTGTGGGCTTCGGCGCGAGCGACCAGGTCACCAATGATGTGGTCGGCTTCAACGGCAGCGTTCTTCATCATGTCGCGGTACATCGAGGAAGTGATGTCCGACCCGGACTCGGTGAGGCGCTTGCGGTCCCACTCGATGAGTTCGCCGGGTGGAGGGTAGCCGTTGGCCGCGGCGATCGCGATGCACTCGTCGATCGCTGAATTGGCGAAATCGAGGCCGCGCGGGACAGCGACGACCTCTCCGCAGGTTCCGCGCCCGAGGATGCAGATGATGTTGAGGGCGGCGAGGATGTACCACTTGTTCCACATCGCAGCGAGCACATCGGAAGAGAGCACGACTTTGAAGAACGGCCCGTTTAATTGGCTGTCGATGCGCTCGATGCGCGGCGTGTGCTCGCGGTTGCGCTCGCCGAATGTGAGGTCGCCCAGCGTGGAGAGCTGCAGGATGCGGCCCTCGGGATCGACGTCGCTGTTGATGCGGCAGGTTCCACCGATGACGCGCTCGGGGCCGAAGCGCGCCTCAAGGAGATCAAGCTGCCGCATGCCGTTGAGGATGGGCAGGATTGTGGTCTCGCGGCCAACGGCCGGCGCGAAATCTTCGATTGCCGCTGCGAGCGAGTAGGCCTTGGTGGCGAGCAGGACGAGGTCGAAAGTCTGCGGCTCGGCGCGGAACTCGCCGGCGGTGATGAGCTTCGGCTGGATGGTGACGTCGCCCAGCGGGCTGACGATCCGAAGGCCGTTGCGGCGCAGCCTTTCAGCCCGCGTCGGGCGGACGAGGAAGGTGACGTCGCGACCGATTTGAGCGAGGCGGCCGCCATAGAATCCGCCGGTGGCCCCGGCGCCGACGATGAGAATGCGCATGAAAGTAAATATTAGATGTTAGAGATTAGGGCTCACGCGGTTTGCTCTTCGAGTTGTGAGGCCAGGGCTTCCCACTCGGCTGTTCGGGTGGAGTGCTGCTCGCGCAGGATTTCGAGTTCGGCGGCGAGCGCGCGTGCGGCTTCCGCATTGGTGAAGACGGACTGCTGCCGCTCCGCCTGGCCGATGCGTGCGTCGAGCGAGGAGATTTCCTCTTCAAGCGCGGCAACGCGGTCTTCCATTTGTTTCAGCTTGATGGGATTGAGGCGCTTCGCGGTGTGCTTCGGCGCGGGTGTTACAGGGGCAAGCGAACCTTCGACCTCGTGTGTGGACTCCCAAGGCTCGTTGTCGGAGGTGATGACGAGAGTCTCGGCGGCTTTCGACGGCTCTGGAGCGCGCGGCTCTTCAGCCTTGACGGGCTGGCTGGTTCCGAGCTGAGCGACGGGCTTGAGCATACCGGTGGCGGCGTCGATCTTTGCACCGGTGGCGGTGTCGGTCTTGAGCTGCGTGGCGAGTGAAGCGGTGTCTGTGGCGAGCCCGCCCGATTTGCGGAACAGGTAGTCCTCGTAATTGCCGGGATAGATATGCGCGCGATGATCTTCCACCTCGAAGACGCGTGTGGCCAGCCCGTCGATGAAGTAGCGGTCGTGCGAGACGAAGAGAACGGTGCCGGTGAACTCCTTGATCGCATCGAGGAGCACGTCCTTGGCGCGCATGTCGAGGTGATTCGTCGGCTCGTCGAGCAGGAGAAAGTTGGCGGGTGAGACGAGCATGCGGGCCAACGCGTATCTATTGCGTTCGCCGCCCGAGAGTACGCCGAGCGTCTTGAAGACATCGTCGCCGGTGAACATGAAGCAGCCGAGCAGCGAGCGCAGCGTGACAGTATCGACGCGCGGGTTGGCGCCGGTGATGTCTTCGAGCATGCGCGCGCTGCCGTCGAGAACCTTGTACTGGTCCTGCGCGAAGTAATCGGAGATGACGTTGTGGCCGACTTTGATCTCTCCCGACGTCGGCTTTTCCATACCGGCCAGCATGCGCATCAGCGTAGATTTGCCGGCGCCGTTGATGCCGACGAGCGCGATACGGTCTCCGCGGTCGATGGTGAAAGAGACATCTTTCAGAACCAGCTTCTCGCCATAGCTTTTCGTGATGTTCTTCACATCGAGCACCGTGCGGCCGGAGGCGATGGGCTGCGGGAATTTGAAGTGGATGGTCGCTTCTTCTTCGGGCACCTCGATGCGCTCGATCTTCTCCAGCTCCTTGATCCGCGACTGCACCTGCTTGGCCTTGGTGGCCTGGTAGCGAAAGCGGTTGATGAACATCTCCAGCGCATCGATGCGTTCGCGCTGGTTCTTGTATGCGCTCATCAACTGGGTGCGGCGCTCTTCCTTCTGCACGAGATACTTCTCGTAGTTGCCGTGGTAGACGTGCATGCGCTTGTTCCAGACTTCGACGGTCTTGTTGACCGTGACATCGAGGAAGTAGCGGTCGTGCGAGATGAGCACGAAGGCGTTCTCGTAGCTGGTCAGGTACTCCTCCAGCCAGTTGCGCGATTCGAGATCGAGGTGGTTCGTCGGCTCGTCGAGCAGGAGCAACGACGGTTTCTGGAGCAGAAGTTTGGCGAGCGCAATGCGCATCTGCCAACCGCCGGAGAACTCTTCAGTGCGGCGCTGCCAGTCCTCCTTGCTGAAGCCGAGGCCGCTGAGGACGGCGCCAACCTGTGCGTCGAGGGTATAGATGTCGTGTGCGTGGAGAAGGTCGGCGATCTCGGAGTAGCGGTCGGCGGCGGTGTGGTATTCGGCCGATTTTGGGTCGGCATCGGACATAGTGTGCGTCAGCTGCTCGTACTCGACTTCGAGCGCGCGAATCTCGTCGAAAACGGACAGGCACTCGTCAAAGACGCTGCGGCCTGAGAGCGCGAGGCCGTCCTGCGGGAGATAGCCGAGGGTCATGCCCTTGGTGTGGGTGCGGGTGCCGTAATCCAGCGACTCGATCCCGGCGAGAATTTTCAGCAGGGTCGACTTGCCGGTGCCGTTGCCCCCGACGAGACCGGTGCGCTCATTCGGCGTGATGAGCCAATTGACGTCTTCAAAGAGCAGTTTTGGGCCGAATCGCTTGCCGGCTGCGGATAGTTGCAACATTCAACAACCATTTTCGCATCTGGCGAAGTGCGGGGGTGCTACGCCGACCGCTTTGATTGCATCGAAAACAATGCAGGGGTGGAGTGTGGCTGGCGAAGCCAAAGAACAACTTACGGCGAACCCGCCGCCGCGGAGGCGCCGGTGGTGGCAACGGGCGTGGTTCCAGGTGCTCGTCGTGGTAGTGGTTGTCGGGCTCGGAGTTTTGATTTTCGCGACTGAGTATGCGATCCACCACGCCGAGCCGATTCTGCGTGCTCGTGTGATTGATACGCTCTCGGCTCATTTCCATGCGCCGGTCGAGCTTGATCACCTGGACATCTCGCTGATCAAGGGCGTGGCGCTCTCCGCCACGGGGGTCGAAGTTGAGGGCCGCGGGCTGCGGATTCCGTATATTGCCGACCCGGATCAGCCGCACACGGACCGCAACGCGCCAATGATCTCGGTAGAGCACTTCGCCTTCACAACGCGCATTCGCGGCCTGCTGCATCAGCCCACCCGCATCGCCGAAGTGGACGTGGACGGGATGGAGCTGCACGTTCCGCCCAAAGGCGAACGCAGTAACATCTTCGGCCGGCGTGATACGCGGCATCCTCCCAGGATTTCGCTCCTCGTGAAGGAGATTCGCTGCAAGAACGTCAAGCTGTTCATCGATACAAACAAGCCCGGCAAGGATCCGCTGGAGTTCGATATCCAGAGCATGAATCTGCAGGACGTGGGGGCAGCGCAGCCCTTCACCTATCAGGCCGAGCTGATTAATCCGAAGCCCGTCGGTGAGGTGCATGCCGAGGGACACTTCGGGCCTTGGAATGTCGATGATCCTCGTGACACCGCGCTTGATGGAAACTACAGCTTCAGCCATGCGGACCTGAACACCATCAAGGGCATCGGCGGAATTCTGTCTTCGCATGGCCAGTTCAGCGGTGTGCTCGATCACATTACGATCGATGGCGAGACGAACACGCCCAAGTTTTCGCTCGACGTCAGCGATCATCCAATGCCGTTGCACACTGTCTTTCACGCGTACGTGGACGGGACAACCGGGGACACCTTCCTGGAGCCGGTGCAGGCGCGGCTCGGAGACTCGGACTTTACCGCGCGCGGCAAGGTGGTCACGGTCAAGGGCCAGGGCCATGACATCGATCTGGACGTGAATATCCCGCATGGCCGGATGCAGGATTTCCTCGAGTTGGGCGTGAAGACGCGACCGCCTCTGATGAACGGTATTTTGGCGTTGAAGGGGCGGTTGCACATTCCGCCCGGCGATACGCGCGTGCCGGAGAAGATGTCGCTGGCGGGCAGCTTTCAGCTTGGCAGTGTGCGGTTCAACAATTCCGGAATTCAGGACAAGGTGGACGGCCTGAGCGCGCGCGCGCAGGGCAAGCCCAAAGAGGTGGCGCAGTACAGCAGCGACAAGGAGGCCGAAGTGACCTCCATGATGTCGGCGAGCTTTTCGCTGAACCACGGACTTGTGAATGTGCATGACCTGCACTATCAGATTCCGGGCGCACTGGTGCTGTTGAATGGTGTGTACTCCACTGACGGCAACCTGTTTGAGTTCAAAGGCCACGTGCGCACCGACGCGACGGCATCGCAGATGGTGACCGGATGGAAGAGCTTCCTGCTCAAGCCGGTAGATCGGTTCCTGAAAAAAGACGGCGCCGGCCTTCAACTCCCAATCTCGATCAGCGGAACGCAAGGCGATGTGCACTTTGGGCTGGCGATGCACGGCAGTGCAGAAGAGAGCGACCAGGCGATGGCCCAGGACCTGAAGAACAGCCGCCGGCAGATGCGGGACGACGCCAGGACGAAACGCGAGATCGAAAAAGAGAAGAAAGCGCAGACCAAGGCCGACGGCAGCATCGTCGGCGGCGACGAACCTTCGATTGCGGAACGCAAGGCCGAGATAGCGCGAGACAAATCCGAACGATATGGGGACACCGCTGCGCCGCCAACGAAAGCGACGCCGGAGACGAGCGCCGCCGCGGAAAAGAATGCTGCGGCGGAAAAGAATGCAGCGGAGCAAAAGAACTCTGCCAAGCCGGATCCAGCCACGCCGGCAGCCAATCCGCGGCCCGATCCACAGCCCCGCCACCGTTCCTCCACGCTACCGCAGTGACCGGGCAAGACATTCTCCGCTTCACCCTGCTAGCCTTGTGAGCATGGCCACGCAGGGCGAGCTCTTCACCAGGGAGACAGCACAGCGTTCGGGGCAGCGGACCGATGGACCGCAGGCTGTTCCGGAGCCGGCGCCCGTGTGGCTGCAGCGGTTGAGCCTCATCGTGCTGGTGCTCTTCTGCTTCTACATCGGTGGGCTGCTGACGATCCTTCCCTGGTCTCGGCAGTACTTCGACTCCAATGGCTGGCTGCTGGCGCATCCCGCGGTGGCGGCAATCCTGGGCAAGAGCTGGATGCGCGGCGTTCTCAGCGGCATCGGGCTGATCGACATCTGGATCGGCGTGAGCGAGCTGCTGCACTATCGCGACTACAGACCCTAGCGCGTAGTAAATCCCCCGGCTAGGACTTTCATGTCCAGTCGCGAGAGAATATCTCTTGTGCCTGACCCACTCGAACACACGACGGAAGCTGAGCCGGAGCAGTTAGAGTCTGCGCCGCTGGCTTATGAGAATACTTCGTTTCTGGACTCTCCGGATGGACGTCCGCTGCGCATCATGGCCGAGTACACGGAGCCGATGGCGAGGTTTCGCCGCGAGCGTATTCAGGACACAGTGGTGTTTTTTGGTTCGGCGCGCTTCCGTGCGCTCGACGTAGCGAACCATGAGCTGGAGCTGCTGGACAACACCGGTTCCACGCAGCCTGCGCCGGAGGATGAGCAGCCGGCTAAAAGTGATGAGCTGGCGCGCGGAGAGACGACCCAACTGAAACGCGACCGTGCCGAGGCCGCCGTCGAGATGGCCCGCTATTACGAAGACGCGCGCACACTGGCCCGCATGGTGACCGAATGGGCAAAGAGCCTGCCCGGAAGACGGCATCGCTTCGTCGTCACCTCCGGCGGCGGCCCCGGCATCATGGAAGCCGCCAACCGCGGCGCCTGGGAGGCCGGCGGCAAGACCATCGGGCTCAACATCAAGCTGCCGTTCGAGCAGTACCCAAACCCGTACATCACACCTGAGCTCAACTTCAACTTCCACTACTTCTTCATGCGCAAGTACTGGTTCGCGTATCTCGCGAAGGCGCTGGTGGTCTTCCCTGGCGGGTTCGGCACGCTGGACGAGATGTTCGAGTTGCTGACGCTCGACCAGACGCAGAAGCTCGCCAAGAAGATCACCATCGTGATCTACGGCTCCAGCTACTGGAAGCAGGTCATCGACATGGACCTGCTCGCCGAGAAGGGTGCGATTTCGCCGAAGGACCTTGATCTCTTTCAGTTCGCCGATACGCCCGGGGAGGCCTTCAAGATTCTGAAGGACGGCCTGACAAAGTACCACCTCGACGGTGTCGCGCCGACCGACGCGGGTGCGGTTCCAAGTGAACCTGCACCTTCAGCCGAGGAACTTCTCGGGCCAGGAATTACCCGCACGCGCTAGCAGTGCGAATACCCTAGCGGTGATAAAGCTCACCCACGTAGACGCTGTGCGCTGAGAGCCTGAGGTACCGGGTGGACTGCGCGATGTGATCGACGTGCAGCGAGGTGAGCAGCGGCCGGATCGTGCCGCCCGCGATTCGCAGATGGGCCAGATCGGCGTCCAGCGAAAGCTCAATCGGATGATCCGTGAGATTGCAGGCGACGATCACCGATGCCACCGTGCGCGCTCCTGCAGGGGCTCGGCGCAGCCACACCAGCGCGCCTTCGCTGTCGTGATTGAAGAACGTAACGGACCCCGTCCGCAGCGTGGCATTACTGCTGTGCAGTTCGAGAACGCGGCGATAGAAATTCAGCAGCGAATCTGGATTCTCGTCCTCGAGGGCAACGTTGTACGTCCTCTCCGTGGCGTCAACAGTTGACTCGATACGCTTCGTGCTGAAGCCGGGAAGCGTGTCGGGATCGACCCGCGGAGGCGCGGATTCCGTGTTCAGCTCCACGCTTGGCAGATGGGGCCTGGAGCCGATCATCGACGATGGGGCCGGCCGAACATACGGATGATATGCGCCGTAGACCTCCTGCTTAGGCTTTGGTTTTTGCGCCACTTCGGGCCTGGTCAGATTGCTGGGTGTCCACTGCATGTCGGCCGTCGTTGAATTTGTGAGGCCGATCTCCTGCCCGTAACTAAGCCCCACCGCGCCGCGAGAACTGAGCAAGAGCGCCGCGAGAATCTTGTCGCGGTTGCGCTGCTGCTCCGGATGCGGCGCGACCTGCAGCAGCGGCTCGCCGGCTTCCGGTGAGTCGGCGAGTACAAGTTTCGTGCGCAGCGAAACTGCATCCATTGTGCCGGCGTCCACACTCCCGTCGACGATCTCCGGCCCGCTGCGTGGAGACGCCGCCGCGCCGACCGCCGGCGAATCACCCGCAATCACGATACGCTCGCCGGGAAAGCTGTCGGCGGTTCTGCGCAGCTCCTGCAACAGGAACACAGCCTGCTGAAAGTTGCAGTGGCCCGCGATCGCGTTCAGCAGCGGCGCAGAGACATACACACCGCCCACGCCGCGCCGCAGCCACGCACGCGCTTCAGCGATCACCTGATCGGCGCTGGGCGCCTGCGTTGTATCAGCGCCGAGCGTAATCAGGATGCGAATGTGATGACGGCTGGCGTCGCTCAGCAGATCGTCAAATCCCGCATCATTCGTGTGCGACTCGATCAGCACCGCATCGACCCCGATGGATTGCAGATAATCCAACCGATCCGCCAGGCCGCGCAGATCGCCTACGCCGTCACCGTCGGAGTCCTGAAAAAGCTGCGGTTGCACGCGATAGATCACCGCTGACTGCCACCACATCTGCGAGGTCATGCCGTTGCCAACCCAGCCCGGACGCGCAAGGGTCTGCGCGCCCGCGATGCTGGAGAGCAGCAACGCGCCGGCGAAGACCTTAGCGGAGCGAAGCCAGATTTTCTTCAAGAATTTCTGAGGGGCTGTGGGCCGGAAGGAGGTCTGCATAAACAAATCCGTCGCGTTCGACAGTCTCGCCGCGCCGTACTTCGATGCTACGCGAGCGGCCGCCGCGCGCAAACATCGGCCCCGCGCTGACAAAGGTGTGGAACTCGCCGCGCTCGCCGCAGGGGTCGACGCCGGCCGGCAGCTCATCGAGGAGTTCCTCAGCAAACAGCCTCCCCGCAAAGCGGCGATCGAGCTGACGCGGATCAACACAGACGAGATGCGCGCGCACTCCAGCCGCAATCATTTCGCGCGCAAGCTGGTCTGTCGGAATCGTCCAGCACGGAAAAATCGGCTCCAGGCCTGTGCCTGCCAGCCTGGCCTCGCGATACGCACGGATGTCCTCGAGAAACAGATCGCCGAACGCGATGCCGCCGACACCATCCGCGACGGCGCGCGCACAGCATGTGTTCATCGCCGCCTCATACTGCTCGTTCGAGCACGGCCACGGCAGCGGAACGCGCCACAGCGGAAGGCCCGCGGCCTCAGCCTGCTGTTCCAGCAGCTCTTCACGAAAGCCGTGCATGGCGACTCGACCGAACTGCGTGTTGATCGTTGTGAGCAGGCCGACGACCTCAACGTCGCGCCGCTGCTGCAGCAGATGCAGCGCCCACGCGCTGTCTTTACCCCCGCTCCAACTCACCAGAACACGCTTGCGATCCATGCGACCGGCCTTTCCAGCACTACAGCGAGGACATAATCTCCGCCGCACGCGATCCGCGGCGCACGATCTCATTCGCATCCGGCGTGATGTCGTATGCAATCTCCAGCATCCCGATCGGCTTCGTCTTCATCTTCGCAATGTGTTCGTCCACCGCCTTGAAGTCGAGCGTTCCATCGCCGGGCCAAAGATGTTCATCCTTTCCGCTGCCCGAATCTCCGCCGTGATTGTCATGCACGTGCAGTTCGAACAGGCGATCGGGAACGGACGTGAACGCCTCGAAAGCAAGATCAACACCCGTCTTCGCAGGCATGTCTCTCGTCGCCGGTATGCCTTCGGCCAGATGCGCATGGCCAAGGTCGAGACAGAATCCGACAGACGCGAAGTGGCCGACTTTTACGATCTCCACCAGGTGCTCGGGTGTGGCCACCGCATTGGTCAAATTTTCCAGCAGCAGCTTCACCCCCAGCGGCCCTGCAAACGCCTTCAGGTGCTCGATCGCTGTGAGCGAGTCATCGATCGCACGCGTGTCCCACCGGTCGTCCTTGCTGCCCAGGTGCAACACGCAATACTTGATCGGGATCTGTTCGGCCGCCTCGAGCGCGCGCTTCACCTCGTCCATCGCCGCGATGCGCGATCCCTTCTGCATGTCGATGAGGTTGAGGGTAGCTGCGGTGTGGCGGCTCCACGCACTCTCATCATCGGGCGCGAACAGCGGCATGTGCAGCGTCGGTGTGACGGCGTTCGAGCGGAACCACGTTGCGATCTCGCGAACGGCCGCGCGATCCGTGTAGTCGAAGTGGTGCCGCGAGGCGAACAGTTCAATCGCCTCAGCGCCGGCGGAGTGAAGTGTGTCCAGCAGCTTGCCCGTCAGCGGCTGCGGAAGAAAGATGTGCGTTGAGATTCCAGGTTGCATCGCGAGTTATAGGGTAGCGCGAGTCGGTGTGGAGGCGACCGGGAAGATGAGCCCCTGCTCCGAGTGATACCGTGACTGCAACGAGAACTTCCGGAATATGAGGTGATAATGCACCCGAAGCTCCTGATAACAGTAGTACTGACATTCAGCTCCATTGCAGTCTCGGCTCAGCAGACACCACCCGGTCCCGCGACCGCTTCCGCGGTGCAATCCGCCAAACCCAGCGCTGACGCCTGCGAGGCAATGCGCAAAAAGCTGGACGACTGGCCGCAGCTCGACCGCTATGCCGAGGCCGACGCCGCGCTCCCGCCCACTCAGCCCGGCCGCGTCGTCTTCTACGGCGATTCCATCACTGACGCCTGGACGCGCAACGGCGGCACATTCTTCCCCGGCAAACCATATGTCAACCGCGGCATCAGCGGGCAAACGACGGAGCAGATGGTCGTGCGCTTCCGGCAGGATGTCGTCAATCTGCACCCCACGGCCGTCGTCATCCTTGCCGGCACCAACGACATCGCAGGCAATACCGGCCCCGAGACTCCCGAGATGATCGAGGACAACTTCCGCTCAATGGTCGACCTTGCACGTGCGAACAACATTCGCGTCGTGCTCGCGTCGGTGCTGCCCGCCGCGGGGTATCCATGGAAGCCCTCAGCGGGTAATCCCGCGGAGAAGATTCGCGCGCTGAATGACTGGCTGAAGGGCTACGCTGCCGAGAAGAACATCACCTATCTTGACTACTACTCCGCCATGGCGGGCCCCAATGGCGGCATGAAGCCCGGCATCAGCATCGACGGCGTGCACCCGAACGCTGCCGGCTACGCCATCATGGAGCCGCTGGCGGAAAAGGCCCTCGCGCAGTAAGGATGTGGAGGTTCTAAGTTGTAAGTTGTAAGTTGTAAGTCCTAGATCCTAGGACTAGGTGCTAAGTGCTAAGTGCCAGGTGTAGGTGCTAGGTGCTAGGTGCTAGGTGCTAGGTGCCAGGTGCCAGGTGCCAGGTGCTAGAAGAACTTAGCCGCTGCGACGGACATTCTTCTAGAACTTACAACTTACAACCTAGAACCTAGAACCTAGAACTTACAACCTAGCACCTACCTAGACCCTTCTCATCGCCGACGCCTAGCTGCTGCGCCGCCGCCCGCGCCGTCCTGCACTGCGTCCGCCGCTTGAGGATGAGCCGCTCGATCGTCCATCGCGCTGCCCTTTGCCTGCATGGGAGCGCCCGTGCCCGGCATCCGAGCTTCCGTGCGGATGATGCGGCGCGTGCTGCCGAGCGTGATGCTGCGCCCCGTCCGCCTTCCCATCCTGCTTCCACGAGCGCGTCTCCATCGCCAGCAGAGCCGAAATGTCATCGATCGGCTGTGTGAGATCGACTGGCCGGTTGCGCTCCTCTTTCGCCAGGTTCTTATCGGCCTCACGCCACTCGAAGCTGATCTTCAGCTCGCGCTCCAGCTTCTTCGCGTCGCCCTTCTCGAGCGGCGTCACGAAGGTAGTTGCAATGCCGGTGGCGCCGGCGCGTCCCGTCCGTCCAATGCGGTGCACAAAGTCATCCGAGCCGTTCGGCAGGTCGAAGTTCACCACATGCGCGATGTTCGAAACATCGAGCCCGCGCGCGGCAACGTCGGTCGCGACCAGCACGCGCGCCTTGCCCTCCGAAAACTTCTTCAGAGCACCAGTGCGCTGGGACTGCGAGCGGTCGCCGTGAATTGTCGCCGCCTTGTGACCCAGCTTCTCCAGCTTGCGCCCGATGCGCTCGGCGCCGTGCTTGGTGCGCGAGAAGACCAGGAAGGTTCCTTCCTCCTCGTTCAACATGAGGTCCAGTTGTGCGAGCTTCTGGTCCTGCATCACCGTGTACACGCGCAGCGTCACCCGGTCGCTCGGCTTCGAGGTCTGGCCGATCTCCACACGCACCGGCTTATGCACGTAGTCCTTCACGATCTCGCGAATGTTTGCGTCGAGCGTGGCCGAGTAGCACATCGTCTGCCGGTCTTTCGGCAGAGCTCCAACGATGCGCCGGATCGCAGGCAGAAAGCCCATGTCCAGCATGCGGTCGACTTCATCCAGCACAAGCATGTCGACGTCGCGTAAATTGATCAGCTTGCGCTTCAGGTAGTCTTCGAGACGGCCGGGCGTGGCCACGATAACGCGCGGTCCACGCTGAATCGCCTCAATCTGCGGATTCTCGCTCAGGCCGCCGCATACCAGCACAGCGTCGTTCTTGTTTACCGGGGAGATCTTGAAGTAGTGCTCCAGCACCTGCATCGCCAGCTCGCGCGTCGGCAGCAGGATCAGCGCCAGAATCGGAGCCTTCTTGGCCTTCGTCGAAGGCTGCGAGATCTGCTCCAGCCTGTCGATCATCGGAACCAGAAAGCTGAGCGTCTTGCCCGTGCCGGTCGAGGCTGTGGCGAGAATGTCGTCGCCCTCGAGCGCCGGAGGAATCGCGCCCGCCTGCACCGGCGTCGGCTTAATGAAGCCCGCCGCGGTCAGGCGGTCCTTCAGCGACTGCGTAATATCGAAGTCCGTAAAGTGAAGGGCCGAAGCCTCAGTTTGTGTAATGTGCCGCGCAACTTCGATCGGCGCGGGATTCAGAATTGATTCAAGAGTCAATGAATTCGACAAGTGTTCCTCAGTGTGTAGCGGAAGAGAGAGCGGTCGGCAGAGACGCACGGGCGTACTAGCGCACAATCGGCGTCATGGATTCCGGACTTCAGCAAGGCTTTGGTTCTCTTCGTATCCAAAGGGTCTCAACCGGGTTCCCCCGCGAGTGTTTTTCGCTCGCTGGGGTGGTCTGCTGCTGCTGCACGGCGAGGCCTCATCCGATGACGGGCCTCCAGCCAGAGCAACCAACACGCAAAGCCCTCTCAATGCTTGGCGGAAGGAGGAAGCGCTCGCGGTCTCTGGCCAGACTCGAATCCATCGGGAGTCCTTCCCGCGGCGCCTGCGTAGTTTTGGTACGCAGACCAAGTATAGCACGGCCACTGCACCGTCTAAGGTGCAGCACCTGACCCTTTCGAATTACGCATCCAACCAGCCATGGAACTCGACCCGCAGCTCCAGAAGGCTCTCGACAAGCTCGCGAGGGGCGGCAAGAAGATCGGTGAACCAACCACACTCGGCGACGAGATGGTCATCCCCATCAACGGCGTCCTGCTCACGCCGGCAAAGATCTTCGCCACCGCGCAGATCGACCCTCATCCAAAGCCGAAGCCCTGAGGTCCCCGGCTCCGCGCTGCTAC
>DASUHZ010000025.1:0-17874 GCA_036273275.1 Bryocella sp.
GGGTCGTCGCGGCGGCGGTGGAGAGGGTAGGATGCGGAGGCTGTTCCGAGGCGGCCGCGCTCGGCGTCGAGCAGGGTGACACGTGTGCTGAGGGTTCCGAAGTCGACTCCGGCAACGATACGCATTCGAATAGGTTCCTATGCCCGGAGATGTGCCGGGAGACTGGTCTCGAAGGACGTATTCAAATTTATCGCATGGCGCCAGGGATCGGCTTGCGGGATTGCTGCTCGCAGATGGAGTTACTGGGCGCCGCGGCGGCGGACGATTGTCTTGATGGTCTCAAACATGATGAGGAAGTCGAGGCCCATGGACTTGTGCTTGAGGTAGTAGAGGTCGTAGGAGAGCTTTTCGCGGCATTCGGCGAGCGTGGCGCCGTAGCCGTAGCGGACTTGAGCCCAGCCCGTAAGACCTGGACGGACCATGTGGCGCAGGTTGTAGAAGGGAATTTCCTGCGCGAGCCAGGAGGTGAACTCGGGGCGCTCAGGGCGCGGGCCGACAAAGCTCATCTCGCCGCGGAGAACGTTCCAGAGCTGCGGGATCTCGTCGACGCGGGTCTTGCGGAAGTAGCCGCCGATGCGGGTGACGCGGGGATCGTCCTTGGTGGCCCAGCGGGCGCCCTTGGCCTCGGCGTCGGTGAACATGGTGCGGAACTTGAGCACCTTGAAGGGCTGGTTGTCGAGGCCGACGCGGGTTTGCGAGAAGAAGATGGGGCCCTTTGAAGAGAGCTTGATGGCCAGAGCGACGAAGGGGAAGAACGGAACGAAGAGCAGAAGGATGATGAGCGCGACGACGAAGGAAGCGAGGCGTTGCGTGAGCTGGAGCGACTGCTTCATGTTGAAGCCTTCGCAGAAGAGCAGGTTGCTGGGGCGGAGGCCTTCGAGCTGGAGCTTGCCGGTGAGGCGCTCGAGCAGGCTGCCAACCTCTTCGATCTCGACACCACGCATGCGCATGGCGAGCAGGTCGTCCACGGGGAGCTCGCCGCGGCGCTCTTCCATGGCGATGATGATGCGGTGGATGGGCGGTTTGATCGTAGCGATACGCTCGATGATGTCGTGGTAGGAGTGGGTGCCTTCAGGCGAGACGAGCAGGGGGCTGGTGGACTCGATGACCTCCATGCCGGCTTCCTTGCGGGTGCGGATGGCCTCGATGAGGTGGGCGGCGATCTGGCCGTTGCCGAGCACGAAGACGCGCTCCTGGAACATGGCTTTGCCGCTCATCCACTCGAAGGCACGACGCCACATGATGAGGAAGGTGACGACCAGCGCGAGCCCGAGCAGGAAGACATACCGCGCGATGTCCATCTGCGGGAACATGAAGATGACCAGCGAGAGCAGCAGGGAAAGGCAGCCGATGACAAGCAGCAGGCGGAAGTAGATCTCCCAGGGCGCCGAGAGTTGCTGAGGCTCGTAGAGGTCGAAGTAATAGGCGCAGAGGATGGTGAGTAAGGTGAGGACGCCGATTTTCAGCAGGCCGTGGTTGGCCGTGAGAACGTCCATTGTCGAAGGCCCGAGAAGAACAAGGGAGGCGACAACAAAGGACCCACAGACGATCAGGGCCTCGCAGAGCAGGAGGATGACCGTGCGTGTGGGGTAGTAGACGTTGAGGAATCGGATCATGGGCGATTAATCTAGTGTCTTGGTCAAAGCTTAATTCAGCGTACTTGCGGAAAGGCTTTTAGTTGACAGCGTCGTAGGTATAGTAACTATCCGCAGCAGGCGGGTTCTTTACGGCGTTGAGCACAAAACCGATGATGTTGGAGGCCTTGAGCTCGTGCTGCGCGCGCTGCGCAACGGTGTAGCTGGTGATCCCGGAGCGAGCGACGAGAAGAACGGCGTCGCAGGCCCGGCCCATGCTGACGGAGTCGGAGACAGGAATGACGGGCGAGGAGTCGACGATAATCCAGTCGAAGTGCTCGTTGGCGATGCGGAGCAGCTCCTCGAAACGCGGGCTGCCGGCGAGGTCGGCGGCGCGATCGCCGACGCTTCCACCCGGGATAACGACAAGGTTGTTGAGGAACGGAGCGATCAGGCGGGACGGCGCGCTGGCGGGCGAGGGGCGCTGCATGGCATCGACCAACTCGCACTTGCCGGAGAGATAGTCCGACAGGCCGGGGTGAGCCTCACAGCCGAAGTACTCCTGCAGGGTGGAGCGCCGCATGTCGCCATCAATGAGCAATACCTTGCTGCTTTTGTGGAGAGCGAGCGAGAGTGCCAGGTTGGCGGCGATGAAGCTTTTGCCTTCCTGGGGCACGCCGCTCGAGACGAGCAGCGACTGCAGCCGGTTCATCGCGCGGAACTCCTCCAGGCGGGAGCGCAGGCTGCGGAACTGCTCGACCATGGCGCCACGCTGCTCAAGGGCAGGGAAGCGCTCGATCGCGATGTGCCAGTCGGTGGCGCGAATCTCGCTCCACAAGGTGCGTGCGCCGGTGTGACGGTCGACGACGGAAGGCGCCGACAGGGGCGCAGACTCGATCAGCGGAGAGGAGAAGCGTTCGCCTGCAGGGCGGCTGATGCGTTCCGGGATGCGATCGGGAATTCGCTCGGGGATGATGGGCGGGATAAACCGCTGGGGTTCGGGCGTGTCCATCCGCTCGACGGCTGGGCGCTCCACGACGGGGCGGTCGACGAGAGCCCGGGTACCGAGAGGCGCGACCGGCTGCGCACGCTGGGCCGGCTCTGGGGGTGCGGCTTCGCCCTGCGCCGGAGGCGTCAGTACAGCGCTTTTGCTGTCTTCGCGCTCTGCCTGGCGCTCTGCTTCAGCTCGCTGCAACGCTTCATAAATGCGACTCATCGGACCTGCCTTTCCGCAGTTCGACCAAAGAAGTGAATGGGACGGGCAGGATCGCCAGGCCCGGAAGTCATACGTGATTCCTCGACCACATCATTGGGGGGAATCAGAAAGGTTTGCATCTCGAGCTCGAGGTCCGCGGCGACGGAGGTGATTGTCTCAGCCGCAACCTGCTCGCTCTGCTCAACGTAGGCGAGGATCAGGGCGTGCTCGCAGATGAGGTTGATGAGCCGCGGGATGCCGCGGCTGTGCTGGTGGACGAGCCTGGCCGCCTCGGGTGTGAAGATGGGGTGCGTGGCCCCGGCGATGCGCAGGCGCTCGACGATGTACTCAGCCGACTGGTCGGCAGTGAGCGGCTGGGTGCGGCACCAGAGGAAGATACGCTGGCGGAGCTGACGAACGCTCGGATGGCGCAGCTTCTCTTCGAGCTCCGGCTGGCCGGAGAGCACGATCTGCAGCAGCTTTTCGGACGAGGACTCGAGGTTGGTGAGCAGGCGAATCTCCTCGAGGAGTTCCCAGGAGAGATTCTGGGCTTCGTCCACGACGACGACGCAGGTCTCGTTCATGCGGAAGCGCTCGATCAGCCAGCGGTTGAGTTGCAGCAGCATGCCGCTCTTGGTGCGTGAGGTTGGCGTGAGGCCGAAGTCCGAGAGTACGAACTCGAGGAAGTCCAGCGGCTCGAGCAGCGGATTGAAGACGAAGGAGGTATAGACGCGCTCCTGGCTGAGCGCACTGAGCGCACGGCGCAGAATGGTGGTCTTTCCCGTGCCGACCTCGCCCGTGAGAACGGTGAAGCCTTTGCGGGCGAAGATGCCGTATTCAAGCCCGGCCAGGACCTCGCGGGTATGCGGCATCATGTACATGAACCGCGGGTCGGGACTGGTGCCGAACGGACTGTTCTGGAGACCGAAGAACTTCTTATACATGGCTATCCACCCACTTTCGCCAGAGGCGGATTCGCCGATTTCAGGCGTCGTTTGAACCAGCTGGTACGGTTTGTGGTCGAAGCGGTCGCGTTGTGACTTAGCGCGATGATGCCAAGAGTGGGCAGTTTGGTAAAGGCCCAAACGTCACGCTCGGAGCGAAGCGACTTGTCGCGGTACTCGAGATAAGCGGCGAGAAGCAGGCCCAGACCCAGACCGGCCGCAAGGCCGCCCATGGCGAACACGGAGCGTTTGGGGAAGGTGGGCTGATCAGGCAGGTTGGCATCATCCATCAGGCGCAGCTGCTCTCCCTGTTGCTGGTTTTCGAGCTCGGTGGCCATCTGGGACTGATTCTTCTTCGCCAGGAGATCGTCGTAGCCCTTTTCCGCGGTCGCATAGTCGCGGCTGAGTTCCTTGTATTTTGCGGCGACCAGCGGACTCGCCTGCAGACGGCCCTGGTACATCCCGATTTGCCTTTCGATACCGGCCTGCTCCCGTCGCTTCGCCTGGATCGCGTCGTCAATCGCAGTGATCTGCATGTGGAGTGTGCGTACGGCAGGCGATTCGATGACGGCCGAACTCCCGTTCGAACCGGCTGCCGCGGTGCCATTTTGCGCGATTTCCTTCTTCAGGTCGCTGATCTGGCGCTTCGTGGAGACGACGTCCGGATAGTCGGATGTGTACTGGGCCTGCAGTGCGGAGAGATTCGATTCCAGCTTCTGGAGTTCCGTAGCCTGCTCGGGAGTGGCCTGCGCGCCACGCGATGCGGGAGCCGACTTGCCGCCCGGGGTTGTTGAGACCATGGAGCCGCCCTGCTGGGCAAGCATCGCCTCGCGGATCGATCTTTCCTGCTGCAATTGCGAAAGGTCCTTGTTAGCCGAATCGAGCTGCGTGTTGAGAGTGGTGAGCATGTTCATGTTGGCATCCTGATCGTCAGGCAGAGCGCCGATATTCTCGCGCTGGAAGGCAGCGAGCTTCGCATCCTGCGCATCGAGGTTGCTCTTCGCGTCGTTAAGCTGTTCCTGCAGAAATTCAGTTGTGCCCTGTGCCGACGCGGCGCGGGACTTCGCGCTCTCAGTGATAAAGAGAGAGGTGATCTGGCGGCAGACCTGCTGCGCGGTGTGCGCGTCTCCGGCTCTGAAGGAGATGTAGAAACCGGGCAGGCCGCCGGCCCCGGAGATCTCGGAGTGGATGGGCTTAATGTCGATGGCCTTGCGGACGGATTCGATCCGGCTGTCCATGTCGGCCTTGACGTCGCCGAGACCGTATTGCTTGATGATCGGCTCCAGGCGCGAGCGGCTGAGGATCTGTTCCTTCATGGATGCCAGGCGGTTGTCGAGACTTTCGTCGACGACGGACTTGACGTAGTCATCCGGCACCTTCGGCTGCTCGATGAGGATCAGCGTCTGGGAGGTGAAGATCGGCGTCATGCGATAGCTGACCCCGAGCGCCAGAATCGGAAGAATGAGCGTTGGGATCAGGATGATCAGCCAACGACGCTTCAGAATCGTGAGGTAGTCTTCGATCGTTAATGTGCGATGACCAAGCATAAGCGAGACCTTACCGGCCGTTGAGAAGCGGCCCTGGAGCGAATGTGATGCCGAAGCTGAACACGTTATTGATGCCATTAAACGCGGGGCCCAGGGCGATCGGCTGATTTTTTTCCGACTGCGAGATGCCCGTGTAGCTTGCAAAGCCGGAGAGTGACTGAGTGATACGCCGCGCCAGCTGCGCACCCCCGAACGCGGTGTTGTAACTCGGAGTAAGGCCGTCCACCGGAGCGAGCGCGACGCTGCGGGAGTACGTGGCCTGGAGGCCAAGAGTCCAATCGCGGTTGATGGGGCGATCCATCCCCGCCGAAAAGCTGTCGGTGAGCGCGCCGAAGATAATGCCCGAGCCGCCATTCACGGAGCGGTCATAGTTGCCATAGAAACCGGTGGTGCGGGTTGCATAGGTCACTTCGGCAGAACCGGCGAGATTCCACCGCTGCGCAATCGGAGTAAAGGTGACTCCGTGGGTTCGGGACGGACCGAAGCTGACGGTCGTGCTCAGCTTGCGTGTCCAGGCGCGGGTGTAATTTATGTTCACTCCTTCGGTTTCAATCTTGTAATCGCCGTAGCCGGGGTAGGTCATGTCGCTGTAGTACGCGCTGCCGCCCACCGAGTTCCGGGCATCGATCCGGTAAGACGGACCGAAGGTCGCAGACGACTGGTTTGTGTTCACGGCCGACTGCCCGCCTGTGAAGTGGAGCACCTGCCATGACCCGGAGGCCTCGAGGTCCAGGCTGGCCGTGGCCTGCCACGTTGCGCTTCCTTGCAGGCCATTCGCGATGCGGCTGGAGTAATTCGCCAGAATGCTCTGGTTGGGCCCGATGCCACTCTGTACGGGGAACACACCGACATCGCCTACCCCCGCTACTCCGGAGAGCCCGGTGGTGGGCGAGCCGGGCAGGAAGCTCGCAGAGTCTGATACCACGAAGACCCACGACTTGGTTTGCGCGACCTGGGAGACCGCCAGATCCTGAAAGGTTTCCGTGCTGTTGTTTCCCGGTTCCGTTGTCACGATGAGGCCACCGGAATAAACCATGCTGAACGGGAACCTCTGGCTGCTGGACATGTAAGCGAGGTTTCCGCTGAGCGCCGTGCTCGCGAACACGGAGGTTCCCTGGTCGGAGCCGACATTGAACATCTCGGTTCCGGTGAGGGCATAGTTGAGCGTGCCCAGATGCGTGGGCAGATTGAAGCCGAAGCTACTCTCCGGCATCGAATTCGACACCGGCGCAGGCGCGTTGACCTGTCCCCGCAAGGCGACCGGCAGGGCGAGGATCGAAAGCGCGAACAGGCCTGTCGTTATGGTTCTCATGGGACCACGATCGTGTCGTTGGGCTGCAGAGTGATGTCTTGATGGTTGTCTCCGCGCAAAGCTGCCTTGTAGTTGAATCGAATTTTCTCCTGGGTTCCTTGAGGCCCACGCAAAATATAGATGCGCTTTGTGTGTGCATAGGGAGTCAGGCCTCCGGCAACCGCAATTGCCTGCAGCGGCGTCATGCCGGGCGTGAGCGGAATGGGACCAACCCGGCCCACCTCGCCCACTAAGAAGATGTGCTTGCTGTTAACCGCTGATACTCCTACGGTTACGAGCGGATCCTGAATGTATTTCTTGTATTGCGTGGTCAAGTTCGTCGTCAGCTGCAGCGGGGTCAGGCCGGCGGCCCTGACGTCGCCGAGCAGCACCATCGAGATCATTCCGTCGGGACGGACCGGGAAGCTGCCGGAGAGGGTTTGCTCTTTCCAGACGGTAATCTGCAGCACGTCCTCGGGGCCGATGACATAGGTCGACGGGTCGACCGGCATGGAGGCAACGGCGTCGGTATTAGGAAGCGCCGGGGCCTGGCTGGCGGGTTCCGGCGCGGGGGTCAGAATGGGCTTCGCAGCCTGAGCCAGGCAAAGGGCTGCAATACTCAGCATCCCGAGAAAGACAAGAACTCCGCGGAAGGAGGTCGAACGGCTGATTTTCGAGACAGCGGTGGTGATTGGTGCCCTCACAAATCTTCTCCTATTGAGCTGTATGCACAACGGTTGCCAAATTCCTGTGGAAGGTGGCCCGAAACCTCTCGAGGAGTCGCTTTCCGGCCCGGATTGTGGGCCTGCACCGCTCATTTCCGGGGTATGTTGACGTCACTGGATCATGAAGATGCGTAGAACTTATAGTATCGCTCGGGCGGGAGGGTCCTTATGTGAGAAATTGTTTACCACTCTTGTGCAAGAAGATTCTCAATCTTGAGAGGCAGGAGTGCAGTAGGCTATGGTGCATGGGAGGATTGGGCACCAGCCTGGAACGGCAGGCAAATTGCTTGAAGTCCTCTCAGAGGATCCTGGACCCATGATGGTCACCCAACCGGTCATCCACCCCGCCCCTGTGGCTCCTTCGGGCCAAGAGCGCGAGATGGTTCCTGTGCGTTCTGTATGGCAGCGCTGGCTGCCGCCGTTGCTCCTGGTTGCTGTCGTTGTAGCGATCTACTGGAGCATCACGATCAAGCTGGTCGAAAACTGGTACCTGGACCCGGACTTTTCACACGGGTTTCTCGTCCCGCTGTTCTCCGCGTATCTGATATGGACAAAGCGGGAGACGCTGAAGAACACGCCGGTGCGGCAGAGCTGGGCGGGTCTTCCGCTGATCATCCTGGCTCTCATCACGCTGTTTCTGGGTGTGTACGGCGCCGAGTTGTTTCTTGCGCGCGTCTCGATGGTGATGCTGCTGGCCGGGCTGATATGGATGATGGCCGGCCGGGAGATGCTGCGAGAGCTGCGCTTTCCGGTATTGGTTCTGCTGCTCGCCATTCCGCTGCCGAAGGTCATCTATAACCAGATCACCTTTCCGCTGCAGATATTTGCCTCGAAGGTGGCCGCCGCTGTGCTTCCGATTTTCGGGGTTCCGGTGATGCGCGACGGCAACATCATTCAGTTGCCCTCGATGCCGCTTGAAGTAGCCGAAGCCTGCAGCGGCATCCGGTCGCTGATGAGCCTTTTCACGGCCGCGATCTTTTATGGCTACTTTCTGGAGCCGAACACGAAGCGGCGGGTAATCCTGGCGCTGGCGGCGCTGCCGATTGCGGTGCTCGCCAACGGAGCGCGCATTGTGGGCACGGGGCTTGCCGTACAGTACTGGGACCCGGACAAGGCACTTGGATTCTTTCATGAGTTTTCCGGCTGGCTCATCTTTGTTGTATCGCTGGTGCTGCTCTACCTGCTTCACACTGCGATGAATCTGCAGGCGAGGTTGCGGGGAGGGCGCCGATGAGATCTGCAAAGTTCTGGGTGGTCCTCGTTCTGCTCGCCGGCTGCCTTACGACGCTGAAGCTGCGCGGGGACGTCGATCGCGTTCCACCGACGGCTCCGCTGTCGCTCATGCCTCAGAATATCGATGGTTTGACGTCGCAGGATTATCCGCTGGACAGCGAAACGCTGGCCGTGCTCGGCGACGGCCGCTTCCTGAATCGTGTGTATACAAATATGAATCCGACCGGGCAGGGGCTGAACGCTCCGGTATCGCTCTTTATCGGCTACTTTCCGACGCAGCGATCGGGGCAGTCGATACACTCCCCGCAGAATTGTCTGCCGGGCGCAGGATGGGCGTTTCTGTCTTCGAAGGTGATCAATCTGCCGACGGCCGATGGGCACCCGTACCCGGTCGGCGAGTATCTGATTGGGAACGCCGGCCAGAAGCAGGTAGTGCTGTACTGGTATCTGGCACACGGCCGCAGCGTGGCCAGCGACTACAAGGCGAAGGCCTACATGATGCTGGACGCGATCCGCTGGAACCGCACCGACGGCGCTCTCGTGCGCATCGTCACACCGGTGGGGCCGAACGAGATGCTGGACTCTGCACAGCAACGCGCGATTCAGTTTGCCAATCAGGTGACTCCAGTGCTGCCCCGTTTCATTCCAAATTAATCGTGTACGTGAATTTTTTATGGTCGGCTGGCGCCCGCTCGGAATCCTGGGATTCTGAAGCGGCACAGTTTGCAGCTATCAGCTTGTTATTCATTTGCGTTGAGGATGACGTCGCCGGCTGTGGCAGCCGCTTCGGGAAGGAACTTTGATGACGAACTCGCACTCTTACCGGATGGGCCGCCTCCCGGCTCTCGCTTGTGTAACCTTATTCGCCATGCTTGCGCTGGGATGCACGCGCAACCCCAATGTCCGCAAGGTCAAATACCTGAACAGCGGAAAGAACTACGAGGCGCAAGGCAAGGACAAGGAAGCGATCATCCAGTTCTCCAACGCAATCAAGATCGATCCTCACTACGCCGACGCGCACTTTGAGCTCGCGAAGGCGTATATGAAGACCGGCTCGCCGATGGGTGCGTACACGGAACTTCGGCGCACGGTGGATCTCGATCCGAAGAATCTGGACGCCCGCCTGGAACTCGGCCAGATTTATCTCGCCGGCCACGCATTCTCGAAGTCTCTCGAACAGGCGAATGCGATCCTGGCTGCCGACCCGAAGAACGCCGACGCGTGGGGTCTCAAATCAGCCATCGCGATGGCGAACAAGGATCATGAGGAGGCACTCAAGGATATTCAGGAGGCGCTGACTTATGCTCCCAACCGCGCCGGGTTCCACGCCCAGCTTGGCCTCATCCAGGCCTCTGATCCTTCAACCGCCGGCCACGCCGAAGATCAGGTACGACAGGCGGTAAAGCTGGATCCGAAGAACGGCGCCGCGCACCTGCTGCTCGCCAGTATGCTCGAAAAGAAGGGTGACACTGCGGGCGCTGAGGCTGAAGCCCAGTCTGTGACCCAGATGGAACCGAAGAACGTTCGGGCATGGATGATGCTTGCGGCTCTCTACTACCAGCATGGTGACAAGCCGAAGGCTGAGTCCACCTTGATGCAGGCGACCGACAATCTGCATGACACGACGGAAGGCGCTTCGCTGCTGTTCAACTTTTATCGCCAGACCGGACAGTTTGATCGGGCGGCCGGAGCGTACGAGCAGTTCGTCAACAAGTATCCAAAGAGCGTCCCCATCAAGATGGTGTATGCGGAGATCCTTGTCGATCAGGGGAACTTCGCCAAGGTTCAGCAGATCGTCGATGATCTGAACAAGAACAAGAACACTGCCGCCGATCCACAGGTGCAGGCCATGACCGGCATGCTGCTGCTGCGCTCCGGCAAGACAAATGACGCGCTCACGCTGCTGCAGAATGCGGTCAAGAACGCTCCCGAAAATATGCCTTTGAAGTACTGGCTTGCGCAGGCCGACAGGGTGAAGGGTGACCTTCCGGGAGCCGAGCAGAACCTTCGCGCAGTGACGCAGGCGCAACCCAACAACTTCCGGGCACAGCAGGATCTGGCCCAGATTGCTGCGCAGACGCGCGACAACGCGCTCCTGGAACAGGTTTCGGGGACGATGATCACGCGTTTCCCGAACGCCTCTGACGGTTACCTCTGGCGCGGCGTGGCCGAGGCGGCGGCAAACCAGCCGGAGAAGGCTGAGGCGGACCTGCAGACTGCAATCCAGAAGAACCCGAAGGACTCCGCGGCGCTGGTTGCTCTTGCGGAGGTCCGATTCCGTCAGAAGCGCAATCCAGAAGGTGTGCAGCTCGCTCAGCAGGCGCTCGATGCGAATCCGAATCAGTTGCCCGCGCTGCAGTTGCTCGAAAGCTACTACATGTATCAGCACCAGCCGGACAAGGCTGTTGCCCTGGTTCAGCAGGAGATCACAAGGAACCCGAACAACAGCGCACTGTATGACCAGCTTTCCGGGCTTCAGCTTGCGACCAAGGACGTGAATGGGGCTGTCGGCTCGGCTCAGAAGGCGATGCAGCTGAATCCCGCCGACGGCGATGCGGTGGTGGCCTACACCCGTGCGACAACAGCGTCCGGGAACTCGAGTGCAGCGATCGAGAAGTGGCAGCAATGGAACACTACGCACCCGACCGATCCGCGCGGGGAAATCATCCTCGGCACGCTCGAGGAAGGCCGGGGCAATAACGGTGGCGCAGAGGCTGACTACAAGAAGGCTCTCGAGATTCAGCCGGACAACGCGACGGCGCAGAACAATCTCGCCTACCTCATGCTGAAGAATAATGAGGACGTCGATGTGGCGCTCTCGCTGGCTCAATCTGCACGGCGTTCGATGCCGCACTCACCGAGCACAGCCGATACGCTCGCGTGGGCCTACTATCACAAGGGTATCTATTCATCCGCGGTCAGTCTGCTCGAGGATGCGGCGAAGACGAGCCCCAACGATGCTTCGATCCAATATCACCTCGGCATGGTGTACAGCAAGATGGGGAAGAAGACGGACGCAGCCGATCATCTGAAGAAGGCGGTCAGTCTCGCTCCTGGAAGCGAGGCAAGTAACGACGCCACGAAAGCGCTCGGCTCGCTCTAGTCAATTCTCACAAACCGCGATGCCACGCAGAGTCCGCTCTGCGTGGCATTTTCATTTCGCGGATGCGGCAGGCACTCACTGCAGCAGAGGTGTGGTGAGCTTGCCTGCGCGAAGATCAACAGCGCTTCAAACGTTGCGAGCCAATTGCTTTCAACCGCACGTTGCGGTGGCGATATGCAGCGGCGTCGGACGGCAGATGGATTGCTCGGCCCGGATTCGAAGGCAGGAGGGCAAGGGAAGCGGTGGAGGCGGCGCGCGGCTGCTCTTCCAGGAGGCCGGGGCCCTGCTACAGTCACGGAGTCGTCTTCAGGGCATAGAAAAGCAGGGAGCCTGAACAGGCTCCCTGCTTTGAGTTGGAAAACAGAGGTTAGGCCGAGAGGCGAGTGTTGAAGCGACGACGAGCGAAGGCCGCTGCACCAAGCAGACCGGTTCCCAGAAGCGCAAGGCTGCTCGGTTCCGGTGTTGGGGAAGCAGGAGTCGCCGTGCCGATGCTGCTGAAGCCAAGCGACGGACCCGAGCCGTCCAGCGAATCGCTGCTGAAGCTGAAAATGGCCTGAGACATAGTGCCATTGAAGTCGAATGTGCCAACACCGGTGATGTTAAGAACATCAAAGGGGCTGGGCGAAGGCGCCGGGCCGAACGACCAGGATTCCTCGTTCAACACGAACGTAAGCGTGTTCGCACCTTGAGTGACGGTGAGAATAGGCAGCGCACCACCAGGAGCCGTGTGAAGCGTCTGCGGTCCAAGCGGCAGAGTCCCGACAGAGTTCCACGTAACGGTGGCCACGTTCGGCGTAAATGCGCTGGCAAACGACAGCGTATCTCCCGCCAGAATGTAGTTACCACACGTGGAGCAGGTGCCATTCGGTGCAAATGTGATCGACGCCGTTGCCGGATTCGTCACGTTATAGGAATCATTGGATCCGTTCACCGAGAGCGTGCTGCCCGGTAGAATGGGGTCCGCCTTCGCCATGGTTGCTGAAGCTGCGAACGCAACTCCAAGGGCTAAAACCCAAAACGTATTTTTCATAGTCCTCCTCGACTCCGCCTCCAGCGAAGTGCCTGTAGATGCTGCCACCAATGAGCTGCAAACCCTCCCCAGGAACGGCGACCAGCGAAATCGTGCTACTGGCCTCCAACTACGTCTGCATTGCTCACTCATGTTGGAGCGCATAGGTTGCCTAACGGTTGTTTTGTGGATTGTGGTACTTGGGTCACCATTTCGAAGGTGACCATGAAATTTTCTGCACAGTAGTGTTGAAGAATCTTCCACTTACCGTGAGCTCAGCCATGACAGGGATGACGTGCCTGTCATCTGACAGGCAGCGGTACCTGTTGGCAGCAGGTGAGGAACTGCCGTATCCAATAGAAAACGCAGGCGATTTTAGTGGATGAGCAGATTGCCGGCGGAGTTTCTTGCGGCGGATCGCTCGTCGCGCTCGCTGATG
Source organism: Bryocella sp. (assembly GCA_036273275.1). Classification (GTDB taxonomy): domain Bacteria; phylum Acidobacteriota; class Terriglobia; order Terriglobales; family Acidobacteriaceae; genus Granulicella. Next base: position 13,061 of record DASUHZ010000025.1, read on the forward strand.
CCCAGGCAATTGTGGAGCTGGGCTCGCTGGAGCTTTTCGGCAATCGCGGTCAGGATGAATAGATTGAGAGAGAGCGACTCGCGCGAGGCCATCTCTTCGGCGCGGTCGCGCAAAGGGGCGGGCAGAAGCAGAACGAAATCCTGAAATCCCTGATCCCTTGCCGCCATCGGCCTCTCCTCGCAAGACAATTGTCTGCAGGAAAAGTATGGGTCGGCCCCGGAGGGGTTTCCAATGGCACCATCGTGTAACGCCCGCCGGAAGACGGTGGCGAGGCTTTAGCGGCTAGCGGCTCATCCAGCCACCGTCCACGGTCAGAACCGTGCCTGTGACGTAATTGCTTGCGGGCGAGGCGAGGAACAGGGCCGCGCCGGAAAGATCCTGCGGCATGCCCCATCGGCCAGCCGGAATTCTTTCCAGGATCTGGCGATTGCGGGTGGGATCCGCCTGCAGGGCTTCGGTGTTGGTGGTTGCAAAGTAGCCCGGCGCGATGGCGTTCACCTGAATATCGTGGGCCGCCCATTCATTCGCCAGCGCCTTGGTAAGCTGCGCGACGCCACCCTTGGACGCGGCATAGGCGGGCACGCGAATGCCTCCCTGGAAGCTGAGAAGGGAAGCGATGTTGATGATCTTGCCTCCAGAAATGCGGCCTCCGGACTTGCGCGCGAGAAGATCGCGGCCGACGAGCTGCGAAAGCTGGAAGACGCTGGTGAGATTGACCTGCACAACGCGCTGCCAGTCTTCCAGCTTGAAGTCCTCGGCGGCATCGCGGTGAATCGTGCCGGCGTTGTTGACGAGGATGTCCACGCGACCGAAACGTTGCTTGACCTCCGAGAAGAGCTTCTCGGCGCCAGTGGGGTCGCCGAGGTCCGCCTGGAACGCTGCCGAGGAGGCGCCGATAGCCTGCGCGGTGTCGGTCGCAGCGCGCCGGTTTCCGTGCACGGCGACCTGTGCTCCTGCCTGTGCGAAGGCAGTGGCGATTGCGGCGCCCAGCCCGCTTGCTGCGCCGGTGACGAGAGCGACACGGCCGTCGAGGCGGAAGAGATCAAGAATCGAAGCAGACATGATTCTCCTGAGAAAGCGAATCGCTCTCCGTTTGACTGTAAGCAACAGAGTACGGCAAAGCCGCGTTGCATGTCTGGCTTGAGCGCGCCGTTATCGCTTGCGCTTGCTGGCTTGTGCGGATGCGGCGGAGGATGGAGCGGGGGCCGTCGACTCGCGCACGATGAGTTCCGGCTGCACAGGCAGTATGTGCGGTTGCTGTTCGTGAGCGATCTTCTTGAGCAGCGTGGTTGCGGCGAGTTCTCCCATGGCCTGAAGCGGCTGGCGAATTGTAGTCAGACTCGGAACGTGATAGTTCGCCGACTGGATATCGTCAAAGCCGATAACCGAGACATCCTGTGGAACACGCAGACCGCCGTCGTGCAGCGCGCGAATGCAGCCGATGGCGGAGATGTCGTTGAAGCAGACGATGGCGGTGAAGTCGCGCCGCCGCATCAGCAGTTGCTGAATGCCAGGATAGCCGAGTTCGGGAGACTGCATGTCCTTGTCGAGACGAATCGTGAGATCGGATGACACACGAATCCCGAGCGTGCGCGCGACCTGTGTTGTTGCACGCCAGCGCGTGTCGGAGTCAGAGCTGAACTCCTGGCCGCGCATGAATGCGATCTTTCGATGACCCAGCCGAAAGAGATGACCGAGCGCGAGTTCCGCCGCTCGTGTGCTGTCGAGCACGATGTTTGTGACTCCCGGCAGCGGCGTGTGGGAGGCGATGGCCACGGTAGGAGCGGCGGGTGGTTCGGAGAGGTGGGTATCGATGGCGAGGATGCCTTCGACGCCGCGCGAGTCCAGGAGGCGGGGGTACTCGGCGATAAGGTCGGGCAGGTGTCGGTGATGGGCGGTGAAGAAGAAGTATCCCTCACGCATGAGGACGTCGGCGGCGCCGGAAAGGACCTGTGCGTGGTAGCCCTCGCCTATGACGGGTAAGAGGATGCCTACGGTGCAGGTGTTGGTGCCGCGGAGAGAACGGGCGATGAGGTTGGGGCGGTAGCCAAACTTGCGTGCGGCAGCTTTGACGCGCTCGCGGGTGACTTCGGGAATGGAGCGGTTGGGCGCGTTATTCAGTACGAAGGAGACGGTTGCCGGAGAGAGGTCGAGATATTCGGCGAGCATCTTAAGCGACACGCGGGCGCCGGGTGCGGGTGAGGATTTTTCTTTCGGCATGGCCGGGAGTAGTGTATTCCTCCGCGCGTTCCATGCTTGCGCAATATCTTCAGTAGAAACAACTTAGGCTGCCGGTATAAACCGGGAGCTCTTACTGTCAATGAGGGTTGGAAACATCAGTTGACTCTTGTGAGGTTGGTGCGGTTCGTGACTGGGCTGCTTCGCGGAAACTGATGACGCAAAAATTACATAGATGAAATCGGCAGGCCTGTCCAGGTTGTGCTAAAACTAGCCGTTCAGAGAACCCGCGACGCAAAGCGTTTGGGCCATGAAACACCGTTCTTTTCAAAAAGTCTGATGAGGGCGCCTGCTCTCCCGGAGAAGAGGAGCGGCCAGAGTCGAATGATCCCCGTTGAGCATGCACCGGAACGCACGTTGGTGCCGGCAGCGCCTTCCGCGCTGGAAAAAGTGATTGCCAGCCTTGCTGAAAGCCTGCCGCCGGGAACGGCGTTTGAGTTTCAGATTCCGGACCGTCCACTGATGCGAGTCGGAAGCGGAGAGGTCACTTTCCGAGTTGTCGCGCGGAACGAACGCGCGGTGTCCGCGCTCAAGTCGATGGATGAGATGACCATCGGCGAAGCGTACCTGTCCGGTGACCTCGACATCGATGGCGACATGGTCGCGGCGATGGATCTGCGCAACAGTCTGCACGACCGCCGCGTGCTGGCGTATCTGTGGTCGACCTACGGACAGCCCATCTTCTACGGCCAGACCAAGCGCGACAGGCGATGGATCCACGAACATTACGACACGGATCCGGAGTTCTACCTGACGTTCCTGGATGAACGGTTCCGGTGTTACTCGCACGCATACTTTGAAAACGACGATGAGGAGTTAATCCCCGGGATGGAGCGTAAGCTGGCCACGGCGTTTCGCTCCTGCGAACTGCAGCCGGGGTGGCGAGTTCTCGACATCGGCGCGGGATGGGGAGCGTTCGCGCAGTATGCGGGAGAGCGCGGAGTTCATGTCACGTCTCTGACAATCTCCGAACAGTCGGAGAAGTTTTGCAAGGAACTGATCGGGCGTAACGGGTTGCCGTGCGAGGTTGTGCGCGAGCATTTTCTGGAGTACAAGTCGCAGGAGCCTTACGACGCGATCATCAATCTGGGTGTGACGGAGCACCTGCCTGATTATCCTCGGACGCTCAAGCAGTATCAGCGGCTGCTCAAGCCGGGAGGACGCGTGTATGCGGACGCGTGCGCGTCCAGAACGAAGTTTCCGTTCTCATCCTTCGTTCTGAAGTACGTATGGCCGGGGAATACCACACCCCTGCATCTTCCCAGCTATCTCGATGCGGTGTGTGAATCACCGTTTGAAATTTGCATGATTCAGAACGACCGGCACAGCTATCTGCTGACTGCGAAGAAGTGGGCTGAAAAGCTTGATCGCAACCGCGATGCGGTCGTGGCGCGGTGGGGAGAGATGCTGTACCGGCGCTTCCGGCTTTATCTGTGGGGATGTGTTCATTGCCTGTCGACCGACTCGCTGACGGCGTTCCGCTGGCTGATGCAGTTGCCGGCAGGAACGACGGAGCGCACGACGTTCGCGCGGCAGACGCCGGAGGGAATCGTGCGCACGGTAAGGCAGGCCCTGCGGTTTTAGCAGGCAGCCAATCCGCGGGGGTACCCCTCCCCCCTCTGTTTTGGGCTGGATCTTTGGAATCAACAGGTTGCGCGGAGGAGGTGGCCGCAAAATATTGATTTCAGAGATTTTGTTTATAAATTCTTTGGAATGAATAATTTGCGTCTGCGGCAAAGGCTAAGGCTGCCGGGCATGAAGCCTGCGGCAGCCTTGAAGTTTCTCTATATCTCTACTCTAACAAATCGAATGGAATTAACTGCCATTATTTTTCCGCAGAGTTTCCGGTCTAGTTTGTTGGGGTTGGGTGGGATTTCCACTTTTGCAGGGGCTTGACAAGATTTTTTGGGGTTGTGGAGAGGACGACTCCAGATGTGGGGCGATTATGGCGGAGCTGCGGCTGGCGTCGGAGGAGCAGACGGGCGGGCTGGGTGAGTGGCTCGTGCGGTTTTGTGTGGCTCTGCCGTTTCTGATTTTTGGGCTGGAGAAGTTTGGGAACGATGCGCATTGGGTGCGGATGTTTCGGGAGATTGGATGGGGAGCGTGGTTCCGGTACTTCACGGGCGGGGTGGAGGTGCTGGGCGCGGTGCTGGTGATGGATGGTTTTTATCCGGGGGTGAGGCTGGTGGGAGTGGTTGGGGTGGGGTTGTGGTGGTGGGAATGGTCGGTGAAGGACTACGCGCTGCGGCCTTCGGCAGAGCGGAAGGCGCTGCGCGTAGAGGGTGACGGCGAATTTGTCCTTCGACTGCGCTCAGGTTGGCGGCGAATGTTTGACGGATTCGCGCGTTTCGGTTCTTAGTTCGGCGGTGTAACTGTCCAAGTGGTTCGTCGCAGTGGGTCGTGGGCGAAAAAGGTTCGACGGTTATGGTGATGCGAGCGGTGTCGGGGTTCTTCGACTGCGCGTCACGGTGGGGCTGTGACGCTTTGCTCAGAATGACGGGCTTGTGGTGGTACGAGCAGAAGGCAATTCAGGCGCTTCGTCCTTTCACCCCAGCGAACAGGTTCGCCGGGGACCC
>DASUHZ010000026.1:0-8875 GCA_036273275.1 Bryocella sp.
CTTCTTGAGGCCGCTGATGAAGGTCGAATAGCTCATGCCGTTCAGCTTGGCGGCGGCGCCGATGCGCACGATCCAGAGGGAGCGGAACTGCCGCTTCTTCTGCTTGCGGCCGATGTAGGCGAACTTGAGACCGCGCTCGACGGCCTCCTGGGCTGCCTGGTAGAGCTTGGATTTTGTGAGGAAGTAGCCGCTGGCGCGCTTGAGGATCTTTTTACGGCGGTCGTTGCGCTTTGTACCGCGCTTTACACGAGGCATCGTGTGCTCCTGTTTCTCTCCCTGCGGGAGTTGCGTCGTTGTCTAGCGGCTGGAGGTAAGGTGTACCTCTTCACTCGCTTGCTGCTTCGAATCTGGTGTCGCTTCGCTTGCGCTCAGCGAGGGGCCTCGACGCTTTTGTGGCCCGTTGAGGTTTTGGAAAACCTTCGGCTCGATTCGAAAAACTTACCTGCTCTCTACGCTTTAGGCGTAGGGGAGCATGCGGGCGACCTTCGGTGTGTCGGCCACGCTCACCAGGACGATCCGGCCAAGCTTTTTCTTGGTCTTCGTTTCCTTGGAGGTGAGGATGTGGCGCATCTTCGATTGACCGCGCTTGAACTTGCCGCTCGCAGTCTTCTTGAAGCGCTTGGCCGCGCCGGAGTGGGTCTTCAACTTTGGCATGGGTGTTCCTGTGCGTGAAAAACGCTAGATAAACAGCAGAAATCAGTATAGCAGAGCGATCCTGCGGCTCGGCTGCAGAAAGCAAAAGGCTGCTTGCGCAGCCCCGTCTCTGATCTTCTTAGGTTAATTATAGCGATTGAGCGAAATTACTATGCCATTATTTTTCCCTTTGTTTTCATAGGGATGACTGGTTTGGCGCTTTGACAAGCTCGTTTTGGGTTGTTTTCGCGAGCAAAATTTGTATCTGTAACAAAACAGATACTTTGATGGTCAGAGATTTTGAAAAGCAGATCCCCTGCGGGGATGACAAGAAGAAGGGCAAAGACAGAGACAGAAGCAGGTCCTTCGCTTCGCTCAGGATGACAGACAGAAAAGCAACGGCAAACGCAGATCCCCTACGGGGATGACAAAAAAAAGGGTTCAGTCGATAAAAGGGTTCAGTCAATAAGAAGGGTTCAGTCGATGCGGACGAGGTAGGGGACGGCGGAGGGGTCGGGGTTGCCGATCCAGTCCTGGATTGCGAGCGCGTCGGAGCGGGCGTGGTCGACGGGGTCGATGCGGACCCAGAAGCCGGTAGGGCCCTGGAATTCAGCGACCCGGGCGCCGCGGTAGCGCTTGAGGAGGGCTTCTTTGAGGTCGGTGGCGTCACCGTGCTCTTTGAACGGGCCGGTCTGGACACACCAGTGTCCGGGCGGGTCCGTGGAGACGTGACGGAAGGCCTCGATGCGGACGCGGCCGACGCCCATACGATAGAGGCCGACGGCCTTGGCGGCGCCCATGGAGAGGTCGAGGATGCGGCCGCGAACGAAAGGGCCGCGGTCGGTGATCCGAACGTACACTTGTTGGCCAGTAGCCAGGTTGGTGACGCGCACGGTCGAACCCATGGGGAGGGTGCGGTGGGCTGCGGTCAAGCCGTCCTGGTCATAGAGGCTGCCGTCGGCGGCGGCGCGGCGGTTGAAGCTGGGGCCGTACCAGCTGGCGAGGCCGACCTCGGTGTAGACGGGCGGACCGGTGGTGTCGTCGAGGCCGGGAGGTGGCTGCACGGGGCGGGTGGGCCTGGCTGGCTCGGCACGGCGCGGCGTGGATGGCGGGGCTTGATGGGAGATTTGGGGCGGTTTGTGATGGCAGCCGGTGAGGAGGAGGGTGAGCAGGGCTGCGAGAAGGGATACCCCAGGGGCTAAAGCCCCTTCTTTTTTTTGAGAGGGCGAGAGACCGGGGGCTGAAGCCTTGGGGTCCCTGGAAGCGGGGCCCTCTCGCTTGTTAGCGCAAGCGATACCCCACCCTGTTGCATGCGCGTCGAGAGCGGGGCACCCGGGGTTGTGGTGATCCCGCGGCATCAGGCGGTGCTCGAGGGGGGCTTCGGTCCGGAGGCAGGGGTGTCGCTGGTGCTGGAGCGGGCGTTGTCGAGTGTTTCGGCGAGCTTTTCGAGGCGGACGGCGGCGGCGCGGAGGGCTGTAGAGCTGTTGCGGCGGACCTCCGGGACGACTTCGGCGTCGATGTACTTCACGAAGCGGTGAAGCTCTTCTTCGGCGCGGCGGGCGGCCTCCTGGAGGCGCTGTTCGAGTGGCTTTTGGTTTCCGGCAGAGCTCATGGCAATGCGCCTCCAGCGCGGCCTGCTACCACCCCAACGAGCAAAGAACGCTCGCCGGGGACCCGGTATGGGCCACTTTTTCATGGTCGACGCGGAAGGGAGCGATGGTCAATGGCAGGCGGGTGAGATTGTGCCCAAGTGGTAAAGGGAAGTCGAGTGGAGTCAGCGATAAGGGGTTAGGAGTGAGGGAGCCGGGGTTGGGAGTTAGGAGTAAGGTATCGGGTAAGGTCAGGACCCCACCCAGAGGGCTAAATCCATGGAAGGACAACTCATAAACGCTGGCAGGCGTCCCTTTACGGACGGCCGGAATTTTTCTTTGGAATTCAGCGGACGCCGAGAAATTCTGTCGGCGAAAAAGGGCACCATGCGAGTGCGTCGAGGTTGCTGTAGTTTTTTCTTTTCAGGCCGGTGCTTGCGACCAATTCTGTCCGGCGTGGTGCTGGGGGTCGCCCTGCAGGGCGCGGCGCAGGACGTGGCTTCGACGGGCGGGGCGGTGTTGAATGCCGGTTCGCAGACAGATGGTGCGCAGATCGAGATTGCGCTGACGCAGCCGCCGACCGTGGAGGCGAGCCTGCCGGAGGCTCCGCAGCCGCAGGCCCAAGACAAGAATGGGAAGCCGCTGATGACGGCGGATGCGAAGGCGGGGGCCACGAGCTCGATGCCGGTGGCGCCGATGTATTCGCGGATTATTCCGGCGGGGATGGCAGCGCCGCAGATCCACAAATGGGACAAGATCACGTTGGCGACGCGCGATCTTTACTCGCTGACCAGCATTGCAGACTTTTTTGTCTCGGCGGGGTGGGACCAGCTTACGAACGGGCAGCCGAATTACGGAACAAACTCCGGAGCGTTTGCGCAACGGGTGGGCGCGGCGGCGATCCGGGACAGCAGCCAGGCGTTTTTGTCGAACGGGCCGTTTGCGGTGTGGCTGCACCAGGATCCGCGCTACTTTGCGATGGGGCCGCAGCATAGCATTCCGAAACGCGCGTGGTATGCGGTGACGCGGGCGCTGGTGACGCGCGACAGCACGGATGGGCACGCGGTGGTGAATACGTCGCTGATCCTGGGGCAGGCGGCGGGCACGGCGCTGAACAACTTCTACTATCCGAAGAGGAACCGGAACTTCCACGACAATCTCGCGGGCTTCGGCGGATCGATGGGAGGGGCGGCGCTGAGCTTTGCGGTGAATGAGTTTACGAGTGACCTGCTGCGGATGGTGCGGTTGAAGCATGAACAAAGTTCGCAGTAGCGAAGCCTGATGACCGAGAAAGCCGTCCCAAGAAGAAGCGCGGGGCTGACAGATGCACAAGAGTTTACGCGCGGGGCCGGGGGACCAGCTGAGACGCCACCAGACAAGAGGCGGGGAGCGGCGGCGTGCGGCGCTGTGTGTGGTGCTGGCGGCGTTGCTGGGGGTGAGCGCGGCGGCAGGCGGCCAGACGGTGGGGGGACGGGCGAGCGAGGATCTGCCGGATGCGCCGAGCGCGCTGATGAGCCCCGCGGCCGGACAGGAGAGCCAGTCGCAGGTATCCGCCGCAGATGGGGACGTACGGCCGGAGCCGGGCGGCATGCGAAAGGCGCCGGTGCACCCGTGCAAGGACAGCGACTACCCAAGAGAGAAGATGCCGCTGCAAGGGCCACCGCCGTGCATGCCCGAGAATCCGATCTCGCCGTTTGTGAGCTCGACGAATGTGCAGCCGCTGACGTCGCACGAGAAGGGCGTGCTCGCGTTGCGGGATTTTATGGATCCGTTCAACCTGGTGACGATTGCGGGTTATTCGGGGGTTGCGGTGGCGTGGAACTCGCACTCGCCGTATGGGGCGGGGTTTACGGGGTTTGCGAAGTTGACGGGATATGGGCTGGCCGAGGATGCGCAGGGAGAGTTCTTTGAGACGTACGCGATTCCGTCGCTGGCGCATCAGGATCCGCGCTATCACCGGATGCCGCAGGCAAGCGTGAAGCGCCGCTTTCTGCACGCGATCGCGCACACCTATATGGCTCGGCATGACGATGGGCGGGAGATGCCGAACTATGCGGCGCTGCTGACGTACCCGATCAGTGCGGAACTCTCGAACCTGTATGTGCCGGGGATCCAGAGGGATGGGAGGTCAACGGCACAGCGGGTGATGATTGGGATTGCAAGCGATCCGGCCGGCACGCTGGTGGCGGAGTTTCTGCCGGATGTGGCGAGACATATCCACATCCATGTGCAGTTTGTGCAGGAGCTGGTGGACGCAGCGGTGGTGGGGGCGCCGAGTACGCAGTAGGGATCAGGAGTTAGAGATGAGAGAGGCCGGCTGAGCGCCGGCCTGTTGTGTTTGGGATGAAGGATTAGAAGGTCGTTGCGACGGTGAAGCGGAAGGTCTTGCGGGGCTCGCGGAGGACGTAGTTCGCGCCGTAGAACTGTACGGCTTCCTGATAGCTGAAGGCGGCGGCGTTGGGGGCGTCCTGGAACGGGAAGAGATTCTTGAACGCGGGGCAGATGTCGTTGCCGGAACAGCCCGGAAGCGCGGAAGCCTGCGGGACCTCCTTGTAGAGACGGAGGGGGTTGTAGGCGTAGAAGATGCGGAAGGGCGCGTTGACGATAGGCAGGATGAAGGAGATCTGCGCACCATTGGACATGCGCGGAACGAAGTTGGTTCCGGGGACGGTCTTGAGGTAGAGCGGGAAGTTGACCTCAGAGCCGCCGACGCAGTTGCCGTTGACGAGATGCGGGCAGCCGTAGAGCGGAGCGTTGAGCGCGGAGATGCCGAGCACGCTTTGGCGAAGCTGACGGGGCTGGGAGTTGAAGGTCAGGCCGAAGTCGGTGAAGAGGGAGAAGGTGACCTGGCTGACGATGGGGATGCGGTACTCGACGTTGGAGGTGAAGCTGGTGTCGCCGCCGATGGAGGCGAGGCGGTAGACGGGCAGCGGAACCTGGACGAACTGGTTCAGGGTGGGATTGGCTGGATCGCGCGGGACGAGCTTGCCGTCGGGATTGGTGAGGTTGAGCATCACGCGCGTGGGGATGAAGGTGTAGGGCGAGGCGGAGCGGATGTCGAAGCCGCGGATGTCGTTTTCGCCGCCGCCATAGATGCGCGCGAAGGGAGGCGCGACCTCGCCGCCGAAGCCGGTGACCGAGTTGAACATGACGCGGTAGCCGAGGATGTTGCGGCCTTCGGGGTTGACTTTGAGGCCCTTCATGGGGAAGAACTGACGCCAGGTGATGGTGGGGGCGAAGTACTTGGTGTTGCCGCCGACGCCGGCGAACTGGAAGGCGGCGTTGAGGTCCTTGCCGCGATGCGGGCCGACGGCGCGATCGAGCGTGGAGAAGCTGAAGCTCGGCGTGAGAACGGAGCTGATGATGCCGTTGAGCTGATTCTGGCCGGCGATTCCCGCGCGGAAGGCGAGGGTCTCGAAGACATTCCGGGTGTTGTCGTTGAAGGTGGTGATGCCGGAACGTGAGAGGCCGTAGGTGAGGCCGACGCGCGCCACACCGGAACGGCGGAAGAGCTTGCGCAGCGCGGTGGAGGTGGAGACGTTCAGACCTTCTGTCGACTGGTTGTAATTGGTCAGCAGCGACTGCTCGGCGTTGGTGAGGTTCTGCGGCTGGCCGCTGATGGCGTAGCTCTTGGCCGGGTTGTAGTCGAGCTTGGAGTCGAAGACCTGGACGCCGAGCGAGACGGGCTTGTTGCGCAGGTAGGGCTCGGTGAAGCCGAAGCTGAGGTTGCGCGAGAGGTCGCCGATGTTGGCCTGGACGGAGAGCGTTTCGCCGAGGCCGAGGAAGTTGTTGGTCTCGTAGTTGAGGCCGATGAAGGAGCCGGACAGGCCGCTGATGCCGCCGTTGAGGCCGATGGAGTTCTTGCCCTTCTCCTTGAGCTTGATGAGGAGCTCGACGGTACCGGCGTCGGAGTTCTGGTGGGTCTCGACGTCCTGGTCGGGCTTGAGGGTGTCAAAGTAGTTGAGCTGGTTGAGGCGGAGGAGCGAGAGGTCGACGGCCTGGGAGTTGTAGACCTGGCCTTCCTCCATCATGAGCTCGCGGCGGATGACCTTATCGCGGGTGAGGGTGTTGCCGGTGAATTCGATGCGCGAGATGTAGAACTGCTTGCCTTCGTCGCAGTCGATGTTCAGGTTGATGATGTGGTGAACATCGTCGAAGGTGGGGTTGGGTACGCCGGTGAAGTCGATGTAGCCCTGGCTGCCGTAGGCCTTCTTCAGGTTGTCGAGGCCCTTGGCGAAGAGCTTGCCGTTGAACCAGTCGCCATCCTTGAGCGCGAACTGTGCGCGCAGAAAGCGCGAATTATTGAACGCCTTGTTGTTGGTGAATGTGATGTGTCCGAGGCGGTAGCGCTCGCCTTCTTCGACAGGGATGAGGATGTCGGCGCGCTTGCCCTTGGAGGGACGCAGCGTGAAGGGATTGATGCCGCCGGCGTTGCGGACGTTCGTCTGCGGATCGCCGGTGTTGGCCTTGGCGTAGCCGTGCTGGCGGTAATCCTCGCGGACGAGCTCGGCGTCCTCGTCGAGCTTGGAGGCGTCGAAGGTGCGGGGGAAGATGTTCTCTAAAAAGATGGAGTGCGGAATCCCGATGGGCTTGGAGAAGTGCATCGCGGAGCGCAACTCGCGGGAGCTGAGGTTCTTGTTGCCGGTGAAGGCGATCTTGCCGACCTTGACGGTCGGGCCTTCCTTGATGTGGAAGGTGAGCTCGACGGATGCCGGCGGGATGGTCTTTATCTCGGTGCGGATGATGGCGTACTGATGGCCGTGCTCGCCGAGCATCTCCTTGAGGACGACTTCGGCGTGCTTGACGCGCGTCCAGTCGAACTGGCTCTCGACGGTGACGCTGACCTTTTCCTTCTTGAAGCGGTCGAGCACGTCGGAGACAGAGAAGGAGTTGAGGCCGGTGTAGTTGATGGCGCGGATGGTGGGCTTCTCGCGAACGTAGATGAGGAGCTGAATGCACTTGGGCTCGTCGACGCGCTCGATGCGGACATCTTCGAAGTAACCGGTGTTCCAGAGGGCGTTGAAGGTCTGCTCGACGGAGGCCGGATCGTAGACATCGCCAGGCTGGAGATAGGTGCGGGCGAGGATGGACTCTTTGGGAATGCGGCGGTTGCCGATGACCTCGGTGGGGCAGAGGATCTGCGGTGTGGAGGGCGCGGCAGTGAACTGCGGACGGGCCTGGACCTGCGCGTGGAGGTGCGGTGCGGTAATGACAGCGACCAGCAGGAAAAGCAATGAAAGCAGGCTCGAGCGCATGCGCACAGGCTGGGACGTCCACTTCAGGGAGCTTGCGCTCACTCGTATTCCGGTAAAGATAACCACACCCTCACTGCACTTTAGCTCTTCAACATTGTTCCTGATCTGCGGCCCTGCGGGTTCCACCTTCACGGGAAAATGTCTGTCCTGCACGCTCTCGGCGGGAGATTTGATTATAGGGGACACATTGCGCGAAGAGCTAACTGGCTGTTGGATTTTGGCGGTTGACGAATTGCTTCCGGGCGTGCAGAAAGGGGCGCCGGAGTTGAAGCCCCCTGATTCATTATGCGCCGTGTTCCGCGGCCTGCGGATTCGCCGGGAGCGAGGTTCCGTTCCGTTTTCGAGTTTTGATTATGGAAGTTGTGAGTGGATGCGGAAAGAGCAGATTCTTCGCGGGGATGACAGAAAGAAAAGCAGGTCCCTCGCTGCGCTCGGGATGACAGAAAGAAAGGCAAAGGCAAAAGCAAAGGAAAAAGCAAAGGCGAAAGCAGGTCGCTCGCTGCGCTCGGGATGACAGAAAGAAAGGCAAAGGCAAAAGCAGAGGCAAAAGCAAAAGCAGAAGCAAAGGGCAAAAGGCAGAAGCAGGTCCCCTGCGGGGATGAGAAGACGCGGTTTGGTTAGCGGACTGTGTAGGGTGCGGTGATCTGGACGAGATTGGCCTGGGCGAGGAAGGCCTCGAGCGCCGCGGCGAGCTGTGGCTCGACCACGGACGCCGGAGAGAGAACGTCGAGCGATTCCACCTTGAGCAGCACAGGGACGGGACGGGTGCGATCCGCCTCCATGGGGATTTTGCGGTGGGGACGGGCGTAGACGAGCGTGACATGCTGCGTGGTCTCGGAATACTGGCGGCAGGCGCCGGCGTCGCATACGCTCGATGCTTCGAGACGCTGGGTCACGCCGTTGTTGTAGGCAGCGGCGGTGAGATCGATATGGCCGTCGGGTGAGGGCGTAACGATCTGGCCGTGCCACGTGGGGTCCTCGCCGCGCGCTATGTGACAGACTTCGGCGTCGTGGACACCGAGCTGGGGTGAGATGCCGAGGTCGATATGTAAGGAAGCCGCGGCGGTGTGCGGCGATGGTTGCGTACCGGGCGGTGGTGCGGGCGGCGCGTACTCGCCCCAGATGTAGACGACGGTGCGCTCGAGCGTGGTGTCGGTCCAGGTGCGGACGAGCGTGTAGTCGCCGATGCGCTGCGGAAGGCCGGCGGGGGTGGGACGGGAGGCCTCGTAGGCTTGTTCGGCGCGGAGAGAATGGATGGCTTCGATGCCGAAGATGGCGGAGAGTGCGAGGACGGCGGCGACTCGAGCGAGATAGGGCCACGCACGGCGAGGGGCGGGTGGGGTGGATTGCTGCGCGGGGAGGACGTCTTCAGGGTCGCGACGAAGGCGCTCGGCGACA
>DASUHZ010000027.1:0-27041 GCA_036273275.1 Bryocella sp.
CACTATCCATCACGCTTAACAACACGACGCAATTCGTCAATCCATATGCCGGTCAGAAGCTGATCCCCTCCAGCCCCTTCCCCTACACAGCCAACCTCAGCAACCCGACGTTCACGCAGAACGCCACATTCGCCGGCATCCGTCCATTCACCAAGGCCATCCCTTACGTGCAGCAGTTCAACCTCACGATCGAGCAGCAGTGGGGCTCCAACTGGAGTGGGCGCATGGCCTATGTTGGCAATCTCGGGCGTCACTTTTATATCAACCGCGATCAGAACTCGCCTGTCTTCAGTTCCACCGCAACCACCGCCAACGCCTCGCAGCGTCGTCCGTATTTCAATCAGGGCTACACGTCGGCGATCAGCATGCTCGACCCCACCGACAACTCGAACTACAACGGCTTGCAACTCACGGTCACACGCCGTCTCCTGCACAACTTCTCGTTCCAGGGCTTCTACGTCTGGTCCAAGGCGATGGACGATCTCTCTGCCGATCCCGGCAGCGCCACCGACTTCTCTCCGTCGGACCAGTACGACATCGGTCGCGACTACGGTCTCTCCACCACGGACATGCCCCAGCGTTTTGTCGCCTCCTTCATCTACGAGCTCCCGCACATCAAGCGCTGGGGTCTCGTCGGCAAGGAGGTGCTGAACGGCTGGCAGATTAATGGCATTGAGACGATCGCCACCGGCAACCCCTTCAACGTCGTCTCCAACAAGGACTCGAACCTCGACACGATCACCACCGGTGACCGTCCCAACGTTACCGGCGATCCCCGCATCTCCGGCAGGCGTTCTACATCAGCGCGGGCCGCGCAGTTCTTCGTAACTTCGGACTACACGCAGGTGCCTGCCGGCACTCCCTTTGGCAACAGTCCGCGCAATCCTATAATCGGCCCGGGCACCGTCAACACCGATCTTTCGGCGTTCAAGCGCTTCGCCCTCTATGATCGCTTGAACATCCTCTTCCGCGCGGAGTCCTTCAACACCTTCAATCACACCAACCTCAACAACCCCAACGGGACCGTGACTTCGGCGGCCTTCGGCACCATCACTGGCGCAGCCCAGGCCCGCGTCATGCAGTTCGCTCTCAAACTTGAGTTCTAAAGCTGCATCTCATCAAAGTTGACCGATACCGCTCAAAATCTTCAGGGAGAGAGTGCTCATGCATCGCTTTGTCTGCTGTCTTGTAGCTGCGTTGTCTGCCGGCGTTGCCGCCGCGCAGGCTCCAAGCGCGGCCGTTTACCACATCTATCGCGGCAGCACCCATGCGCACACGCAATACACGTGGTCGCACGGCGAGCAGTGGTCAAAGAACGACTGCAAGGGAATCCTTGTCTTCACCCAGCCCGTGGGTGATCCCGATTCCTCGGGGTGGAAGAAAGGTTATGTCTCCTCCGACCGATGCCCGTCAATCTTCGTTGTGAGCGGCCTGCAGTATCCCGGCCCGAACCAGGTTCTGCGTCCAGACTGGCATACCGTCCAAGGACCACCGTCGCGCCATTTCGAACTCGCCCGTCAGAATAATTTCGACTTCTACGTAAGCAGCGATCACTCTCAGGAGGGCGCATTCTGGCCGTGGGGTCCTGACAACCCGACATGGAAAGCTACCAAGCAGCAGGCCGCTGCCGCGACGGATAAAGATTTCGTGGCTCTCGCCGGCTTCGAGTACTCCGAGAACGACGGCCCTGGAGGCACAGGCCACATCAATGTCATCAACGCCGATAGCATCCTCGATGCGCTTTATCCCGGCATCGACCTTCCCTATCTATACAAGTGGCTCGAACGCGCCCGGCCCAACGGCAGCGGCCCCGTCGTTGCGAGCTTCAATCACCCCGGCAAATATCAGTACAACGACTTCGACTACCGCGACCCAGCCATCACAAACATCATCACGATGCTCGAAGTGATCAACTCCAACATTCACATCCACTACGAAGGCTTCATCGAAGCACTCGACAAGGGATGGAAGGTCTCACCGGTCTCCGGCCTCGACAACCACGGAACCACCGGCATCTCCCGCCTCAAATCCCGCACCTTCGTGCTTGCCACATCGCGCAGTAAACTCGCCATCCTCGACGCCATGAAAAACCGCCGCACCTACGCCTCTCTCGACAACGACATCCAATGCCGTTACACCGTCAACGGCGCGATCATGGGCTCGACCCTCAACCGTCCTTCTACGTTCAAGTTCGACATCCATATCACCGATCCGGACACCTCCAATCCGCTCGACAAGATCACAAAGATCGACATCGTGAAGGATCACGGTGATGTCGTGCAGACTTACACCCCTACCCAGCCCGGTTACACCGTGCAGTGGGCGCCGGTCATTCACGATCCGGCGGCAACGTACTTCTTCGTTCGTGTCTGGAGCGCGGGTGGCGGCGATTCTCCCAAACCGCTGCCCGATCAGCCGATGACATGGCTCGCGCCAGTATGGACAGGGCGTTCTGCGCCACCGTCTCCGCACCATGAGGAGAAATCGGCCGCCGCTGAGGCCAACTGACATCTCACCAGCCCCTGCAAGGAAAAAACTATGACTGGAAGCCGGAGTGAGTCCGGAAGACATTGGATCGCCAGACGCATCCTGACGATCACCCTGCTTATCTCATCGCCCTGGGTCTGTGCACAACCTGACTCGGCGCAAACGGGAAGCAACATTCCCGTTGTAACCGGCAACGCCCGAGTGGACAAGCTCCTAAGCGAGATGACACTCGACGAAAAGATAGCTCTCGTCCACGGAGCGCCTGAAGATCCGTCCGTCTATCAGGGGCAGGCGGGATATTTGCCGGGCATTCCGCGGCTCGGCATTCCATCTCTGCGCCTGGCCGATGGTCCTCCGGGAGTTCTGACACGCATCCCTGCCCTGGCGCCGACCGGGACCATGGGGCTGGCCGCTACATTCAGCAAAAAGGATGCGCGCCGCAATGGCGAAGTCATCGGCGAACTGGATCGCTCCCACGGTATTGATGTCTCCTTGCAGCCATTTATAAACATTGACCGCGACATCACCTTTCGCCGCAGTTACAACACCTTTGGCGAAGATCCTCTGTTGACTGGACAGCTCGGCGCGGCAGAGATCGAAGGCATCCAGAGTCAGGGCGTCATGGCCATGGCGAAACACTACATCGCTTTCGACTCAACCAGGTCCACAGATCACAGCACCTACGATGTGCAAGTAGAGCCGCAGGCAATGCACGAGATCTACGTCGCTCCCTTCGCCGATGCCGTGCGCGCTGGCGTGGCTTCCATCATGTGCTCCTACAACAAGGTGAACGGAAAATATGCCTGCGGCAATCCGAATACTCTGAAAACGATTCTGAGAGACGAGCTCGGCTTCAAGGGCTTTGTCACTTCGGATTGGGGCGCGATGCACGCGACCGACTTTATCAACGATGGCGTCGATATGGAGATGCCCGGCCCTGTACAGATTGCCGCCGTCAGGCCGTCGTACTTCGAGGACACACGCAACCCCGACGCCATGAACCTCCACAAGGCTGTGCAGACCGGATTGGTAAGCGAGGCGACAATCACCCAGGCCGCAGGTCGAATCCTGTACGAGATCGAGCGCTTCGGATATCTGGACGGCAAGCAGAAGCACGCCATCACTCCATCCCACATCGCGGCTGACGCGGCCGTAATCAGAAAGACCGGCCAGGACGCCGCCGTCCTTCTCAAGAATGCAGATCACGCACTGCCTCTTTCGCCTCATGATCTGCATTCGCTTGTGCTGATCGGACCGGGCGCAGGCCAGACCATCGCCGTTGGCCAACCGGGAGAGAAATCCGTCGGCCTGCCGGAACGTGAGATTGGCGTCTACTCGGTTCTCAAGCGCGAGCTGCCCGCAGCCGAGGCGGCGCACATCTCCTACGAGGTCGCAGACGACAGGACCGGAACCGCGATACCCGCTCAATATTTCTCGCACGCAGGCCAGCCGGGTCTCAGCCGCCGCTGCGGTACGGCGGCCGCAGCCGTCGACGCGCAAATCAGCTTCACCAGGTCCAACGGGAAACCCCTTCCGCCCAATACCTCCTGCGAGTGGAGTGGCGTGCTCACGATTCCTGCTTCCGGAAAATACAACCTGCACATGCAGATTCTCGGCGCCTACGGAGACCTATCGCTGGACGGCAAGCGCGTCGCCAGAAATGGCAAAATGTTCGTCCACGGCAACATCACGCAGGCTGGACAAAACAACATCCTGCCCACAACAGACGGCCTCGACAATGTCGACGCGAACGTTGATGAGTTAACCGCAGGTCCGCACCGGCTCACCCTCTCTATCTCACCCGACACGTCCAACAATCCGACGCAGATCCGGCTGAGCTGGCTCACGCCACAGACACAGGAGCAGAACTACCAGAGAGCGATCGCCGCGGCAAAGTCCGCCGGCACCGCAGTCGTATTTGTCTGGGCGCAGGGCAATCCCCAGTTTCACCTTCCCGAAGATCAGGACAAGCTCGTAGAAGATGTTGCCGCAGTGAATCCGAATACGATCGTCGTGCTCAACGTAAGTCAGCCCGTGGCTCTGCCCTGGCTGGACAAGGTGAAGGCCGTACTCCAGATGTGGTGGCCCGGAGACGAAGGCGGCTGGGCTGCCGCGGACGTTCTCCTCGGCAAGGTCAGCCCTGCCGGCAGGCTGCCATTCACTTGGGGCCGCAATCTGACGGACTACCCCGCCACTGACCCCAACCATCCTGAGCGCCTGGGGACCAACGCCGACGACAAGGGGGTCTTCTCAGAGGGAATCTTCGTCGGCTATCGCTGGTTCGACAAAAACAAAATCGAGCCACTCTTCCCCTTCGGATTCGGCCTCTCCTACACCGCCTTCGAATACTCGAAGCTCAAGGTTGCGCCCGCCGGCGATGGAGGCCTTGATGTAAGTTTCACGGTCAAAAATACCGGGTCAACCGCAAGCGACGAAGTTCCCCAGGTTTATCTGGGAGCTCCGCAGACTGCGCCAGACGGTATACAGTTTGCCGAGCGTTCACTCGCCGCCTTCGATCGCGTGCATCTGTCGCCACATCAGTCGATGCAGGTCACGATGCACGTCCCGCCGCGCTGCCTGCAGTACTGGTCCCCCGCGAAGAGCAGTTGGGAGACACCCACCACGCCAAGGACGGTCTATGTTGGCCGATCCTCCCGCGATCTGCCGCTGCAGGCGACGATGCCGTCTATATCCTCGAGCCTTGCCAGAGGCGATCGATGACGCGCCGTTCGTTGCGGCGCACACCAGGCTGCTCCTCGAATGGAGATCGTCGACTTCCTGAACGCGATGATCTCATGGCGAGCTAAATCTGCGGCCGTCAAACCAGTGCATCGCCGACCGGATCGTCGGTCTGCAAGAGCAACTGTCTGCGTACCGCGCCAAAGCCGAGGCAAACTGCTAAGTTGTTGAAAAGGATGGCTCCTGAGGTAGGACTCGAACCTACAACCCTTCGGTTAACAGCCGAATGCTCTGCCATTGAGCTACTCAGGATCACGTGGCAACAGCAGCCTCGAAGCGCGAGAAACACGCGGGCTGCTCTTGTTTGTTATAGCAAATCGCCACTCGACAGGTCAAAGCTTTCCCGACGCCCTACGGAAAGAGCATCACGGCAATGGAATACGGTGTGAACGCGCCGGAATCCTTTGCGTCGCACGCCCCCACTACAGCGGAATGGTACTTCCCTGTCGCGAGCCGTTGCCGCAGAACCTCCGGCAGCCGGTCCAGGGACGACGTCGTAAATCGCATTACAAACCACGGCTTCCGGGCACCGGCATAGCCCGTTTCCATCTCGCAGGTCCGCCGCGCGTCTTCCACGTTGGAAAGCAGGTAGAGCCTCGACTCGGTCCGCAGAAGCGTCGCAATCGCGCTCTCCTGTGCCTGGAAACTCAAGTTTTCTACACTGCGATCGAAATCCTCGACCGCATAGAGCTGCTCGCCGCGCCGGAGCACGCTGATACCAACCGAATTCACGCGAGGATCCAGCAGATTCGCCCGATGGTCCGGCGAGCGCATCCACGCATCGTGAATCGTCGGCGCATTCCACGCCTCAGCCACGTTCTCAGAGATGACCGTGAACTTCGCACCGGCTACGTGTCCGCGGCCGGCCAGGTCAAGCTCACCCGGATACTGGTGCGAGATCGACTCCCTCGCCGCCATCTCGCCGGCGTGCCTCTGGGCCGCGTGATGCAGGGTCTCATCCCATTTCAGCGGCGGCAACCCGCGCTGCTCGCGCTCCGCATTCGCCGCACTGAACAAATACTGCTCGGCTACCGTGGCCTTGTTCCTGGGTGAAGACGGCATTGCTGCCACAGCAGGCAGGAGCGTGACCGCCAGAATTGAGATAGCGCGGAGAGCCATTGCTCGCATTAACCCCCAGAGGTTGAGAAAAGTAGCGCCTTTTCATCTCACCACGCAAGAGTTTGTCGGAAAACTCCCCGAAGGTAGTACCGTTACCGTCCGTTCTGAACAAGGTCCGGCAGCCGGTCGCGGTAGCGAACCATGAGGTTCAACAACTTACGCGCCTCCCAGTACCGCGGCCCGAAACGCTTTGGGTCGGCGATCGTCCGAAACAGCCATCCCAGGTACAGCTTGTCGGCCCACACAGGAATCCAGACCTGGTCACCGCTCAGAAACGCGATCGCCGCACCTATGCAGTGAATCGCCGGTCGATAGGACAGCTGCTGTTTCAGGTAGAACCCCAGCCGCTCCTGCGTTCCGCCGCCGACGGTCACAACGATGTGCTCGGGGCGCAGACGTTCCAGCATCTCGACCAGCGCCGGATCCTCGACGTCATCGCCGTACATAGGAGCCAGGTACACGCATTCCTTCGGCACCTCAATGCCCTGCGAGCTCAGCCAATCAAGATTGCGTTGGGCGCTCCCCGGGCTGGCCATGATCCAGACAACATTGCCCGCCCGGTGCGCCTCCGGTCTCTGCAGCAGCTCTCGCATATACAGCAGACCGGATAGCCTTCGAATCTTCTGCCTTGAGATCCGGTTCCAGATCAACACCATGAACGCGGAGTCCGGAATGCACACTTCTGCATTCAGCAACGCCTCCCGGTACTGAGCGTTGTGATCGATGTCCTTCAAGGCGGGCGCGGCGGGAACCACCAGCAGCCCCCCGCGTTCCATTTCGGTGACGGCATCGGCAACCGATCCGCCAAAGAAGTCGACGCCCAGAATCGTCACCTTCCGGTGCGCAACGAACTCCGCCATCCCTATTTGCCCGAAGCCCCGCGTTCGATCTCGACTTCGATCCAGCGGTAGGTCTTCTCCATGCCATCGCGCAGCTTCGTCGAAGGTTCCCAGCCGAGCCGTTCCAGGATCAGCGTGTTATCGCTGTTGCGCCCATTCACGCCCTTGGGCGCACTCAGGTTGTAGTTTCGCTTCAGCTTGATTCCTGCAATGTCCTCGACGATGTCCACGAGCTGATTAATCGTGACAAGCTCTCTCGACCCCAGATTGATCGGCTCATCGATGTCGCTCTCCATAATCATCTGCGTGCCCTCTACGCAGTCGTCGATGTACATGAAGCTTCGCGTCTGGTGTCCATCCCCCCAGATCTCGATGTCGCGCTTACCCGAGCGCTTTGCCTCGATGACCTTGCGACAGATCGCAGCCGGAGCCTTTTCACGCCCGCCATCCCAGGTGCCGTGCGGCCCATAGACGTTGTGAAAGCGCGCGACGCGCGCCACCAGGCCAAAATCTTCCTCAAAGTGCCGGCACATCCGCTCGCTGAAAAGCTTCTCCCAGCCGTAGCCGTCCTCAGGCAGCGCAGGGTATGCGTCGCTCTCTTTCAGTGCGACCACGTCCGGGTTCGTCTGCTTCTCGCCGTTGTACACGCATGCCGAAGATGAGTAGAAGAACCGCTTCACACCGGCGTCTTTTGCCGCAATCAGCATGTGCGTGTTGGTCAGCACGCTGAGCATGCACAACGCCTTGTTGTTCTCAATGAACCCCATGCCGCCCATGTCAGCCGCAAGCTGATACACCAGCGACGCGCCCTTGGCCGCAACATGACAGCTCGCCTGGTCCTTCAGGTCCAGCGAGAGATTCTCCACACCCTCCGTCACCTGGTACCACTCATCCAACGGCTTCACATCAACTGCGCGGACCACCTCCACGCCGTTTTCCAGTAGGCTCTTAACCAAGTGGCCGCCGATGAACCCACCCGCACCACAGACGACCGCCTTCTCGCCCTTCAAACTCATTAACTCTCCGCGCCTGCGATTTCTACCCACTCAGCGTTTCCCCTCATTCTATCGCGGCCGCCCGGCCTCGCGTCTGTTCCCGCTCTGTGGGATGTCCCCCTGCCAATGACTTCCACAATGACCGAAACGTCACGACGACGGAGACATACCGCTAGTCCGCCGAGGCATCAAAATGGCCTCACCTCGCTCGCCCGAAAGCTTCGCGCCAACCCAATGGTTGCCGCGGGCGTCATCCTGCTGACCTTCTTCACGCTCTGCGCGATCTTCGCTCCTCTGCTGGCGCCGCATGATCCCGCGCAGCTCGATCTTGCACAACGGCTCCTTCCGCCCACGCACGCTCACTGGTTCGGCACAGACGAGCTGGGCCGGGACGTGCTCTCACGCACGCTTTACGGAGCTCGTGTCTCACTGCTCGTCGCGATCTCGGTCGTGGGCTCATCGCTTTTTGTCGGTGGCGCTCTCGGGTGCATCGCGGGCTTTTACGAGGGCTGGGCAGACACCGTCATCAATCTCTACCTGACCAACGCGTTTCTCGCGCTTCCCGGAATTCTGCTCGCCGTGGCAATCGTCGCCTTCCTCGGGCCCAGCCTTATCAACCTCATCGTCGCGCTCGCGCTCGCCGGCTGGGTCAACTACGCTCGCCTCGTACGCGGCCAGGTGATGGCGATGAAGCAGCGCGAGTTCGTACAGGCCGCGCGCTCGCTCGGCGCATCGGACCTGCGCCTCATGCTCCACCACATTCTGCCGAACATCATTCAGCCGGTGCTCGTACAAGCCGCCATTGGAATGGCTGGCGCCGTGCTCGCCGAAGCGACGCTGAGCTTTCTCGGTCTCGGCGTGCAGCCACCCACCGCCACCTGGGGCGCCATGCTCAACGACGCCCGCTCCCACCTCTTCGAATCGCCCTATCTCGTCTTCTTCCCTGCCGCCGCCGTCGCGCTCTGCGTCCTCACCTTCAACCTCGTCGGCGACGGCCTCCGCGATCTCCTCGACCCTCGCACCCGCATCCGCGAAGGGTTGTGATGAGGTTCTAAGTTCTAAGTTGTAAGTGCGTAGTTCTTACTGCGCAGCGCTTTGACTTACAACCTATAACCTACAACTTACAACTGCACTCACTGTCGCTAGACTGTGAGTGCAATGATCGGCGTCATCTCTGACACTCACGGCCTCCTCCGCCCCGAAGCCCTCGATGCTCTTCGCGGCGCAGAGCACATCCTCCACGCCGGGGACGTCGGTGACATCGCCATCCTCGACCGCTTGCGAGCCATCGCTCCCGTAACCGCAATCCGCGGCAATATCGATACAAGCGGCGCCATCGCGCAACTACCCGCCACCGAAACCCTTGAACTCGACGGCCACCTGATTTACATGCTGCACTCAATCGCCGATCTCGATCTGAAGCCCGAGGCGGCAGGCATCTCCGTCGTGATCTTTGGCCACTCGCACAAGCCGTCGACCGACACCCACAAAGGTGTTCTCTACCTGAATCCGGGCAGCGCTGGCCCGCGCCGTTTCAAGCTCCCCATTACGGTCGCGCACCTGCACCTCGACGCCAAACCGCGCGCCGAAATCGTCCCGTTGCCGATGAGAGACTGAGGCCAAAACAAAGCCAGGGGCCCATGTGTGGATTACTCCAATGGATTGAAGATTTTACGGGCAAAATATTGAAAACAAAGAATTTACCGTAACTGGCTAAGTCCCATGTTTTGAATATTTTGCGCTCAACGGGGGGAGGGGGTCTCCCTCACTCGGCGCTCGCCGACGCCACCACCGGCTTCGGTTCGGCCACCGGCTTCGGCTGCTCTTTTGGAACCGGCCGCTGCCCCACAACCGGGGTCTCCGGTGCCGGTACCGGGTGCGCCGCAGTTTTCGTCCAGGTCAGCGTTACGGTTGAAAGAATGTCCGCCATCCGCTGATTCAGGCTCTCAAGCTGGCGCTCGGTAATCTCCTGCGCTCCGCTCGAGATCGCGCAGAAGGTATTGATCTCCATATCGAACCGGTAGCACGAGCCCTTGCGATACGCCGTGTATACCTCGTCCCGCGCCTCCACACAGATGTCCCCGTGCTCATCGTGGCCATGCGTAAATCGCATGCCGCCGATGTCTTGCACGTCCGTTGGAAGATTCGACGGCGTCGCTTCGCGCGCGCACTCTTCATCGTTCGAGTGCGGCGTCACGCTGTAGTAAAAGACCGCTCCGCTAAGCGTGGAATACGGGTAGGGATTGAAATCCAGGCTGGCCACACCCCGCACCCTCGCGTCCGGGGAGGCTGAGCGGGCGTCGTTGTGGAACGTGCTCACCAGGCCGTCCTTGCGCGTGAAACTCCATCCGGGCGGCACCTGGAACTTAACGCCGAAGTGCCCATCCTTGAAGTCGTGAGGAGTCGCCGTCGTAGGCGGAGCGACCGGGATTGTGATCTTCTGTGCCATCTTTTGCGCGGCGCACTGAAGCGCACCCAGACACGAAAACGCAGCAAGGGCCAAGCCCAGGGAGAGTGTCGTCAAAAGACCCATCGCTCTTATCGTCGCATTCTGGGGTCGGTGAACCAATACATCCAATCGGTCAGCAGGTTTACTGCGACATAGGTCAGCCCAACGGCCAGAATGCACCCTTGGACTAGAGCATAGTCCCGATTCGAAATCGCCGAAAGTGTGAGTCGTCCGAGACCGGGCCATCCGAAGATCGTCTCCGTGACAATTGCTCCCGCAAGCAATGAGCCAAACTGCAGACCCAACACCGTCAAAACCGGATTCAACGCATTCCGTAGCGCGTGCCGGTACACCACAGTGTGCTCCGAAAGTCCCTTGGCCCGCGCGGTACGAACGTAATCCTGACCCAACTCTTCCAGCATCGAGGTCCGCACCATCCGCGTCAGGATCGCCGCGACACCCAGCCCCAAAGTGATCGCGGGCAAGACAAGGTGCTTCAGGAAATCCACTCCACCCACCCCGGCTCCCGAGACCGGCAGCCACCCTAACCCGATCGCAAATATCACGATCAGAATTGGCCCGAGCGCAAAATTCGGAAAGCTCAAGCCGAACAGGCTCCCAACGCCAACCGCACGGTCCTGCCATGCGTCCCGCTTCCGCGCCGAATACACCCCCGCCGGAATCGCAATTCCCGCCCCCAGCAGCATCGCCGCCGCGGTCAGCGCCAGCGTGTAAGGATACCGCTGCAAAATCAAATGCATCACCGAATCATGCAGCCGCAGCGACTGCCCAAGATTCCCGTGCGCAATCCCTCGCCAATACCGGAAATACTGAGTTTGCAACGGCAGATCGAAACCATAAGAGTGCCGCAGGTCCGAGATATTCGCCGCCGTCGCACCCTCACCCAGCATCTGCACAATCGGATCACCCGGCACCAGGTGAATCAGCAGAAAGACCACTGTGACGACCAGCCACAACACCGGCAGGGTCGTCAGTGCGCGCTTCAGCAAGCCGCGCCCCACGCGCCGCACGGCTCGCGTCCGCTTGTCCTGCCCGCCTGCGTTCTCCACGGTCATGCCTTGGTCCCCACCGCCCGCGACTCTTCCCTCAATGCACTCTCCGCCGCAGGATCCAACTCCTGCACACGAACCTTCGCAATCCTGCGCCGGTCCACCTCAACCACGGTAAACCGGCGTCCGCCAATCTCTACGCTCTCCCCCGGCGCGGGAATATGCCCCAGCCGCATCAGCAACAGCCCGGCGAGTGTTTCAACGCCCGCCGCGCGCGGCAACCTCCAGTGAAGCTGCGTCACCAGGTCGCGCAGGCTCGCATTCCCATCCAGCAGCACGCCTCCGCCCGGAGCCGCCAGCGGCAACACCTTCGCCGTGTCGAACTCGTCCTCCAGTTCGCCGACAATCTGCTCGAGCACATCCTCCGCGGTCACCATCCCCAGCGTCGATCCGAACTCGTCCACTACAACGGCAAGCTGTCGTCTGCGCTCCTGGAACTCCTTCAACAACTCCACCGCCAGCTTCGTCTCCGGAACAACCGGCACATCGCGCATGATCTGCCGCAGCGTCAACCCGGACTCCGCGGTGTTCCCCATCGACTGCGCCACGCTCCTGAAGTGCATCAGCCGCGCCACATCCATCGAATGCACCAGACCGATGATGTGGTCGCGCCCCCGCTCGGGGTCAAACACCGGCACACGCGTGTGCTGCTCCTCCACAATCCGCCCGCTCGCCTGCTCCAGCGGCATGTTCGCAGGCAGCGAGAAGATCTTCCCGCGCGGCGTCATGATCTCGCTCACCATTACATCCTTCAGCTCGATCGCCCGGTGAATCATCTCCTCCTGAAACTTCGGCAGCAGCCCCACCCTGCGTGTCGCCGTCGCCATCAGTTTCAGCTCTTCGGGCGAGTGCGCCGCCACCTCGCCCCGCAGCGGCGCCCGGAACACCCGCAACACCACCTTCGCCGAGATATTCATCAACGACACCGCCGGCCTGGACATCCGCAGAAATACATCAACGGGCCCCGCAACGGCGAGCGCAATCCGCTCCGCACGCTGCAGCGCCAGGGCCTTCGGCACCAGCTCGCCCAGCACCACCTCGAAGTACGTAATGAGCACAAACGCAAAGACCACCGCCAGCCCGTGCACGACAACCGGCGACTGCATCTGCGGAATCGACTGCAACCGCGCGAACTCGTGCGCCAATCCCTCCGCGATGACCGGTTCGCCCAGCGCGCCGAGCGCCAGGGCGGCCAGCGTCACGCCCAGCTGCACGGCTGACAGAAACTCATCGAGATGATGCTTCAGGTGCAGCACCGTGCGGGCTGCGGGCTTGTTGGCGGCGATAAGCTGCTCTACACGTGTCTCGCGCAGGCCCACCATTGCGAATTCGGCAGCCACAAAGAAGCTGTTCGCCAAAATGAAGAAGGCGATCAGACTCCCGTGCACCAGCAGCCACTCAAGCATGTCGCTTAAGCCTAGCGCAAATGAAAAAGGCCCGCAGCATCTGCCGCGGGCCTCCTAACTTTCTAACTCCACACTTCCTGACTCTCCTCTACACCAGCACCCGCTTCAGCGTCTGGTCAATCTGCTCCTTGGGCACATAGCCGACAATCTGCTCGGACACCTTGCCGCCCTTGAACACCAGCAGCGCCGGAATACCGCGGATGCCATAACGTCCCGGCGTCATATTGTTCTTGTCGACGTCCATCTTCACCACCTTCAGCTTGCCGCTGTACTCCTGCGCAACCGCATCAACGACCGGCGCCAGCGCCCGGCACGGGCCGCACCAGGCCGCCCAGAAATCCACCAGGACCGGCGTCTCCGACTGAAGCACCTGCTTCTCAAAGTCGGCGTCGTTTACCTCGGTTACAAACTCACTCGTCGTTGCCATCGCACTCTCCCTCTTGGTCTCAGGTCCGCCCTCAGGAACCCTCTCTTCAACCCAGTCATAATAGATGCCGCCCGGTGGAAAACGATGCAGAACGCACAAACAAAGGGCTTAGAGCACCTCCCGCTCCACCCCGCCCGCAATCCTCACGGGCACCAGCTCCACCGCCTCGCCGACCATCTGCCGCAGCCGTGTCTCTGCCTCCAGCAGCGTCGTCCCGTCCGCCAGCACCACCAGCACCGACGGCCCCGCTCCGCTGAGCGCCACACCCGCAATCTCGCGTTCCTCGGCCAGGGGCAACAGCTTCTCCAGCAGCGCGCAGGCTTTCATCCGGTAAGGCTGGTGGATCCTGTCCTGCATCGCCGCGCGGAGCAGATCCAGCCTTCCCTGCGCGAAGGCCGCTGTCAGCAACGCCGTTCGCTGCACATTGAATACCGCATCTTCGCGAGAGTACTGCTCCGGCAGCATCGCGCGCGCCTTCTTCGTCGCCAGGCCTTCACCCGGCATCGCCAGCATCATCTGCCATGCTGGATCGCCCGGAAACGTCGCCGTCTCCAGCCCAATCTTTTCACTCATCGCCGACGCAGTGAATCCGCCATACCAGCAGGCCGCCACGTTATCGGGATGTCCCTCGCGCTCCGCCGCCTCACGCACGATCTGGGCATCGTTCCACCCAAGCGCGCCGAAGTGCGAAGCCAGCGCCACACCTGCGCAAATCGCCGCCGCACTCGATCCGCAGCCCATCCCCAGCGGGATCTCGTTATGAATTCTCAGTCGCAGGGGCGGTGGCTCATTCACGCCGTCCAATGTGGTGGCGAGATACGTCTCGATCAATAAGTTATTTTCGAGAGCGCCGGCAACATCCGCATTCCGCCCTGTCGCCTCGATCTGCCACGTCGGCGCCACATGCGCTTCCACCGTCAGCCACATCGACAGCGCCAGCCCCACCGCATCAAACCCCGGCCCCAAATTCGCCGAGGTCGCCGGCAGCCGCACTCTCAATCCCTGCGTCTCTCTCTGCATCATTCCTATGACCCTGTCATCTCGACCGGAGGCGCGTCTTTTGCGCCGCAGTGGAGAGACCTGCATTTCTTGGCAGCCCGCGAGCGCGTCTACTCAAGCCAGCTGCCCCGCTTCTCTCTCCAGCACCCGCAGCACCGCATCCGGATCGGCATCCAGCACCAGCGGCTCCCGCTGCAGCTTCGCAAACGCCGTACGCTCCGCCGCCGACGCTCCCGCCATCTCTTCCTCCGTCAACAGGTCGCCGCGATGAAACTTGATCGTGTACTCCGAATCCTTCAGCGTGTGCCCGGTCAGCAGCAGCACCGCCGTCTCCTCCGGCCCGACGCGGCCATCGGCCACCAGCTTCTTCAAGCCTGCCAACGTAACCGCCGAAGCCGGCTCGCAGCCAACACCCTCAGCACCGATCTCCGCCTTCGCCAGAGCAATCTCGCGTTCGCTCACCTGCTCCACCCATCCGCCGGTCGCGGCAAGCACCTTCGCCGCCTTCTTCCAGCTCGCCGGGTTGCCAATGCGAATCGCACTCGCCCGCGTGTCCGCTGTCACCGGCTCGAGCTGTCCCTCACCGCCGCCTTGCATCCAGCGGTACAGCGGATTCGCTCCCTCCGCCTGTACAACACTGATCTTCGGCACGCGCTTAATGAATCCGAGATGCTTCATCTCCAGGAATCCCTTGCCCAGCGCCGAGCTGTTCGCCAGGTTTCCGCCGGGCACAATCAGATGCTGCGGCACCTGCCACTCCATCTGCTCCAGAATCTCGAACGCCGGCGTCTTCTGCCCTTCGAGCCGGTACGGGTTCACCGAGTTCAGCAGATAGATCGGTGCGCGCTTCACAATCTCGGCCAGCACCTTCACGCAGCCATCGAAATCCGTCTTCAACTGCACCGTCGTCGCGCCATAATCCATCGACTGCGACAGCTTCCCCCACGCAATCTTGCCCTCCGGAATCAGCACCAGGCTCTTGAGCCCTGCCCGCGCCGCATATGCCGCCATCGCTGCACTCGTATTTCCGGTCGACGCGCATGCCACCCATGTGAACCCGCGCGATACCGCCACACTCAACGCGGCCGTCATGCCCGTGTCCTTGAAGCTGCCCGTCGGGTTCATGCCCTGATGCTTACCCAGCAACCAGTTCAACCCCAGCGAGCTCGCCACTCGCGGCATCTCGTACAGCGGCGTATCGCCCTCGCGAAGCGTCACCACGCGGTCCTCGGCGACAATCGGCAGAAGCTCCCGGAACCGCCACACGCCGCTCTGGTCCACGGCCATCGTCGAGCTCTTCCGCTCCTGCCAGAGATGCTTCAGCGCCGAAGGATTCGGCCGGTATACCGGCTTGTCCGCCTCCGGAGCGCCGACGCTCCAGGCGTACTCCACCTCAAACAGGTCGCCGCAATCCACGCAGCGGAAATTGCTTTGCGCCTGCGCCCCATCGATGCGCACGCCGCATCCCGTGCACCTTAGCCTGTGAACTGACAAACTCATGTGTCTCTCTAGAGTACCGTAGGCCTATGCACCGAGCCCTTTTTGCCGTCCTCGTTTTCGCCCTCTTCGGCGCAAACCTCCACGCACAAAAGCAGCTCCAGCTCGCCTGCGCCGCTGATCTCCAGCCCGTCATGCCAGCACTCACCGCCGCTTATGAGCACGCCACCAGCGTCCGCCTCGTCACCGCCTTCGGCTCCTCCGCGACACTCGCGCAGCAGCTCGCTAACGGCGCCCCGCAGGACGTCTTCCTCTCCGCTGACACCGCGCACCCG
This sequence comes from Bryocella sp., assembly GCA_036273275.1. Taxonomy (GTDB): domain Bacteria; phylum Acidobacteriota; class Terriglobia; order Terriglobales; family Acidobacteriaceae; genus Granulicella. Next base: position 16,303 of record DASUHZ010000027.1, read on the forward strand.
CAGCAACTCGTGGACTCCGGCGTCGCGCTGGGTCCGCCTACGCCCTATGCTCACGGCGTCCTCGTCCTGTGGGCGCGCAATGACTCTCCCGTGCAGCCGATCTCGCTGAACACGCTCAAAGACCAACGCCTTACGCGCCTCGCCATCGCGAACCCCACTCATGCTCCGTATGGCCTCGCCGCGCAACAGGCCCTCCAGCACCTCGGCCTGTACGCACAGCTCCAGCCCAGACTGGCCATCGCGGAAAATATTGCCCAGACCGCGCAGTTCGCCGAATCCGGCAACGCCCAGGCCGCCCTGATCTCCCTCACCATCGCCTCGAGTGATCACTTCCGTAAGCTCGGCGCCTTCGTTCGCATCCCCACAGACGCTTACCCACCCATCCAGCAGGCCGGCGTCGTCCTCAAGTCCAGCAAGCAGCAACAGCTCGCCCGCCAGTTCCTCAACTGGCTCACCAGCCCCACCATCCAGCAGCAACTCAAATCGTTCGGCCTCGACCCGGTTAGGTAGCCGCATCATCACCTGCAGTGGGCAGTTAGGTCGTCACACCTGCGCAATTTCCTGCATAGCCCCTGTGGAAACGCCACCTTGGGTGCGCCCGCTGCACCCACTCCGGAGCCCTCCAGCCTTGCGCTCCTCGGAACGGGAATTCTCGGGTTCGCAGGTCTGATTCGCCGCCGCCTCGCCTGATCATCTCCGTCCTGAACCACATAGGCGCGGAGCACAGCCTGCCAGTTTCAGGGCTGTGTTCCGCGCAAATACGTTCAGGCGCACAAGCCTTACTTCACCATCAGCGTCCCGTGCATATTCGGATGCGGCGAGCAGACATATGCGAACGCTCCGCGTTTCTTCGCCACCAGCTTCCAGCTCTTCCCCGGCTTGATCTCATCCGAGTCGAAGCTGCCGTCCGCCGCCGTGACCGTATGCGAAACCATATCCGTGTTCCTCCACACGATCGTGTCGCCGGCATTCACCGTCAACTCCGCCGGTTGAAATGCAAAGTTGTGAATCACTACCGTATGCGTCTGCGGCGCCGTCTTCTGCGCTCGCCCAGTGCCCGAGAAAATCGTGCTGGCGCCCACTGTCAGCGCCAGCACGCAAATCCACCCGAGAACCCGCGCCCGAAAGCTCATCACTCACTGCCCAACGACGCCTGCAGATGTTGTGCATGCTCCAGATGTCCCTGGAACATCGGCGCCGCGCCTTCTAACGCCGACTTCAAGTCCGCATTCTGCGCGCTCGGAATCAGCGTATTCTTCACCGCGTCGATCACCTGCTGGTGATACGCCACCTCATGATCGACATACGCGCGATCAAACTCCGCTCCACTCAGCGTTTTCAAATGCGCTTCACTCTCCGCTGCGCCCTTCTTCAGCGCGGCTTGCGTCGGGCTCGCTGCCGGCGTCACATGCAGCTTCGCGCCCAGCTGGGCTACCGACTTGTTGACCGCCGTGTGATCATTCACCATATCCTGAGCAAACTTCCGCACCTCGGCGTTGTGCGATTTCTGCAAAGCCAGCTTGCCCGCGTTGATGTCGATCTGGTTCGCCGTCACCACAATCCCCACAATCTGCGGATCGCTCGGCGCCTGCGCCCGCGCACCCATCACGAATGTTCCGAGCGCCAGCGCCAGAAGAGTCTTCGTATATCTCATGCATCCTCCATTCGGCGCCTTAAAAAACGCCGTCGTAACAAAGGAGTTGCAACCTCATGACGCGTTACAAACAAAAATTTTCGTTCGCACCCGTAACATTTTGCCTGCTCGCCACTCTTATGCTCAGGACCGCGCCATGACCAACCCCAACGTCATCGAGATCCCCCTGGCCCGCTCTGCCGGCATGCTGAGCGACGAGGAGGTCGTCCGCCGCGTTCTTGCCGGCGAGACCGCGCTCTTCGAAGTCATCATGCGCCGCTACAACCAGCGCCTCTACCGCGCCGCCCGCGCCATCCTGCGCGACGACTCGCAGGCCGAAGAAGTCATGCAGTCCGCCTACGTCCGTGCCTACGAGCACCTCGACCAGTTTGCCGGCCGCGCATCCTTCGGCGCCTGGCTCACTCGCATCGCCGTCAACGAAGCGCTCGCCCGCGTTCGCGACTCCCACCGCTTCTCCGAAACCGAAGGCGAAGGTGACCCGATGGACCGCTTTGCCTCGCCCTCCCGCGACCCGGAACAAACCGCAGCCAATACCGAGCTATCCCGCCTGCTCGAAACCCTCATCGAAGACCTCCCCGATACCCTCCGCTCCGTCTTCGTCCTTCGTGAAGTCGAAGGCATGAGCACCTCCGAGACCGCCGCCGCACTCGACATCACCGAGGAGAGCGTTCGCGTCCGTCTCTTCCGCGCCCGCGCCCGCGCCACGCTACGCGACTCCCTTGCCAGCTACGCCACTCGCGAGCAGCGCAGCCTTTTCGCCTTCCACGCCCCCCGCTGCGACCGCGTCGTCCGCTACGTCCTCGACCACATCACTGCCCCTAATTGATCGACCAGAACTGCTCAGTTGACTCGATTGCGATACTCGAGCGGCCAGATCTATCCCTAACTTCCTAACCCCTCACTCGCTCACTCCCTTACACTTCCCCTCATGGACCTCGCCGCGCTCGGCCTCACCCTCCGTCTCGCGACCGTCACCACTCTCTGTCTCCTGATCCTCGGCACCCCGCTCGCCTTCTGGATCTCGTCTCGCCGCAGCCTGAGCCGACGCATCGCGCAAGCCGCCATCGCCCTCCCGCTCGTTCTTCCGCCCACCGTCCTCGGCTTCTACCTTCTCGTCTGGCTTGGCCCCGCGCGCGCACCCGGCCGCGCGCTCATCCACCTCATCGGCCATCCACTCGCCTTCACGTTCAGCGGACTCGTCGTCGGCTCCGTCCTCTACAGTCTTCCCTTCACCGTGCAACCGCTCGTCCTCGCGTTCTCGCACGTGGACCACAACCTCCTCGACGTCGCCTCCACGCTCGGCGCGTCCCCGCTCACTGTCTTCCGCCGCGTCGTGCTTCCCCTCTCGCGCACCGGCTTCCTCACCGCCGCGGTCCTCACCTTCGCCCACACCGTCGGCGAGTTCGGCGTCGTCCTCATGCTCGGCGGCGACATCCCCGGCCTCACCCGCACGCTCTCCATCTCCATCTTCGATCAGGTCCAGGAGCTCAACTACGCCGCCGCCGACCGCACCGCTCTTGCGCTCGTCGCCATCTCCTTCCTCGCCCTCCTGCTCGTCTATTGGCGCAGCTCCAACCCGCAGGACTCCCTTGCCTGACGAACCCACCACGCACTTGCTTTTCTTTCTGCACTTGCTTTTCTTTCTGTCATTCCCGAAGGGAACCTGCTTTTAGCGCATGCCCGATTCGCTCATCACCGCCGCGCACCACCACCTCCGCCTCACCACTAGCCTCGGCGCGCTCAGGCTCGACATTGACACCACATTCGCGGCTCCGTGGAGCATCCTCTTCGGCCCCTCCGGCAGCGGCAAGAGCTCCGTCCTCCGCGCCCTCTGCGGCCTCCTGCCCAACATGCACGCGACGGTTCTCCGTTCCGCTGAAACTCCAACGAACGACCTCACAAACATTCCGCCGCACCGCCGTTCCATCGCCTACGCGCCGCAACAGCCCGCGCTCTTTCCGCACCTCACCGTGCGCGACAACATCGCCTTCAGCTCCTCGCTCCATCAACCCGCAAACCCTAAGCTTGCCGAAGACGCACTCGCGCTCTTCGAGCTGCATCCCATCGCCCACCGCAGCCCTGCGCGGCTTTCCGGCGGCGAGCGCCAGCGCGTCAATCTGGCCCGCGCCTTCGCCCGTCCCGACACTCGCCTCATGCTGCTCGACGAACCCTTCACCGGTCTGGACCTCAAGCTGCGCGACCAGCTCATTCCGCGCATGCATCAGTTCCTCGCCGCGCGCTCCATCCCTTGCATCTCCGTCACGCACGACGTCGACGAAGCCCTTCTGCTCGAAGCCGAAGTCTTCCGCATCGACGCCGGCCGCATCGTCGCCTTTGGCCAGGCCCGCACCATCCTCGCCGACGAGCGGGCACGGCTCCTGAATGCGCTACGCTAGCCTCCTCAGCGCCCTCCGCTAGACCGGCGCAACAAATTTGTCCACAAATTCCGGCCCGCGTGTACTCTGTGTGCAAACCTCCACACCATCTGCACAGCCATTCCAATTCAGAGCGCACCCTCACATGATCGACGTCCACGCGCCGCACGGATCCACCCACACGTTAAAAGACTTCCTCATCCACATGACGGCCATCTGCCTCGGCCTGCTCATCGCCATCGCCCTCGAGCAATCCGTCGAGTACATCCATCACAGCCACGAGCGTAACAATCTGCGCGACGATCTGCGTGCCCAGGCCGAAGAGCAGATCCGTCTGCTCCACCAAAATCAGTTGGTCTGTGCCGAAAGCGTTGCCTGGAGTCGCGCCATTCTTGAGGCCGGCCGCCATGCCACCCCCGCCGGCGGCTTCGTCACCTATGTCCTGCCGTCGCGAAAAGGCGGCCCATCCCTGCAGGTGTTGGCAAACGGCGTTTGGACCGCCGCCAAGTCCTCCGGCGGTATCGCCTTGCTCTCCCGAGACGAGATCGTCACATGGGACCAGATCGACTACCTGGCTCAGATCACCGATAAGAGCTTTCAGGATCGCGAGGTTGCGCTCCAGAAGCTCTACGGTCTTTTGGACCGCACCGACAGCTCCGCAGCCCCGGGCGCCACCGTGCACCTCACGACCGCCGACCGCGATGAGCAGGTGCGCGACCTTGGCAGCCTCATCGAGGCGACCTGGATGATCGAACGAAACAGCGCCTTATGGGAAGGAGCGGACCAAGCCGTTCTCCACGGCGCAACCACCAGCAGCGCGATGACAGCCTACGAGGGCCGCGCCCTCAAGGCCATGCCGAAGTAGCCACAAACCCTAAGTCTCCATCGGAGTCCGCATGATCGACATCCACGCGCCGCACGAATCCACACACACATGGCGGGACATCTTCATCCATCTCGCGATCGTCATCGTCGGGATTCTCATCGCCATCGGCCTCGAGCAAACCATCGAAGCCATCCATCGCTCCCGTCAGCGCCACCAACTCGAAGCCGACCTGCACGCCGAAGCCGGCAACAACCGCGCCATCATCGCCCGCGACCTCCGCCTGCAGGATCTCGAGCCATGGTTCGAGCAGGCCATCAACGCGGTCGATGCCGCGACGCCGCAACAAGGCAAGATTCGCCTCACTCTTCCCTTCGCGCCTTGCATCCCGGGCTCCGTCGGCACATCCACGGAACGTTATTTCGCTCCCTCTGAAGCCGTCTGGACAACCGCCAAAGAAAGCAGCCTGGTGGGCCTGCTTCCCGTCGAGCAGGCCCGCATGTTCGCGCGCCTCTCGCACAACTACGATCTGCTCGGCGACAGCCGCAACGAGTTCTATCACCATTGCAGCACCATCGCCGCCATGCAGCACCGCTTCGCACGCCTCTCCCCGGCTCCCGCGAGCACCGCCGTCTGGACGCTCTCGCCCGAGCAAGCCGAGCGTCTGGCTCAGGTCGCCTCCGACGCTCGCACCGCCATCCAGGGTCTCTGCTTTCGCCTTCGCTGGTCCGATATCTATGAACAGGGCATCCTCTCCGGCGAAACCCGTGCAGACCAGCGAATGATGTCCATGAACCAGGAGCGTTTCGAGGACAATCAGGACGCCATTCAGTAACCGCTCACAGCCACACGCAACGAGGACGACCGATGATCGACATCCACCCACCGCAACACGGCGCCATCACCCGCCGTGACTTCTTCGTCCACCTCGGCATCGTCGTCCTCGGCATCCTCATCGCCATCGGCCTCGAGCAATCCGTGGAAGCCATTCACCACGCCCATGAACGCCGCGCGCTGATCGACAACTTCCATCACGAGTGCGCCGACAATCTCAAGATATTCGACAGTGACCTCGATATCGTTCACCGCAACATCGCCTGGGCGCGCTCTTCGCTTGCCCTTCTGCGTAACGCAACCCCGCAGAGCGGCTACATCACCGTCACAGCAATGCAGCCAGGGGAACTGAGCGGCATGCACGCTCCATCACGGTCCGTCTGGTCAGTCGCAAAGTCCAGCGGCAAGGTCGAGCTTCTGCCGGAGAACATCGCCGAAGTCTTCGACCGGGTCGATGGCGAAGGCGAGCACTTCAATGATTTGATCCAGGCCAGCGTCACGGCCCAGCAGCGCATGAAGAGCTTTGCGGACCGCGTGGGCTCTCCCTTGAACAAGGGCGGAACTATCCACCTGACACTGGCCCAGCGGGACGACGCAGCCAGCCTCATCGATAACCTCCTCGTTCACGACGAGCAGTACCGGTTATGGCTCGCCTCCTGGCAGGGCGCCTCGCAGAGCATCCTCGGCGGCGTCCAGACCCGCGGCGCGATGGACCCTTACATCCACCGCGCCACCGTAGCGGCGCTCCAACCGTGACCCTCCTGCCTGAGCCTCGGAGCCACCCATGATCGACATCCACCCGCCACAGCACGGTTCCATGACCGCGCGCGACTTCTTCATTCACCTCGGCATCGTAGTTCTCGGCATCCTCATCGCCATCGGCCTTGAGCAATCCGTCGAATACTTCCATCACCGCCATCTCGCCGTCGAAGCTCGCCGCTCGCTCCTCGCCGAACGCATCACCAATGAATCTTCGAACCAGTTCAATATCTTCGCTACGCAGCGCCACGAGCGCGATCTCCAACACGACCTCGCAATCCTGCACGCCCTCCGCGCCCACCAGCCGCTGCCTCCCGGCCCGTTTATTGTGCGTCACATCCGTTATCTCTACCTCGAGGACGAATGGCACAAACTGCATCAGTCAGGCACTGTCAACTACCTCACTGAAAATCTCGGCCCCGTCGACTACCGCTATACCAACCAGGACGCCTTCATGACGCACGTCGACCGCGCCAGCGAAGACCTTTACCGCGCCGCCTCCGTGCTGCGCACCGAGCACGATCCGCTCAACATCAACTTCGAAGACAACCTCGCCTTCAGCAACTTCACCAGGCGCCTCGCCGCGGCCCACGAGAACCTGCCCCCGCAGGAAGTCGACGCCGCCTGGGCTACCCTCGCCGCGGCCGCCAACTTTTCCACTCTCTCGCCCGCTCAGATCGACTCGCTCGAGCGCGCCCTGCAGTCCGCACTCGCCGACGACGACGCGCTCCTCGGCTACTGCTACAACATCAAGCGCAATCTCTCCCGCAACCCCCAGGAGTGAAGCACCTGAAAGTCTCGAGGAATTCAGCGAATCCCGATCATCTTATGCGTCTGCAAACTAAGCCGCCACACGGGATTCTGTTGGCAGAACTCAATCGCCGCAATCAGCGACGCTCTCGCCTCGGGTCCATCCATCGGCTGAATGAAAAAGTTTTTGAACTCCATCCCCAGGTACTCGTTCGGGTCCGTCGCCTGCGGATACACGACCTTCAGCTCATCCCCGCGCGTCACCACCAGCTCCGCGTTCGCCTTCGGACTCACGCAAACCCAGTCCACAGCTTCAGGCACCGCAATCGTCCCATTCGTCTCCACCGCAATCCAGAACCCGCGCTCATGCAGCGCCTCGATCAGCGCCGCATCCAGCTGCAACAGCGGCTCGCCTCCTGTGCACACCACGAACCTCTGCCCCGCCACATGCTTTGGCCACTTCTCCGCAACCGCGTCCGCCAGCTCTTCCGCTGACCCGAACTTCCCTCCGCCATCACCATCCGTGCCGAAGAAATCCGTATCGCAGAACTGACACACCGCCTGCGCGCGATCCTGCTCGCGCCCGCTCCACAGATTGCATCCGCTGAACCGGCAGAACACCGCCGCCCGTCCGGCGTTCATGCCCTCGCCCTGCAACGTGTAAAAAATCTCTTTCACCGCATATGCCATCAGCTCTTCCGATACCTCACCGGGTCACTCGCGGCATTCTCTGCGAACCCCTTCAGCCGCAGCAGGCATGCATCGCACGCGCCGCACGCCTCCCCTTCGTCTGACGCGTCATAGCACGTCACCGTCATCCCATAATCCACGCCGAGCTCCAGCCCCTTGCGCACAATCTCCGCCTTGGTCATCGCAATCAGCGGTGTATGAATCTCAACCAGCTTCCCCTCACTCCCGATCTTCGTCCCCAGGTTCGCCATCGCTTCAAACGCCCGAATAAACTCCGGCCGGCAGTCTGGATACCCGCTGTAATCCAGCGCATTCACCCCGATAAAAATATCCGTCGCGCCCAGGCTCTCCGCCCACGCCAGCGCCAGCGAAAGAAACACCGTATTCCTCGCCGGCACATACGTCACCGGAACGCCCTCGCCAATCTCCTTGAGCGACCGATGCTTCGGAATCTCCGCATCGCCCGTCAGCGCCGACCCTCCAAACGCACTCAGATCAACCTTCAGCACAACGTGTCGTCCAACCTGCATCCCCGCTGCCACCCGAGCCGCCGCCCGCAGCTCCGCCTTGTGCGTCTGTCCATAGTCAAAGCTCAGCGCATAAACCGAATATCCCTGCGCCTTCGCAATTGCCACAACTGTTGTCGAGTCCAGTCCTCCACTCAACAACACAACAGCCTTCTTTTGGCCTTCCAAACCCATCCAACCAGTTTACCGTCGCGACTCCGCCTTACCGACTCCTCACCCCCGACTCGCTTATCCTTAACCCAGATGGATATCTTCAAAGAATTCCGGTTCGAAGCCGCGCACAAATTGCCCAACGTCCCACCCGGCCACAAATGCGCGCGCCTCCACGGCCACTCTTTCCGCGTCGAGATTCACATCCGCGGCGAAGTCGACGCGACCGCCGGCTGGGTCTGCGACTTCGCCGACCTCAACACCGCCTTCCGCCCGCTCCACGAGCAGCTCGATCACAACTACCTCAACGACATTCCCGGCCTCGAAAACCCGACCAGCGAAATCCTCGCCCGCTGGATATGGGAGCGTCTCGAACCCACGCTCCCCACTCTGAGCCGCATTGTCGTCCGTGAGACCTGCACCAGCGGCGCCATCTACAACGGCCCAAACCGCTAATCCCCCGCAAAATTCGACCCCCACGCATTTTGTTCCGAAATCGCGCTTGACATATTCCTAAATAGGCATATATTTCTCTTCATGACGCGAAGCGCCCATCCCGCAGACGTCTTCACCGCTATCGCCGAACCACGCCGGCGCGAGGTCATCGCGGTCCTCTCCGACGGCCGTGACCACGCCGTCAACGAGATCGTCGTGCGCATGAAGATGGCCCAGCCTGCCGTCTCCAAGCACCTCGGAGCCCTCCGGAAAGCCGGCGTTGTCACCGTAGTCAAGCGCGGACAACATCGTATGTACCGCCTCAAGGCCGAGAGCCTGAAGCCAGTGCACGACTGGGTCAAGTTCTTCGAACGCTACTGGACTCATCAGGTCGACCAGATCAAGCAACGCGCCGAGCGCAAGGCCTTCGAACGAATCACTCGCTCGGTCGATCCCCCAAACAAAAAGAAGGAGGAGTAATGGCAGCCACCGTAAAAGAAGATGTACTGCAGGCCTTCGAGATCATCAAGGAAGAGGAGATCGCGGCTCCAATCGAGATCGTCTTCGAGACAATCCTCGAGCAGATGGGACCGCTCAACTCCACTCCCGAAAAACCGATGCCGATGGTGCTCGAAGCGTGGCCCGGCGGACGCTGGTTTCGCGACCTCGGCAAAAACACCGGCCACTTCTGGGGTACGGTGCAGGCCATCAAGACTCCATCGCTGCTCGAAATTTCGGGACCGCTCTTCATGTCCTCTCCCGCCGTCTCAAATCTGCAATACCGGCTTTCTGAAGAGAACGGCGTAACTCGCATGCGCTTCGTGCACCGCGCGATGGGATGGATTGGCGAACAGGAGCGTGGTGTGGACGAAGGCTGGAGCGAGTTGATCGGGCGTATCCGCAAAGCAGCTGCGGAGCGGGCAAGGAGGTAACCATGTGTCCCTTCTGCATTGGCACGGCGCTTTGGATTGCGGCCGGTGCTGTGTCGGCGGGCGGCGTCTCCGCGCTCGCTGCTGTGAAGATCTGGAACAAAAAAGCGCACGAGCGCGAAGACGGAGGAACCAATGACGACCAGTCAGCAGAACAAACAGCAGCAGCGCAATGAGCAGATCGCAGCGATGAAAAGGCCTTCCGTGGTCTCCTCAGAGGCATGGCAAAAAGCGTGGCAGGAGATGCTCGTCAAAGAAAAGGAACTCACTCACGCTCGCGACGCCATGGCGGCCGCGCGGCGGCGTATGCCTTGGCTCGCCGTCGAGAAGCAATACGTCTTCGAAGGTCCGCAGGGCAAGGTCTCGCTGCTCGATCTCTTCGAAGGCCGCCGGCAGCTCGTGCTCTATCGCGCCTTCTACGACTCCAACGTCTACGGCTGGCCGGACCACGCCTGCGTAGGTTGTTCTCTTGGCGCAGACCAGGTCTCTCACCTCTCGCATCTGCACGCGCGCGATACCTCGCTGGCCTACGCCTCACGAGGATCGCAGGAAAACATTGCTCGCCTGAAGCAGCGCATGGGCTGGGAAAAGATCCCCTGGTACACCATCACCGACGACTTCGATAAGGACTTCGGCGTCGACGAGTGGCACGGCCACAACGTCTTCTTTCGCGATGAGAACGACAAGCTCTTCCGCACCTATTTCATCAACAACCGCGGCGATGAAGCCATGGGCAGCGTCTGGAACTATCTCGACGTGACGCCCTTAGGGCGCCAGGAGGACTGGGAGGATTCGCCCGAAGGCTATCCGAAG
>DASUHZ010000028.1:0-10360 GCA_036273275.1 Bryocella sp.
ACTCCGGGGTGGCCTACCCTTTCACAGTCTCATCGTGAAAGGGTGGGGTATCGTTTGCGGTAGCAAACGACCGCTCTCCTTACCGGCGCGCACATCATTCAACCGCCCGAGCGGCACCCAGTCATGCAGCGCCAGAAACGCCACATGAAAAATCTGCAACGTCAGAAGAAGAGCAAGCATAGATAGTGTCCGGAAGCTGTACCTCACAGCCTATCAGCGCGCCGTCTACACCGGGCGACGAATCCGGGTGCCCACCTTCATTGAATCCTCTCCTGATCGAAACGCAAGAGTCTCGGAGCACGCCTCGATTCCAAGTCCTCACGCCGACTGTGAGAATCCAAAATATTCCGTGTGATTGAAATCGGCAGGCCCATCAATTTGGCTAGGCGGTCCGGAGAAACATCTGAACCATACAAAACCTCAACAATCTTTCTGAGGCCACGAGGCAATTCTGTAGCTATCGGAACCCCCTCATCCCTACGCATTCCCCTCGCACTAAGCTGTTCGAAGAGATATCTGTACTGCCTCTCACTGATCATTTGCAGATCAAACGATCGTCGAATTAACGCTTGAATTGACACGCGCCACTTAGGCTTGAGTGGGGCCAAGCTGGACAGTGTAATTGGCGTAGTTATCTCGGAGCGCATCACGGTCTCCGGAAGTAGCAACTCTGCAGCGAATTGATGTGCCTGCCTTTCAGCCTCCTCCGGCGAAACCCGCAAGGGATGGTGAAGAACTAAATGGCCAAGTTCATGGGCGACGCTAAATCGCAGCCTGTCGGGAGGTTTGTTGGTCACCACGCCAATCAAGGGCTGCTCAGAGGTGGGGCCCGCCCATACCGAGAACGCATCGATCTTTTCGGTTGCTACTGGCAGAGAAAGCACGATGACACCAGCCCTCTCAATTGAGTTGATCAAGTTGGGAATCGGGACGTCCGGAGCGTGCCCCATAGCCGAACGTGTAAGGTGGGCACCAAGGGTTGGATCAGTGGACAGACGAGGCAAACGAACCGGGGGGCGTTCGATCTCTTCAGATACACTTTCGATGAATTCGTATAAAAGCTGGGCTAACCTGTACGCTCTCGCACGCTCTTTGGTACTCGCGCCGACGTGTGCACGATACAGCAGGCTGCCCAACGGCAACTCCAGCCGAGGCTCCGCCTTAAAGAACTCAACGGGAAATCCGGTGTTCAACGACAGATTTTGCAAGGTCTGCTCGCTGGCAGCAGTGCTGCCAGCTTCCAACTGAGCGATTGCTGGCTGCGATACTCCGGCTAAGTCCGCAAATTCTGTTTGCGTCTTGCCTAAAAGCTCTCGCACTTGCCTGATGCGAACTCCACTATTCATGTTCTCCAACATCCGCTACTGCGCGCTTCTTGAGGGAAATTTCGAGATCCTCGCCCAATGGCTCCGTCTGCTCGACCCCTGTCGGGGAGGTGCTTGAAAGCAGCAAAGGAACTTCCTGTTGCCAGTAAACTTCGACAGAATCCTTGGTACGCCCACCTGCCTTCGGACACACGAGCCAAAATCTGGCCAGTCGACGCGCCGAATCAAAATCCCAAAGAATTATCAGATTTAGTGAGCTCTGATCGGAGTCTTCATCAGAGTCCTCAGCTATAGCTGCGAAGAGCAACGATTGTTGTTGAGCGTAAAAACTGCGCCTCGGCTTTGAGGCCCCAGGTGCCGGAACATCACCGCCGACACTCTTGAAGATTTTTACGTGGAAGCGGTGAAGAAAGATGGAGAGGCCGCTGTAGGCGAGATTTTCCAGTTGGAAATCCTCCGCTACAAAGTTTCTTGCGCTAAGGTGCTCCTTAACGAGGTATCTCACATAGTGAGGAGCGAAAAATGGATCCCATGGGCGGCCTTTTTCCTCGAAAAATTCTCGCATCTCGCGCGTTGCGTCCTCAAAGGATCTCTCGAGAGCTTCAAAGAAAGGGCGGAGGGTGGAAAAACACTCATCAAACGATGGCACATCACGCTTCTCATGTGTCGCCGCACGGTTGGCGCTGGGTAAAGAAAACGTCTGGCTAATCATGCTTATATTATAAGCGAAATACTCCGCACAGCTGGCTGTGCAAATCTAGGAGCGAACTAGCTCCTACCTCCCCCGCCACCCCAGCCACACATACTCCAGCGCCTCCGGCAGCGTCTGCGCCTTCACCGCGCGATCCGTATGCCCCGCATTCCGCGCAAACACAAACTGGTAGTGATATCCCTTCGCCGCCAGCGCCTTGGCCATATCTTCATTCGCCACCACCCAGTCATGCATGCCATCGCGCATCGCATTCGGATTCCAGTTGTCACGATCCCCAACCTCCATCCAGATCCGAATCGGCTTCCGCGGAGAATCCGGAATCAGCCGCTTATGAAACTCCCACGCCCCTCCCGGAGTCTCCGGGTTCGGCGGCCACTGCTGGTTCACAAACGTGCCTGAGTACGTCAGCACCCGGTGATACCACTCCGGGTGATACCACGCCATCTCCAGCGCGCACGACCCACCCGAGCTCCCACCCATCGTCGCCCTTCCGTCTGGGTCTTTCGTAAGCCTCACCTTAGCCTCGCGCTCCACCCGCGGCAGCACCTCGTTCTCCACCCACTCCGCATACTTCCCTGACATCGTGTCGTACTCGAGCCCCCGCTCGCTCCCCTGCGCGTCCCCTCCACCGTTCTGGATCGACACCGCAATCATCACCGGCGCCTTGTGCTCCGCAATCAGCCCATCGATCGCCGTAAACAGCATCCAGTCCGGCCCATCCGCCCCCACGATCAGCGGCGCCACACTCCCCGCCACATACTCCTGCGGCACATACACTGTCACCTTGCGCGTCCACGGCGCCGGATGGCTCGTCGTCACCACCAGCTTCGCCGGATCGTTCGGGTCCGGCGTCCCAAAGGTCCCTTTGTCCCGCGCGATCCCGGGATAGTACTTGCTGTCCTCCGACCGCATCGTAATCTCGACCACCCGCCCCCGTAGCTCACCCCTCGGATCGGACGACTGCATCTCCGGCGCCGCCTCATGCATCGGCCCGATGATGAAATTCCCCTCCTTATCCGGCGATGGGACCTCCCCATCCGGCAACTCCGTCGCCTTCACATACCCCGCCGTATGCGGATCCCGCGTCGGCGGCGTCGGCCGCACATACTGCCCATACAGCGGTATTCCTAACACCAGCAACCCCAGCACCCTCAATAACATCCGCCGCTCCCCCATCATTCCGGCCGCATCCCCCTGTAAACTCTACCCCTTTGTTTTGAAGACTTTGCACATTTTCGCCATTAAAGTCCAGACCTATGTCATTTGTTTCGAAGACTTTGCGCAAAAACAGGGGAGGGGGTACCCTCGCCCGCAACGATAATCGCCCAGGCGCTCACCCCAGCCGCGACTCCGCCTCCTTGGTCGCCTCATAAATCTGTTCAAAGCTCTCAATTGCGTACAGCACCGGCTGCATCTTCGCCACATCCACCACCGTATCCAGAACCTTCGCCAACTCAAACTCCCGAATCTCCGGCCCGCCGTTGATCACGTGCGTGCACTCCCCATGTGACGAGATCAACCCACTCCCATACACCTTGATCTCCCCCGCCTGCCGGATTACCCCAAACTCCACCGTGAACCAAAACAGCCGGCCCATACGCTCCAGGTCGTTCTGGTCGGTCAGCGCCGCGCAAACTTTCCCGTAGTGCTGCAGGAAATCGGCGAAAACCGGATGCGCATGCATGGGCACGTGCCCAAAGACGTCGTGGAAGATATCGGGCTCCGGTGTGTACTCCAGCGAGTCGCGGCTGCGAATCCAGGTGGTTGTCGGAAACATTCGCGCCGCCAGCATCTCGAAGAACGCGCCCGCAGGCAGAAACCCGCTCACCGGCGTCGAGCTCCACCCCGTCCGCGGCCGCAGTCGCTTCGTCACCTCCGTCAGGTTTGGCAGATGGTCCTGCTGCAGCCCGATGCGGCTAAAACCGTCCATATACTCCGCGCACGCATGCCGCTCCAGCTGCGGCATCCTGCGCCCCACCAGCTCGGACCAGATCGCATGCTGCTCCGGCGTGTAGGCCGCCCAATCCTGCTCAATCAGATACGGTTTCGCCTGCGTGAGCTCCGGCGGTGCTGTGGTCCCCGTCCCCATCACTACCTCTATCTCCTTAGACGCTCGCCGCCTCGATGCCCGACAGGTCCGCTCCGCGCGCCTCACGCCCAAGTGAGGCCACAACCGCGATGAACACCGCACAGAACACTACCGTCCAGCCCAATACAGGCGCAAGTCGCCCCCCGAACACCCTTTGCGCCACCTCGGCCTGAAAATGCCCATTCCTGGACGACAGCAGATTGCCCAGCTGATACGCCAATCCAGGAAGTATCGCCCTCACCGCTCCTGGCGACAGCTCGTTCAGGTGTACCGGAATCACCCCCCAGGCGCCCTGGACCATCAACTGCATCAGAAAACCGCCGAGCGCCAGCATCGCCGCGGTGTGACTCCATATCCAAAGCGGGATCACGGGTACAGCCAGCAAGGCCGCGAGAACAATCATCCGGCGCCGCCCGAATCTCTCCGAAAGTGACCCCGCACAAATCCCTCCAACGAACGCGCCCAGGGTTCCAAGCATGGAAACAATCGAGGTGGCCTGCACCCCCAATCCCTTGTCGTGCTTCAGGAACGTCGGATACAGGTCCTGCGTTCCGTGACTGAACGAGTTAAACCCAAACATCAGAAAGGCCAGGAAGCAGAACATAGGCAACGACTTCCACAGCGCACGATAGCTCTCGGCCGAGTTCCTGGTTCGCCCCTTCTTCCAGGCCGGCGATTCCTCCACTCCGAAGGAGATGAACGCGGCAAGGGCGGCTGGGATTCCGCCCAGCAGGAATAGCATCCGCCACTTCGTCATAAAGCCATGGGCATGCAGATGGGGATAGATGGACCCATAAGCTGCGGCCGCGAGCAGATTTCCTGCCATGTAGCCTTCCTGCAGCAGCCCGGAGAAAAACCCTCGCACGTCTGCGGGAATCGACTCCAGCGCGAGCGCCGCACCCACGCCCCATTCGCCGCCCATCGCGACGCCAAACAACGCGCGCATGACCAGAAAACCCGTAAACGTTGGCGCAAAGGCTGAACCCACCCCAAAGATCGAGAAGGTCAGCACATTCAGCATCAGCGTGGGACGGCGGCCAATCTTCTCCGCCAGCAGACCAAACAGCAGCGCACCCACCGGCCGCATGCACAGCGTCCACGTGATGCTGTCTGCCGCCGTCGCGAGGTTCACGTGATACGTGGCTGCGATGGAATCGAGACAGAATGTCAGGAGGAAAAAATCGAACGCATCCAGCGACCAGCCCAGAAAGCAGGCCGAAAACGTTCGCCACTGCGCGGGATTAAGGGATCGAAACGGCTTCAGGAACATCCTCGCGCGCAGCCCTTCAGACTATAAGTTCAGACCAACAGTCTAGAGCTTTGCACGCAGCGGAACGCCGGGATCCACGTACGCCATCTCCGCCGCCGCCGTCTCCTGCTTCAGGATCTGGTGGTGCAGGCAGTACAGCGCGAGTTCCAGGCGGTCACTCACACCCAATTTGTCGTACACCTTGCGCAGATAGTTCTTCACCACCTGCTCGGTTGTCCCAATCTGGTACGCAATCTCTTTGTTCCTCATGCCGCGCGTGATGCAGGCGATGATCGCGAGTTCCTTGTCCGAGAGCCTGGGCTGTGTCCGCGGATTGGTCAGCGAGGCGGCCTGGGCGCGGTATGCATCGATCACCCAGGAGATCGACTGATTGTCGATCCAGGTCTCGCCCGCCGCGATCTTGCGCACGCACTTTACCAGCAGGTCCGGCGAGATCGACCGTGGAACGACGCCACGCACACCGCGGCGATACAGCTCGACGGTATTGCCTTCATCGCTTTCCGACACCTGGACGATCAGCTTCGCGTTGGGCGCGCGTCGCACAAACTGCGGAATGGCGTCGACGGTGCCTGCGATGAGCTGCCCTTCGAGCAGCACCACGTCGGTTGGAAAGCGCTGCAACGCGGCGTACAGATTCTCCAGCGTCTCCGCCTGCGCGACGACACGTATGTCGTCCTCGAGCGCGAAGACCTTGCGCATTCCGACGCGGTAAATCGCCTGTGAATCGGCCAGGATTACCCGAATCCCCGGCGCGGGCGTAGCTCCGTTCTCCGGAGCCTTGGTTAGTGTGCTTTTCGATCCATCACTGGTCATGGCGTTCAGCCCTTAGGGAGTACTTATCTATTACAGCCGCGGCCCGGCTGCGGCCCGCGGAAAAGTCATGTCGAACAATTCGTCCGACGCAATCCAGCAAAACATCCTCTGTCCCACCCATAATGGCGGCGGGCATCTTGATCTGAAAACGGACCGTGCTATCGACTGGGGGGACCTCATCACTGACAAACAGCAGCCCGGCCGAAGAGACGTCTTCGGTCACCGCATGGTACTCGCGGTCCTCAGACGTGAGTGTCAGGTCCAGCCGCAGCGGAAAACGGACCGCTGCACGGACCGGATCACTCGCGGGGGTAGTCAACGTCATATGTTCCTCTTCCGGGTGAGTCTTTTGGCAGCACCGATTGTCGCACGATTGTACCCCGGCTGTACCCCGGCAGAACCATTACTAAGGTGCTCTCTTTGGAATCAACCCGGAATCAGGCCGGGATCAGGCCGGCAGATCCGCCCACCCAGGTTCTGTCTCTGTTGTGGTCAACCCCCATCATCAGCCCGCGGCCCATGCGCACCAGATTGATCAGCGGGGTCATCTTACCCCCATCGGGCCAAGCATATAGGATCCGGATCTCAGCCTGTGTCATCCCCTCCGGCGTGCGGATCACCGGCTCAAACTGCATTCTCTCCTGCAGCAGATAATTATGTCGCTCGCCGTCAGGAATGCTCCGCAGGTCCTGATCGCTGGGAGCAAACTGTATGCCCTTGCCCGCAAAGGAATAAAGCGGCTTCAAAATCCATTGGGTACGGTCAGGAGGCAGCCGCTCGCGGCCGCTGCCGGCAAACCAGTCGTCCAGGAACACCGCGGCAGGCACAGCCGGATGCTTGAGATATGGAATTGAAAACTTGCTGATCCGGAAGTACCAGTTCGGATGGCCCGCCCATTCGACGTCCAACTCCTCCCGGTAGTCGAACGGTAGATTGATGTCCTTCCGCACCAGCTCGTCCACAATCGCCCGGTTGTAGATGCGGTCAATCGGCACCAGCGCCCGGTTCTTGCGGCGCTCGCCATTCGGTTTGTAGAACAGCCGCTTCCCTTCCTTCATTACCGTCGCGATGTCGACGGTACGAATGCCGAGCCGCTCCTCATGCACGCGAAAATCGGGCAGCGTCTTCTGCTTCTCCGGCTCAATCTCCATCAGGACTACGTTCTCCGCATCGTGCCGGCCGACGATGACCTCGCGCAACACGGCCCAATACGCCGCCTCATCCATTCCGCCGAAGAAGCAGTGCAGCCCTTCATCGAGCTCGTACACCTCCTTGTACGCCTGCGAGAGCACGGCCTGGTATCCGAACACCGACGGGAACGCCTGCAGCTCCACGAGCTTCGGTTCCAGATCGCCCGCGGCGTTGCGCACAAGGCCGAAGTCCACCGTCATGAAGTGCGGATGCTCGTTTTCGCCGGGCACGCGGTACGCGGCCGGAATCGCAGCGTCCGAGTCACGCTTGTACTGGGGATTGTTGAGCAGCTCGGCGGTCAGCTCCTCGCCTGTGCGCACCAGCTTCTCCATCAGCTCCGGCGCAAAGAAGCACGGCGTTTCGGCGACACGGAAGTCCACCTGCGTACGCGTGCGCTCGTTAACCAGCCGCAGCAGCTCCGCGTACCTGCCCAGCGTGAAGCACTCGTTGAACGCGCTGCGATACGGCTCGAGCATCCGCTTTTTCCTAACTCGCTGACTCGCTGACTTGCTTCTTATGACTCGATGAGGAACTTGCCTTCGCTCATAATCTGCTCTTCGTTGGTTCCGTCGCCGAGCCAGATGTTGAACTCCAGCCCCACCACATCAATGTGCGTCGTTGACTTCCACGGCGCGCCCGTGTGCGCTCCATAGGGATCGCCGAACGCGATGTGAATGCCGGGAAATTTTTCGTCCTGCAGGATGTTGCCAATCACACGCGAGACACCGATGTTTGTGCCGATGGCAAACTCACCGACGCGATCGGAGTTCTCATCAGTGTGCGTGTACGCCCAGAACGCCTGTTCCAGCTCCTTGTTCGCGCACGCGACGCTGGTAATCCGGTTGTGGCCGACGTGAATCGTCAGCGGTGTCTTGCGCAGAATCCCGAAGCGCGCGCAGAGAAAATCGCCCACAACGCCATCGACTACGAACACGCCGTTGACTTCGCCGGGCGCGGTGAAGCACTCGCCGCCGGGCAGATTGCCCCACTTCTCCGGGCTGATGATTCCCGAGGTCTTGAACCACTTATAGTTCGGCTCTAATTCAGCGAAGATGTTCGTACCGGCGCCGCTCGTAGCCCGCACGTACTTCGCCGCGCGCACCTTTTCCAGCACCTTCTGACTGAGCCGGTCGACTGCGTTGAAATCGGCGCGCATGCCCTGCACCATCACCTCCGGCGTGATGTTCACCATGTGCGCGTGGCGCATCCTGCGGCGGTTGACCACGTCGGTCATCTGCATCCGGCTGCGCAGTTCGTTGGGCTGCACCTGCACGGCGAAGATCGACACCGCGGCGCTCTCCATGTCGTCGAGCACCTCGTGCGGCATCTCCTTCAGCGGCCGTTGGGCGAGCTCCTCCAACACGAACGCATTCCATGTGCAGCCGATTGCATCCAGTTCCACGGCAATCGATGCCGCAATCTCGCGCGTGGCGTCGTCGGTGATGAGGGTTACTTTCTCGCTCGGCTGAATCCTGAGGCACGTCGTGACCGCGTTACGCGCACCCGCGCGAAATTCCTCGGGGAAGGTCATGGTTCGTAAATCTGTCATTACCTGCAAATCTTTTTGCTCCTTGCTTCTAACTTCCTGCGCCGATCAGAGTCCCGCTCGGGTCTCTTCCGCCATATAGTCAACAACCTTCTTTAGATCGCCGGTCTCTCTATAGACGCGAAGTTGCCGGTCGGCGCCGGATCCGTCGCGAATCATGTTGCGGATGTGCTCGATGGTGTCCCTGCACCCGAGTCCGTCGACGACCTCATCGATAAATTCCAGGTACTCGAGAATCAGATCGCACTCCGGAACCTCTTCTTCTTTGCCAAAGTCGATCAGCTTGCCCTCGAGGCCGTAGCGCACCGCGCGAAACTTGTTCTCCATCAGCAGCGCGCGCGAATACTGCCGGTAGTCCTGATTGCGTTCGTGCAGCAGACAGAGCTTCGCCGCGGTCGCCTGAATCAGCGCGGCAATCGCAACCGTCTCCTCGGCGCGCATGGGGATGTCGCACACACGCACCTCCACGGTGTTGAAGAACGGATGCGGCCGTACGTCCCACCAGATCTTCTTCGCGTTGTCGATGCAGTTGGTCTTGATCAGCAGGTTCACGTAGTTCTCGAACTCGGAGTAACTGGCGAAGTGGTCCGGAAGATTGGTGCGCGGGAAGTTCTCGAACACCTTGGCGCGATAGCTCTTGTACCCCGTCTCCATGCCAAGCCAGAAGGGAGAGTTCGTGCTCAGCGCGAGGATGTGCGGCAGAAAATACCGCAGCGAATTCATGATTCGTATCGCCGCCTCGCGGTCTTCGATGCCAACGTGCACGTGCAGGCCGAAGATGAGATTCGCGCGCGCCACAAGCTGCAGATCCTCGACGACCTTGTCGTAGCGCGGGTCAGGATAGATTTCCTGCGCACGCCAGTCGGCGAATGGATGGGTCGCACCGGCGACCAGCATGAGCCCGTTTTCCTCGGCGAGGTGAATCATGTTGCGACGCAGATCGTACAGGTCCTCGCGCGCCTCCTCGATGTTGCGGCAGATGCGCGTGCCCACCTCAATGACGGACTGATGCATCTCGGCCTTGACGCGCTCCTCCAGCCGCAGCTTTCCCTTGGACAGCATCTCGGTCTTGATGTGCGACCGCAGATCGCGCGTGTCCGGATCAACTGTCTGGTACTCCTCCTCAATGCCCAGCGAAAAAGTTGGCCGCATCGTCGTTCCGTCCTCCTCAATGCGATCTAGACTGCGCTCTTCTTACTCGCCTGCTTCTTTCCCGCTGCCTTTACCTCACGCTTCTCCGCGGCATTCTTCGCAATCGCGCCGCGGGTCGTCGATCCGGGCGCCTTCTTCGCTGTGATCTTGCTTGCGACAGTCCCACTCGCCTCGTGCCCGAGAAACGTCGACCACTTCAGCTCTTTCATCGGCTTGCCCGCAAGCTTCGCCTTCTCGACCGCCAGCTTCGCAACCTTGTCGA
>DASUHZ010000029.1:0-20564 GCA_036273275.1 Bryocella sp.
TGCTTCGTGTTACGGTAACTCTTCTGCAGCGCATTGCCGGTCTTATCGGATGCGAGGGCCAACGCCGCGTCCGTGTCCCCTCCGCTGCCGGCGATCGCCTCTCCCGTTGTGTAGCTGATTGCAACGATGCCCTGGGCAGGATGGCGGCCGGCGTTGAACCAGGCGATATCGCTCTGTGGCAAGGCATTCAGCCTCGCGATCGGCTCGGGAGGAAAGTTCGTGTGGCTCATCTTCTGCTCGAGCGGCCACGCCGTTGATGCAATAAAGAGCGATCCGTTCATCGGATGGCCAGGCTCACCGAGGTTGATGATCCGGCTCGTCCGCATCGGCTTCATCGCCTCGCAGCGGTCGGCGCCGCAGCCGTGATTGCACAGCGACTTCGCCAGATATGCCGCGTGTTTGCCAGGCGAGAGCCACACCTTCGCGCCATTCTCTTCGGCTCCCAGCGCTGAGGCGCGCGCAAGCTGGCTGACATCGCAAACGGTGTTCTCATGCGCTGCGGCAAACCAGTAGACAGCCTTCCATTTTGCGTTGATGACGTCCGAGCTGGAGGCTTCCACCAGCACGGCAACATGCTCCGCATCGAGCTGATGACGATGCGCTCCGCAGTCGCGATCCCAGAGGTCATAGAAGTGAATCTCCGCCATCGGCGTGGCCGTTCCGGAGATTCTTGCCGGAAACACCTGACCGTAAACCGTTCCATCCTCTTTTTGCGGCGTTGGTTGGAGCAGCTCCGGCTGGAACACAGCTGGGAGCCCGGCGCACTCATGCTGGCCGATGTAGAAGTAGGGTGAAAACTGGGTCAGCAGCGTCTGCTCAACACCGTCGGAAAGGCCGTCGTGGTCAGAATCCGGCGATGGCGCGCTTTGCGCCACAAGCACGAACGACTGAAGAAGCAACAGAACAATAACAAGCCGGCTGCGGGAGCCCATCCAGCGATTCTCTCACTGCAAGGTGCAGCGCCTGCCGACAGCCGCCTGGCGATGGTTTTTCCAATCTGAAACAATTTCCAAACGACGTTCGTACCGTGTATAAAGCGAACGTCCGGTAAATCCCCGCCAGCGCCGTTGCGAGTGTGCGCTGGTTGCTTGCCGGAACAAAGCGCCCACCGGAGTCTACTCAACGTGAACATCCCCATTCGCCGTCTTGCCGTCGCCTTCGCTGCTCTCTTCGCTTTTTCCACCATGGGCCTCGCACAGCGTGAACCGCTCAAGCCGAGCGCGACCGGCCAGGTTCCTCCGCGCACATGGGTCGATAAGGACACGGGCCATCGCGTGTGGCGCATGACGGACGAGCCCGGCTCTTCGGGCTTCTACTTCAACGTCAACGCGTACACGCCTGATCTGAAGACGATGATCTACACCGCGCCGGATGGCATCCACGGTCTGGATCTGGCGACGAAGAAGACATGGCTTATTGTCCCGAATCCGCCGCGGCCCGCGGACGAGACAAACCAGCAGTTCCGCTTTGGCGGTGTGCACGCGATCATCGCCGGGCACAAGACGAACTCAATCTTCTTCAGCAAGGCCGACCCGCAGACACACGTTATTTCCCTCTACAAGGCGGACGTTTACAGCAAGCAGGTGACGAAGCTCTGCGATCTTCCGCGCGGAATGAACGTCGCGACGATCAACGCCGATGAGACGCTGGGTGCCGGCACGATCTTCGATCACCCGGAGTCCGCCACAGATTACGGACAGAATCGCGTGAACCCGAAGGGCCAGGCCGGCCCGCTCGTGCAACCGCTGAACAAGGGCCAGATGATGGAGCAGCGGCTGGCTGCGCACATCCCGCTAACGCTCTATACGATCGAGCTGCAGACTGGAAAGCTGCATGCGCTGTTGCATTCGACCGACTGGGTCAATCACCTGCTCTTCTCACCGAGCGATCCCACGCTGCTGATGTACTGCCATGAAGGCCCGTGGCAGAAGGTGGACCGCATCTGGATGATCCACACCGACGGCACGCACAACACGCTGATTCACAAGCGGCGCATCGCCATGGAGATCGCCGGGCACGAGTTCTGGGGCCTCGACGGCAAGACTATCTGGTACGACTGGCAGCCCATCAAAGGGCAGGACTTTTATCTCGCAGGCTACGATCTCGCCAACGGCCGCCGCACGGCGTACCACATGGAGCGCAACGACTGGTCGATCCACTTCAACCTGACCAAGGACCTCGATCTCTTCTGCGGTGATGGCGGCGACCCAGGTCAGGTGGCGAAGGCTCCGGACGGCGAGTGGATCGAGCTTTTTCACCCGCACCTCGTCAACACGACGGGCGCGATCAATGACCCGAACTTCTTCCAGCCCGGCTACTTCACGGCCGAGCACCTCGTGAATATGGCGTGGCATGACTATCACCAGGAGCCGAACGTGCGCTTCTCACCCGACAAGAAGATGATCTTCTTCACAAGCAACATGTTCGGCCCGGAGTACGTGATCGGCGTCGAAGTCGCAAAGGCCGTGAACCCGAAGCCGAGTGAAGTCGTCTCCACACCGGAGCTGGCCAAGAGGTACAACCCGCGCGTGCCGGTGGACACGAAGGCGATCGCGAAGTAAAGGAGGGCAGTGGTGCGTTATCTATTGCGCAGCTGTTTGGCGTAACGCACCGCCCGCTCTACCTCCACGAAACCCACCGAGTTGTGAGCGCGCTGCGAGGGCAGATTTTCAAGCAGCGCATCTGAGGCAAACTCGCGATATCCGTTTGCGATCGCCCATTTCTCCGCGGCCTGCACCAGCTTGCGACCGATTGCCTGGCCGCGGACGTCTTCATCGACGAACCAGCCTTCCAAATACGCGACGGGGCTGGTCTCGCAGCCATCGGCGAACTCGCGCTCGCCCACTTCGATGAACCCGGCGAGCTGTGAGGAGTCGGCACGTTGGGCAACAATGACGATGGCGTTGTCTCGGGCGAGCCACGCGTCGCAGTCGGCCCGCTGTGCCTCTTCATCGGCGGGAAGCTCCGGCCAGAGTTCGCGGCGCATTCGCATCCATTCAGCCAGATCGGAGGATTTGTAAGGGCGAATCTTCATCGATGTACCTCGTTGTTTAATTTGCACTCTTTAGAATGAAAGATGTGAATGTGAAAGAAGAGATGAGTGAGTTTCGGATGCCCGCCGAGTGGGCGCCGCACGCTGCAACCTGGATCGCATGGCCGCATAATCCTGAGGACTGGCCGAAAAAGTTTCAGCCGATCCCGTGGGTTTACTGCGAGATCGTGCGCTGGCTCTCGAGCGTCGAAGACGTACACATCCTCGTGAACGACGCTGCTGCTGAGAAGCGCGCCTACGGCATGCTTAAACGGCAGGGCGCGAATCTGGCGCGGCTGCACTTTCATCACTGGGCGACGGACCGCGTTTGGCTCCGCGACTCCGGTCCGATCTTTGTCAAGGACCGCGAGGGCAATCTCGCCGTCACGAACTGGCGGTTCAACGCATGGGCCAAGTACGACAACTGGCACAACGACGACCTGATCCCGGAGCACGTCACGAAGCTCTACGGAATGCGCAGCTTCGAGCCGCGCGCAAAGCTCGCCGACGGCACGGAGCACAGGCTGGTGCTGGAAGGCGGAAGCATCGACACCAACGGTGCGGGCGTTTTGCTGACAACGGAAGAGTGTCTGCTGAGCGACGTGCAGCAACGCAACCCGGGCGTTTCGCGCGAGCAGCTCGAGCGGGCCTTCGCGGAGTATCTGGGCATCGAGAAGGTGGTCTGGCTCAACCGCGGATGCGCAGGCGATGATACGCACGGGCACGTCGACGACATCACGCGCTTCGTCGCCGAGAACACGATCCTTACGGCTGTCGAGGAGAACACCGCCGACGAGAATCATCTGCCGCTTGCCGAAAATCTCGAGCGCCTCCACGCTGCGCGCAATCTGCACGGTGAGCCGTTCCAGATCAAAACACTCCCGATGCCGGCGCCGGTGATCTTCGAAGGCCAACGCCTGCCCGCAAGCTACGCGAACTTCTATATCGCGAACGGTCTGGTGCTCGTGCCGACCTTCAACGACCCGAACGATCGCATCGCGCTTAACACCCTCGCAGAATGCTTCCCCGATCGCGTCGTCACGGGCATTCACTGCACGGACTTCATCTGGGGCCTGGGCGCACTGCACTGCATGACCCAACAGGAGCCCGCTTAGAATCAACCCCGCGCAATGGCACGCAATACCACGGAGGCCCATTGCTAAACTTGAGACCCGTCCCGCTTGCACAGGCTGGGCGGTCACTAAACTGGCTTTGATGTCCCGGTTTTCTTTGCTTACGGTCGCGCTCAGCGCGTTAGCTCTCGGTCTGCTCTGCGGCTGCCAGGTGCCCGTTGACCTGCCCGGGCATGCCAACAGTTCGGCCCTTTCCAGCGGCACTCTGGAGACGCACTACTCGCCCACGGAGAACCTCGAGCGCTACGACCTGGCCCTTCTGCGCTCTGCGCACAGATCCATCGATCTCTGCGGTTTCAGCTTCACAGATGAAGCTGTAGGCGATGCGATCACCAGCGCAGCCAGACGAGGCGTGCGCGTGCGCGTGTATCTGGACCGCAGCCAGTCAAATGATGAACTGGAGCGCGCGGCAAAGCACGACCGCGCGCCGAAGCCGAGGGCACGCAGGCGTGACGTCCAATTCGCGGACGGGTTTTTCGACGAGCAGGACGTTCCCGACGCAACCAGCGAAGCTGTGATCTCGCGACTCGCGGCGACGCCGAACGTCGAGGTAAAGATCAAGCACTCGCGCGTCCTGATGCACCTGAAGTCCTACGAGGTGGACGGGCAGACGCTGCGCTCCGGCAGTGCGAACTTCTCTCCCAGCGCACTGAAGCGGCAGGACAACGATCTCGTGCTGACGCGGGATGCAGCCAGCGTGCGGCGATTCGAGCTCGATTTCAACCAGCTCTGGTCGCGGCCGGATAACGAGCGCCTGCATCCGCAGTCGTAAGCGATCCGCAGTCTAATTCCGTAAGCTATTCAGAGATGAGTTCCCTTCCCCACTCCGCGGACGCTCTGTCCGAGGCCGCACTCATGCAGCTCGCCATCGAACAGGCGCGCGCCGCCGAGGCCGCCGGTGAGGTCCCCGTCGGCGCCGTCGTCATTGCCCCGGATGGGTTCACGATCCTCGGCCGCGGATGGAATCGCGTAATCCAGGACAACGATCCCACTGCACACTGCGAAATTGTGGCGATGCGCGAAGCTGGCCGCGCACTCGGAAACTACAGGCTCACAGGATGCACTCTCGTCTGCACGCTGGAACCATGCTCCATGTGCGCGGGCGCGATTCTGCATGCCCGCATCGCGCGGTTGCTCTACGCGGCGCGCGATCCCAAGGCCGGCGCCTGCGGCAGCGTGCTCAGCGTGATGAACCATCCGGCGCTGAATCATCGCGTGGAGGTGGTGGAAGGTGTCCTGGCTGAGGAGTGCGGGGCAATGCTGAGCGATTTCTTTCGTCGTCGCCGAGCCAACGCAGGCACCGTCTGACCGGCATCACACTTGTCATGGAGGCAAAGCCATGGCAAACAGAACGTCACGCTCCTCTCGCTCCAAGCCCTCGACCAAACGCTCCGGCAGCTCATCGTCGAACCGATCCACATCTTCAAGCGGCCGGTCGACCAAATCGCGCAGCCGTTCGACCACCCCACCGTCGCGCCGCTGGTCGGCCAAGGTAAAGACCGACTCCACAAAGCCTGCACCGGGGCTCTTCAAGAAATCCGCAAAGGAGATCGCGGAAGGCCTGGAGAAGAAATCCGTCTCTCCCAAGGGACCAGGGCAGGCGATGCAGATGCTCAGCTTCTACGAGAACCGCGGGGGCAAGAACCTTTCGGCCGAACGCAAGCGCACGCTGGAAAACGCGAAAGACATTCTCCGCGAGAAGGAAGGCAAGAGCTCGTCGAAGAGTTCCTCACGATCGCACAGCCGAAGCACAAGCGGTTCGGCAAATAAGAGCGGTCCGAAAAGCAAAACCGGCTCGAAGCGCAAATCCACCGCGAGATCATACTCGCGGCGCTCGACACAAAAATCGAGCTGAGATTCAAAGAAAAGGCGACCTAAACGATGGCTGGACGATTTGACGGCAAAGTAGCAGTGGTGACCGGATCCTCTTCCGGCATCGGGCAGGCGATCGCAGTTCGCCTCGCGAGCGAGGGTGCGGTTGTGGTCATCGACTATCGCAGCCGCGACCAGGGCGCCGCGGATACCGAAGACATGATTAAGTCCAAGGATCCGCAGGCGAAGTTCATCACCGTGATGGCGGACGTCACGAAGATCGCCGACACAAACAATCTGATCGATCAGGCCTGGTCACAGCTCGGCGGCTGCGACATCCTCATCAACAACGCCGGCGTCGAAAAGGGCGCGAATTTCTGGGATATCACGGAAGAGGACTACGACATGGTCCTTGACGTGGACCTAAAGGGCGCGTTCTTTCTGACCCAGGCCTTCGTCCGCCGCCTTCGCGATGCGAAGAAGCCGGGTCGCGTCATCAATATCTCGTCGGTGCACGAGGATATGGTGTTCCCGCACTTCCCGACCTATTGCGCCGCGAAGGGTGGCCTGCGAATGCTGATGCGCGATCTCGCGGTCGAGCTTGGTCCGCTCGGCATTACGGTGAACAATGTCGCACCGGGAGCCATCATCACTCCCATCAACAAGTCGCTCCTTGAGGACAAGAGCAAACTGGACCCGCTGCTCCGGAATATCCCGCTGGGACGTATGGGAACGTCGGACGAAGTCGCCGGGCTGGTCGCCTGGCTGGCCTCGGATGAGGCAGCGTATGTTACTGGATCGACGTACTTTATCGACGGCGGCCTTATCCGCAACTATCATGAGCAGTAGACGGCTACCGGATCGGAGAGAATAGGGATATGGCGCTTGTTGTTTACTCAGCCGACTGGTGCCGCGACTGCCGCGAAGCCAAACGATTTCTAACCAGGCACTCGATCGCATACCAGGAGATCGACATCGAGAGCACGCCCGGCGCGGCGGAAGAAGTGATCCGCCACACCGGCAAACGCGCCATTCCGCAGTTCGTGCTGGATGGCAGGTGGATTCAGCCCTACAGGCCCGGACGCGGATTCCTCCACGCAGAGATGGCAGAGCTCTTCGGCGTCACCAACCGGTAGCTCAGGCCGTCCCGGCGGTTTCAGTGCTCGCTGACGTTTGCACCGGCGACGCGTTGTGATTCACCGCCCGGATCGAATGAATGATTCGCTCACTCAGACGCTCGAGCTCCTGAATATGCTCCGCCACCATTGAGCGGAGAAGCTGATCGCCCGTAGGTGTGATCTTGATAATCGAGCGCCGCAGATCGCGCTCGTCCGTATGACGACGCACCAGTCCCGCGCGCTCTGCGCGGTCGACAAGCTCCACGGTGCTGTTGTGGCGCAGCACCATGCGATCGGCGAGATAGCTCACCGAGGCCGGCTGGCCGGCCGGCGCGGCGGCAATCACCTGCAGGAGCTGATATTGCTGCGCCTGAATGCCATGCCGCTCGGATGAGATTTCGCTGAAGCTTAGGAATTGTCGCAACTGGAAACGGAATTCGGCGAGTTCTTTTAGCTGCGGAATCTCTGGATGACCGTTGTTGTTGCTGCCGTTCTCTTCCATAAGCGGACCCTCCATTCTATCGGGCGACGATTTGCGAGTTAAATCTCCAGGTGCAGGTACGGCTACACTGGAGAAGGCGTTCCGTTGAAGGGCCCTTGTGGCTGCGATATTAGCTGGGGAGCCCTGAATTGGCAACGCTCTAGATTCCATAGCATCCTCCTCACCCTCACTGCTGGAGTCCCGATGATCCCCCGCTACACCCGTCCGCAGATGGCCTCCGTCTGGTCCGAACGCAGCCGTTACGAAAACTGGCTGCGTGTCGAACTGGCTGCGACCGAAACGCTTGCCCAAGCAGGAATCGTTCCCGCCGAGGCGGCGGCCGCGCTACGTGCCCGTGCCGATTTCACCGTGGAACGCATCCATGAGCTCGAGGCCGATTTACGGCACGACGTTCTGGCATTTACGACAGCCGTCGCCGAAAAAGTTGGCCCCGAAGCTCGCTGGCTGCACTACGGTCTCACCTCTACCGACGTTGTCGATACGGCGCAAGCGCTGGCTCTACGTCAGGCTTCCAGTTTGATTCGTTCAGGCATTGTGCGACTTCGCGAGATTTTGCGCAAGCGCGCAATTGAGTTCCAACACACGCCAACCATCGGCCGCACCCACGGAGTTCATGCAGAACCAACAACTTTTGGGCTGAAATTACTCCTTTGGTACTCGGAAATGGGCCGGAACCTGCGAAGGTTCGACGCTGCCGACGAGGACCTCCGCGTCGGCAAGCTGTCGGGCGCCGTCGGCACCTTCGGGCACCTGGAGCCCGAACATGAGGCGGCCATCCTCAAAGAGCTCGGGCTCCGGCCCGCGGCTATCGCGACACAGGTCCTCCAGCGCGATCGCCACGCCGCCTATCTGTGTGCGCTTGCTGTACTTTGCTCCACGCTGGACAAGATCGCTACCGAGATCCGACACCTGCAGCGCACCGAGGTCCGGGAAGCGGAGGAGTTCTTTTCAGCCAAGCAAAAGGGCTCGAGCGCCATGCCGCACAAGCGCAACCCGATTACAGCCGAGCAGATCTCCGGCCTCGCGCGCGTGGTGCGTGCCAATGCTCAGGTCGGCCTGGAAAACGTCGCGCTGTGGCATGAGCGCGACATCTCGCATTCGTCGGCGGAACGTGTAGTCCTGCCGGATTCGACGACGCTCACCGACTACCTCCTCGACAAAACCGCCTCCATGGTCGAGCGGCTGCTTGTCTACCCCGCCAGGATGCTGCGCAATCTCGAGTCGACCCACGGCCTCGTCTACTCCGGCCAGCTGCTTTTGGAACTCGCCGGCTCCGGCATGAGCCGCGAAGATGCCTACCGGCTCGTCCAGCGCCACGCCATGGACGCCTGGACCAACGACAAAAACTTCCGCGAGCTCGTCCAGAACGACCCGGAAATCACAGCGCGGCTTTCGAAGGACAAGTTCGAAGGGGTGTTCGACTACCGCCGTCAGTTGAAGAATGTAGACGCGATTTTCGCGCGTGTACTAGCCGAGGACGCCGAGCTTCAGTAGAGCATCAGCGCGCCGACGACGGCTCCTCGTCGGCAGCCCTTGCGTTCAGGCACGCATCCACGTCAATGTCCTCATCCTCCGCGCTGTAGAGCAGCACAGCGCAGCCTGCCACCTCGACATACAGGCACGACTCACACAGCCGCCGCCCGGTCAGCGCCAGAAAGCGCTTGAGGTCAGGCAGCTTGCCATCATCGTGCAACGCCACCGTGAACTCGCGGTGCTCGCCGTACGACTGGCTTCCATCCTCCTCGCGCCAATAGCCTGAGACCGTTCCCGACGTCACCGTATAGCCGCCGAAGTGTTCTACCAGGTAGGCGTGGACAGACTGCTCAATCGTGCCCCCGCCCGAGCACGGCTCCTTCAGCTTGAGCGAAGGCAGCAGGAAGCGCACGTTTTTTCCGAGTGGCTGTTCGCGAAGGTTCATCCTTAACCCGAATCCACTCATAGGATGACACAACCCAAGCCCGCGAAAGGGCCCGGCTCTCAGTTGTTTGCAGAGGGAGCAAACAGCTCCGACGGAAACCGATCCGACGATCCGTAAACTGGTGTATCCGCCACCGGAGGCGGACCCTCAGGAGTCACAAAGTCTCCAGCCAAAGGACTCCGCATCTCCAGCCCTGAGGGCGCTGCCAGTGGCAGAGCTGGTGGTGACATATGCTCCAGCACGTCCACGCTCGCGGATTCTTCCGTGCCTGTCGCCGTCTGCCGCAGGTCGAGCAGTGGCGCGTTCCTCGGCATGTCAAAGCGGCCATGGCCCATATACGCGACGAACACGACCGCCGTCGCCACAGGGGAAAGCACGACCAGGGGAACCCCATAGCGCTTCAGAAGGCTCTCCGTGACGTCCTGCACGCCATACGATCGCGCTATTGAGCCAGGCACCTGCGGAATCTTGAACACGTGGAAATCGGTCCTCGGGTGCTTGGACGCGTAGTGCGTCAGCGCGCGCGCCACCCCCTTCGGCGACGTCAGGCCGAAGTCCGCAATGTAGTTGCGCCGGACAGCATGCGGGTAAAAGAAGTTGATCGTCGTACGCGCGAAGTCGGCGCAGTTGCGGAAGGCGCCGTTGTAGCGCTCCACATTGCGGCGGTCATTGAACACCGCAATCAAACGCGCATCCTGCTCCCGGGTCGTCGCCACGCTGAAGCCATAGATTGTGCGGTCGTACGCTGCGCCAGCCAGCTCATACCAGTTCCCATCAGGCGCGGTTCCATTCGGCAGATCCGGGGCCACGGACTCCAGCGCATGTCGCCGATACAGATCCCGCAGCAGTGTCTCCTGCTCCCGGCTCATCGTCTGCGGAATATCGGCCGGCGACTCCACCGCGTACAGGTACGGCAGAAGCGGGACTGCAATCCAATCATGATTCGTGATGCCGTCATAGCGGCTGATCACCACACCCAGTTCGCCCGGCCCACACGGACGAAGCTGAACCGGACTGGCTGCGCAGACATGGTCGAGATAGATTGCCGCATGGCCTGCCGGGTCAACGATCCCAAGACCGCCATATGGCTGCTCCAGCAGCAGCGCCACCGACCCGCGCGCAGGAATTCCGCCGACGACCACCAACATGGCAGCCGCCAGGGAGACGCCCCACGCGAGGCGTTTAATCAATCGTGCTCCCAAGCCCATTTCCGGGGTAGCGGCGCTGGGGGGCGCTTTGCCGCGACGGAACTCTGCCATATAAAAAGTTAACCGTAAGTCGACTCAAATGTCGCTGCGACTTTTCCAGAAAGGCCTATTAAGCTGCCCTCAGGACGTAGATAATGACGCAGGGACGGGTTAGTAAGTGGACAAATCTCTGCAAATTGTCACGTTAGCCGTCACCGGCGCAAGCGGCTCGATCCTTGCCCTCGAGATGCTGCGCGCTTTGGCCGCTGACGAACGAGTCGGCCGGATTCATCTCATTATCTCACCCAGCGCCCTTCGTGTTCTGGTCGAAGAGACTGGAATTGCCGCCCGTAACTCACTGATAGAAAAGCTGCTTGGCGACACATGCGAAGATCGGACAAAACAGAAGATTGTTCAGCACGCCCACGAGGACATCGGCGCTCCCATCGCGAGCGGATCCTATCCCTGTGATGCGATGATCGTGCTTCCCTGCTCCATGGGCACGCTGGCCGGCATCGCGCACGGTATGGCCGCAAACCTCGTGGAACGCGCCGCTGATGTCTCTCTGAAAGAGAAGCGGCGGCTGGTGCTTTGCGTCCGCGAGACGCCGCTGAACCTTATCCACATCCGCAACATGGCCGCGGTCGCCGAGGCCGGAGCCACCGTCTTCCCGGTGATCCCCACCTTCTACAACCAGCCCAAGACCACCGACGACATGGCTCGAAACTTTGTCCACCGCGTGCTGCAGCACGTCGGCCTTCCGCAGGACGACGCCTTCGTCTGGGGTGCCGACGCCCAGTTCTAAGTTCTAAGTTCTAAGTTCTAAGTTGTAGGTTGTAGGTGTGTTGGCGGTCAGGCCACGGCAACTTACAACTTACAACTCGGCTTCAGTGCATCGCCTGCAGCGTCCGAACGCTGCCCGCCGGTACCGGATTGGCCTTCAGAAAGTCCGCAGTCGCCTGCGCCGCCCGCACCGAACAGCGGTTCGGCGCGAGATGACCGCAACCGGCAAGGATATCGAGTTCGGAGGCCGGCACAAGCTGGTGCATCTGCTGTCCCACTGACAACGGAATCAGGTGATCATCTGCTCCCCAGACGATCAGCAGCGGTTCCGTCAGAGACGAGAGACGGTCGTTCAGGAGATCACTGTCATTCATTGAGCTCAGGTTGCGGTCGATCGTCCACTGATCCGCCTGGATCGCACGAAGAAGATCCCGGCGAACATAATTGGGAATCGGCTTCGCATCCGGCTCCATCGTCGTGAACAAACGCTGCACGTCGTCGGTGGTCTGCGGCCCGAACAGCTTCTTCGGTTCATTGAGTTCGAAGCGGAGCCCGGCCGGATCATAGACGATTACCCGGTCCACGAGATCCGGATGATCCAGCGCGAGCTTCAGCGTGATCCATCCGCCCATCGACCAGCCGCCAACGTCCGTCTTCTGCAGGCCCAGCGCCTGAATAAAGTCATAAACAAACTTCGTCTCGCCGCTGATGGAGTAATCGCCATCCTGCGGCTTCGGCGATCGGCCATAGCCGAGCAGATCGGGCGCGTACACGTGGAACCCCGCCCGCTTCAGCCGCTTCAACATCGGCGCCCACGCTTCATCGCGATCTCCGAGACCGTGAACCAGCACAATCGGAGTTCCGCCGCCGGGAATGCGCGGCTCGGCCTCGTAGTAGTGCACCCGGCCCTCGGGCGTCAGCACGTAGTTGCTCTGCACACGCGACAGGAACAGGCCGAAATGCGTCACCTGCTTCATTACCCAGACCGGACGCAGGAAAAATGCCGCGCCCAGGAGAACTCCCAGCAGCACTACAGCAAGCACAATACGGCCCAGCGTTCTCATGAGGTAACGCAACTCCTCTTCACACATCAGACAGTAGAGAATAGACAGTAAACAGTAGAGGATCAGAGACTAAAGAAAAGCGCCGCAGCCTCTTCTACTGTCTACTGTCTACCCTTCTACTGTCTCCCGTCTAGCGGTAAGGCTTCCCGTACTCCTCCGAAAACACCGTATGCGAGATATCGAAGCGGCCGCCGTTGAACTTGTCCGGTCCCTTCAAATGGCCGATTGCAAGTAGCGCGACCACCCAGTAACTCATCGGCAGGCGCAGAGTCTCGCATACCTTGCCTTGCTCAAATCCTTCCATCGGCGCCGTGTCATAGCCCAGCACCTCGGCCGTCAGCATCATGGAAGTGAACGCCAGCATCACCTGCTTATTCAGCCAGGCCGTCATCTGGTCATGCGAAAAACTGGACAGATACGCCGGAACACTCGTAGCCGCCTGCGCCGCATAGCTCTCCGGCATGCCTGCGGCACGCCCCAAACGCAGCATCTCGTCCAGGTCGCGCCTCCACCCGTCGCGATCGCCGCACGCCACAATCACAGCCGACGCCTCTTCCACCTTGGCCTGGTTGTAGCTGGCCGCCCGCAATCGTCGCCGCTGCTCCGGGTGCTGCACCACGATGAACCGCCACGGCTGCATGTTGTACCCGCTGGGCGCACTCAGTCCCGCTTCGAGGATCTGCCGGAGGTCGCCGGGAGGAATCGGCTCTCCATCGAAGCTGGGCGTCGCTCGTCGCTGGCGAATCGCTTCGGCGAGCGACATGGGTCCGTTAGCCATTCTTTCATTCCTCCACGGTAATCAGGCTCTTCAGCATACAAGCTATAAGTCTTCAGCATATTCGCCGAAAATATAGCCGAGAAGATACCACCTAGTGAATCTCTGCAAGGCTTAGTTCGGTTGCAAAAGGAGTCTGCCCCGAGACCTCCGCGAACACCGTAACACCGGAGAAGCCCTCGCGCAGCTCAGGATGCGCGGTAAGCAGCGCCGATGCAGCCGCTACATTCCGGATGCGCGCGGCATCGCTGCCGAGTGCGGAATCTGCGCGATAGTGCAGCACCAGGTCCACACCTTTCCCGTCGTCGGTCACAGCACTTCCAACCGAAGTGAGATGAAACTCGGAGCCATCCTTGGCTTTGATCACCAGCGGATTCTCTGCGCCGATGCCCTCGCTCAACTCGCCCGGCGCATTGCTCCGGCGCTCGTTGCGCAGCTGATCGAGGTGCGTCGTGCTTACAAAGTTCGCCGGCCGCAGAAGCTGGTCAGCCTCTCCGTACAGCACCCATGCCAACCACTTCTTGCCGGCTTTAGCGTCCGCGCGCGCCGTTGTCCAGTACCACAGGCCGTCATGGCCGGCTGCCGTGCGCGGATGCGGATAAAAGCCCGCCATCTTCCACGCGCTTCCCTGCTGAACAAGCAGCACCGGAAGCAGCCAGGGACGGTCACCGTCAGCTTGGACCGTCGCGAAGACGTAAACGCCCGGCGGAAGTCCGGGAATGACAAAGTCCACCTCGGCGGCGCTGCCCGACAACGCGCATCCAAAGTCCGCCTCAGAGGTGTCTCCCGCTTTGCGGCCGCTCGCATCCAGCCGATAGACCTGCGTAACCCGGAGCGTATCGCCCGCGATCGCCGCCGACGTCTGGTGAACCACGAATGCCGTTGGATCGAAGTTCGATGCGATATCAGGTGCGCTCATGGACCGCACCCGCTCCGCATCGTTTGTCTTCACCGCGGTCGCTAGAGCGAGCGCGTCGTTTGCAACCGACTGGCGCACTTCGCCGGACATCGCAGACTGTGTTGTACAGGTGGAAGGCTCAGATTGGGCAAACGCCAGAGAAGCGAAGCACAGACCCGCAACGGCCAGCAGACGAAGGGAACGAATGGCTCGAGCATGAGCCGGGTGCATCGGGGGGCCGTTACTAAGCACGTCGCGCAGAGGAGGTCTCCTGAGGAAGTCGCTCGGTTGCCTCAGGATACGGGCGCGAACCGCATTGCGTCCAGCAGACGCCAGTGCTCGCCAGCAGCAGCCAACGCTCGAACGCAAAGCGTATTCTTGACGCGATGCCGCCATTCGAGCTACCTCCGCCGCGCTGTCCACGTCCCATTAGAACGATGTGGCGCAGAGCAATGCGATTGGCGCGCACGGCAACGGGACGGTGGAAAGTGATTGCCGCAGCACTGTGCGGATTTGCGATGGCGGGGGCAGGCGCCCAGACAAACTACGAGCCGAATTCCAGGCTCCCGGCGAATACACCGACATCGATGTCGAACCAGAACCCCATGGCGACGCCCAGCGCCGCGGCTGCAAGTCGGGCGAATACCGAACAGCGGCACCGCGCACGCGTGACCTATACCGCAGGAATGCTGCAGGTTCGTGCGGATAACTCGAGTTTGAATCAGATTTTGCGCGATATTTCGCACCAAACAGGCATGAAAATCATCGGCGGCGTCGCGGATCAGCGCGTCTTTGGCAATTACGGCCCCGCACCCGCCGCAACCGTGCTGCAAACGCTTCTCGACGGCACAAACACCAACATGTTGCTGCAGGAGACGCTGAATCACGCTCCCGAGCAGCTGGTGTTGTCGCCCCGCACCGGAGGCCCTTCTCCCCCCGGACCGAGTTCCGCGAGCTACGACGTGACGGAGACTGAACCTGAGCTTCCCCTTCCCGGCGCACCTGCATCGACGCCAAGACAACCGGTCACCGGAGGGACAAGCTCGGCGCCGAATACGACACCGTCGGCGTCGACTCCACCGAGCATGCCGCAGCCAGCGAATAATGTGCTCGGAAGCCCGACTAATGTGTCGCCCACCCCATCCACGCTGCCCGCCACAAACTCGGTTCCGGTGAGTACATTGCCGACGCCTTCGACGGCCCAGCCAGTCAGCGGGATTGTGGACGCGCCGAACCCGCCACCGGCCGGAAGCACGACCGCTAATTTCACAAGCCAGACCACGAACGGCAACCCGAACACGGCGCCTTCGGCGACGACGACGACTGGGGCAAGTGCGGCGAAGACTCCGGAGCAGATTTATCAGGAATTGAAACAGCTTCAGCAGCAGCCGCCAGCAAAGACCAATCCGCAGGCAAATCCGCAGGGATCTTCAGTGCCGCAGTAGGAGTGGAATTTCGCTTTTTGTTCCACGTGGAACAATGCACTATACGGCACGCAGATTATTTGCATGCGGAGCTGGCAGATTCAGGTTTTGGGGAGCTAGATCTCGGCCTTGGCGGGTGCGGGGGCGGTGCGTACGGCTGCGGCGGTGTGGCCGGCCATGAGGTGGAAGAATCCGAGGCAAACGCCATAGGCTGCAAGAACACCGAGCGCCAGTGAAGCGAGAACTGCGCAGCCCAACATCAATGTGATCAACATCTTCAGTCCTTCCAGCGCCGTCCGCAAAGAAATTGCGGTCGAGGCGGCCCGCTGCGGCATTCAACCGTTTGACGTGTCAGCCACAGACAAGTCTGAGGCCGATGGCTCGCCTTGTCTCTGGAAAACTAGCATCCACTATTGTCGTCCGCGATTCCCCGACCGAGTTAGTACGTGCGTGTGCGACCCGTGTACGACCAAAGGCATGTGGGGATGGGACGGGGGCGGCGAACCAGGAACAAAACGCAGATCCCCTGCGGGGATGACAACTAAAAAAGGCAAAGACGACCGCGGGCGGCCCCGGGAGCGGGCGCCCCGGGAATGGCGGCGAGCAGGTGGCTTACAGGAGGAGAGACAGGGAGCTTGTATCCTAGGAAGATGGCCGGAAACGGCCAATGCACGCCTATGAGTCTCACTCACATCCATGTGCGCGGCGCCCGGCAGCACAACCTGCGGGACATCTCAGTATCGATCCCGCGGAACACGCTGACCGTAGTGACGGGGCTGTCGGGCTCGGGCAAGAGCTCGCTTGCGTTTGACACGATCTATGCCGAAGGGCAGCGGCGGTATGTAGAGACGTTGTCGGCGTACGCGCGGCAGTTCCTGGACCAGATGGAGCGGCCGGATGTGGATTCGATTGAGGGCCTGAGCCCGGCGATTTCGATCGAGCAGAAGACGACGTCGCGGAGCCCGCGGTCGACCGTGGGAACGATCACGGAAATTTATGACTACCTCCGCCTGCTTTGGGCGAGCGTGGGCCAGCCGCACTGTCCGAACTGCCACCGGCCGATTTCGCGACAGAGCGCGGACCAGATCGTGGCACAGATTGTGGAGCGCAACCAGACGGAGAGCCCAGGCGAGCGGATTACGGTGCTTGCGCCGGTAGTACGTGGGCGCAAGGGTGAGTTTCGCGAAGAGCTTGAATCGCTCGATAAGAAGGGCTATCGGGTCCGGGTTGATGGCGAGATCACCGAGATCGAAGAGGGGATGCGCCTCGAAAAGCGCAAGAACCACACGGTTGAGGCGATTGTCGATCGCATCATTCTGAAGCCGATTCCGGGCGAACCGAGCGCCAGCGGACGGGCACCTCTGGATACGCGGCGGCTGCAGGCGGCGGTGACGACGGCTCTGCAGCTGGCGAATGGGCTGGTGCTGATTGGGCTGCAGGCGCCCGGTGGCCAGTATCACGAGACGCTGTTCAGCTCGTCGATGGCGTGCCCGGATTGCGGGATTAACGTGCCGAAGCTGGAGCCGCGGAGTTTCAGTTTCAATTCGGCGTATGGCGCGTGCCCGGAGTGCCATGGTCTGGGGTCGATCTACGATTTCGATCCGGCGAAGACGATTGCGGACTGGTCGAAGCCGTTGCTGGATGGAGCGATGGGGCCGGGATCGGCGTCACAGTATCTGCTGCGGCTGATCAAGCTGGCGGCGGATAAATACAAGATCAATTTGAAGCAGCCGTTCCAGGAGCTGACGAAGACGGACCAGGAGTTGCTGCTGTACGGGCCGCCGCGGCCCGAGGCCGCGCGGACAGGCTTTCACGGCATCATTCCGTGGCTGCGCGACACACTGGAGGAGACGAAATCGGAAGGCTATCGCGAGTACATGATGCAGTACATGTCCGCGACGGAGTGCCCGCGCTGCCATGGGCGCAGGCTGCGGCCGGAGTCGCTGGCAGTGACGATCCCGATTGCAGATGCGGCGGAACATCCGCCGGTGAGCCGCGACGATCGCGATGTTGAGCCGATGGGTTCATCGAATGCGCGGCGGTCGGTTTCGATTGCCGAGTTTACGGCGCTGTCTCTCGAACGCGCGATGCTGGGGGCGCGCTCGATGGCGTTTACGGGCCGCGATAAGTTGATCGCGGACCGGCTGCAGCGCGAAATTATTGAGCGGCTGGAGTTCTTGAATGCGGTGGGGTTGGGGTATCTGTCGCTCAATCGCAGCGCGGCAACGCTGAGCGGAGGCGAGGGCCAGCGGATCCGGCTGGCGACGCAGATTGGATCGCGGTTGCGCGGTGTGCTGTATGTGCTGGACGAGCCCTCGATTGGACTGCACCAGCGGGACAATCAGCGGTTGATTACGGCGCTCGAAAACCTGCGGAACCTGGGCAATACGGTGCTGGTTGTAGAGCACGATGAGGACACGATTCGCAAGGCGGATTACGTGCTCGACCTGGGACCGGGTGCGGGCAAGAATGGCGGCGAGCTGATCGCCGCGGGAACGCCGGCGGAGATCATGGCGAATCCGGCGTCTGTGACCGGCAAGTATTTGTCAGGCGAGATCGACATTGTGACGCGTCCGAGCGAGGCTCCGCGGCCGGTGACGGGGCGGTGGCTGTCGGTGGAGGATGCACGATCACACAATCTGCAGAACGTGGTTGCGCACTTTCCCCTCGGCGTGATGACGGTCGTGACGGGCGTCAGCGGATCGGGCAAGTCGACACTGGTGAACGACATTCTGTATCGCGCGCTGGCCAAGGAACTGTACGGCTCGCGCGAGGACCCGGGCGAGCACAAGGCGATCCACGGGATTGAGCAACTCGACAAGGTGATCCAGATTGATCAGTCGCCGATTGGGCGAACACCGCGGTCGAATCCTGCGACGTATACCGGCGTGTTTACGGCGATTCGCGATTTGTTTGCGATGCTGCCGGAATCACGCGAGCGTGGCTACAAGCCGGGGCGATTCAGTTTTAACGTGCAGGGCGGCCGGTGCGAGGCGTGCCAGGGCGAAGGGCAGCGCCGGATTGAGATGAACTTTCTGCCGGATGTGTACGTGCTTTGCGACGTGTGCAACGGCCGGCGCTACAACCAGGAGACACTGAGCGTTAAGTTCAACGGCTACTCGATTGCCGACATTCTCGACCTGCCTATTGAAGATGCGCTGCCGATTCTGAAGGACATTCCGGCGGTGAACCAGAAGCTGCAGACGCTGGTGGACGTCGGGCTGGGATATGTGCACCTCGGCCAGTCGGCGACCACTCTTTCCGGCGGTGAAGCGCAGCGGATGAAGCTGGCGAAGGAGCTGAGCAAGCGGCAGACGGGAAAGACGCTGTATCTACTGGACGAGCCGACGACGGGCCTGCACTTTGATGATGTACGACGGCTGCTGGAGGTGCTGCACCGGCTGACGGACCTTGGCAATACGGTCATCATCATCGAGCACAATCTGGACATTATCCGGAACGCGGACTACCTGATTGACCTGGGACCGGAGGGCGGCGAGGGCGGCGGAAAGATTGTTGCCCAGGGGCCGCCGGAGGCAGTGGCGCGGACGAAGGAAAGCCATACGGGACGGTTCCTGGCGCGCTACTATGAGGGCGCGGAGAATGGGCATGGCAGCGCGACGCTGCCGCCGGCGGAGCTGCCGGATCTGGCCAAGAAGACTCCGAAAGCGAAGCGTGCTGCGCCTGAAAGGAAGACTGGAGTGCCAACACCATCGAAGAAGAAGCCTGAGGCTGCACCGGCGAAGAAGGCGACGAAGAAGAGAGCGGGCAAGGGAGTGCCGGCAGAGCAGGAGCTGGCGTCAACGCGATAAGGTCCTATGAGCCCTTTGACCACATCTGAGGTGAGTACACCGAAGGCGCTGGATATCCAGCACGATACCGAACCTGCGCGCGACCACGGCCCAGCGAAGCACATTCCGCATATCGGTCATGCGCTGCTGTTCTTCACAATTGCTTACTCGAGCCTCGGCGTCTGCACGTTCATTGTTCTTGCGTCGGCGCACCTGCACACGATGGAGCAGTTCAAAGCTCACCCGGGATTACAGGTCCTCGGTGAGGCGATTTCTTATTTGGTGACGCTGGGGATCGCGTGGATTCTTTTCGCGAAGCTGTGGGGTCGATCCTTCCTGTCAGGCATCGAATGGAACGCGCTGGCGGCGAAGAGGTGGTGGTACTGGATTATGGCCGGGGCGGCGGTGATGAGCGGGCTGGCCCAGTTTGGAGACCGGTTTGTTACAGAGCCGAAGACTTCGGAACTCCAACAGATTTTGAGCACACCACACGGCGCCTGGCTGATGAGCGCTATGGCCGTCCTGCTTGCGCCGCTCGCAGAGGAAATCGCCTTCCGCGGATTTCTTTTGCCGGCGCTGGCGATTGGCTATGACTGGCTGGCGTTGGAACGAACGCCGGCGGGGTTGCAGAGGTGGCAGAGCTCTACCCTGCACAGCGGCGCGGCGCTGATCTTCGCCGCGGTTTTTTCCAGCATTCCGTTCGCGCTGATGCATGAGGGGCAGTTGCAGCATGCGTGGGGAGCGGTTGGGATTCTGTACGGCGTGAGCCTGGTGCTTTCGTTCGTGCGGATCCGGCTCAACTCCGTTGCAGCATCAACACTGTTGCACGCGACCTATAACTTCACTGTGTTTGTCGTACTGTTCTTCGCGACGGGCGGCTTCAAGCACATGGACAAGCTTCTGCACTGAAGCGCAGCGGCAGGCGAACGTCCGCTGAGTCTTTTACACTAGAGACACGATGATTCCTACGCTTGAGTGGACGCCTGAAGGCGTTAATTTTCTGGACCAGACGAAGCTTCCGCACGAAGAGACGTACGTTCTCGCCAAAGACTACAAGGAGGTCGCGCGAGCCATCAAGGACATGATTGTGCGCGGCGCGATGGCGATTGGGGTGTCTGCGGCGATGGG
>DASUHZ010000030.1:0-29263 GCA_036273275.1 Bryocella sp.
GGCGTATGAGCCTTCCCTGATTGAAGAAAAGTGGGCGAAGTTCTGGGTGGAGCAGGGGCTGTTCCATGTATCCACGCCACGCGAAGGTGAGAGCGTGGGGCCGCGGTTTGTCCAGCTTCTGCCTCCGCCGAATGTGACCGGGCGCCTGCACATGGGCCACATGCTCAACCAGACGGAGATGGACATCCTGACGCGCTGGCATCGCATGCGCGGAGAGACCGCGCTGTGGCTTCCGGGCACGGACCACGCCGGCATCGCGACGCAGATGATGGTGGAGCGGCAGCTCGCCGCAGAGGGCGGCCCGAGTCGCGCGGAGATGGGGCGCGAGGCGTTCACGCAGCGCGTGTGGTGCTGGAAGAAGCAGTACGGGGGCGCCATCACGGAGCAGATGCGGCGGCTGGGCGCGTCGGTGGACTGGTCGCGTGAGTACTTCACGATGGACGACCGGCTAAGCAAGGCCGTGAAGGAGGCGTTCGTTCGCCTGTGGGAGCAGGGGCTGATCTATCGCGGAGCGTACATCGTGAACTGGGATCCGGTGCTGGGCACCGCGGTGTCGGACCTCGAGGTGGTGCACGAGGAGCGCGCGGGCAAGCTGTATCACATCCGGTATCCACTTGCGGATGGGACGGGCTCGATTGTCATTGCAACGACGCGCCCGGAGACGATGCTCGGCGACGTTGCGGTTGCGGTGAATCCGGAGGATGAGCGGTACAAGAAGTTCATCGGGAAGGTGCTGGTGCTCCCGCTGGTCGGCCGGAAGATTCCGGTGATTGCCGATGAGTGGGCGAATCCGGAGTTCGGCACAGGCGCGGTGAAGGTGACGCCGGCGCATGATCCGAATGATTTTGCGATCGGACAGCGGCATAACCTGCCGCAGCTTTCGATCATGGATGAGCACGCGAAGATTGTGCTGCCCGGGACTCCATATGACGGACTGGACCGCTTCGTCGCGCGCGAGCGTGTTGTGGAAGACCTGCGTGCGTCGGAAGCGCTCGTTGATATCAAGGAGCACCAGTACGCCATCGGGCTCTCGCAGCGCACTGGCGAGGTGATCGAGCCGCGGCTCTCGATGCAGTGGTTCATCAAGATTCAGCCGCTCGCAGACAAGGCAATCGAGGCGGTGGACAAGGGTTATATTCGCTTTACGCCGGAGAACTATAAGAAGACCTACGACGAGTGGATGAGAAACATTCACGACTGGTGCATCTCGCGGCAGCTCTGGTGGGGGCACCGGATTCCAGCATGGCACTGCGCGAACTGCCACGAGGTCACTGTGGCGCGCGAAGCACCGGAGCACTGCGAGCACTGTGGTTCGGCGGAAATTACGCAGGACACGGACGTGCTCGACACGTGGTTCAGTTCGGGCCTGCTGCCGTTTACTTCGCTCGGATGGGATGGCGATAGCTCGAAGCCGACGGCGGACCTGGCAGCGTTCTATCCGACCGACCTGCTGGTAACCGGCTTCGACATCCTGTTCTTCTGGGTGGCGCGGATGATCATGCTGGGCTGCCACTTCATGCTGGATGTGCCCATGCCCGACGGATCAGATCGGACGCTCGCCGAGTCGGTTCCCTTCCGTGAGGTATACATCCACGGGTTGGTGCGCGACGCGGAGCGGCAGAAGATGTCGAAGACGAAAGGCAATGTCATCGATCCGATCGAGGTGATCACCAAGTACGGCACGGATGCGGTGAGGTTCACGCTGGCTTCGCAGGCCTCGCCGGGGACTGATATTGCGTTCAGCGAGGCGCGCACGGAGGGCTATCGGGCGTTCGCTAACAAGATCTGGAACGCGGCGCGGTTCGTGCAGATGCAGATCGATCGCGCGCGCGAGGCGGGCTATGAGACTGCGATAACGTTGCCGCAGAATTTCAGTGAAGCGCCGCTGGAGACGCGCTGGATTGTGGGCCGGCTTAGCACAGTTGCACAGGATGTTGCTGTGGCGCTCGAGAACTATCGTTTTGATGAGGCTGCAAATGCTGTCTACCAGTTTTTCTGGGGTGAGTTCTGCGACTGGTATGTCGAACTGGTGAAGCTGCGGCTGGACTTCGGCGCCCCAAAGAACGATGCTGCACAACTCACACTGAATGCCTTGGTAGCGGTCTTCGACGCGGCACTGCGGCTGCTATCGCCCTTCATGCCGTTTCTGACCGAGGAGTTGTGGCACGCGTTGTACGCGGCGATTGAGCAGCCCGTGCCCGCAACGTCTATTGCACTCACGCGGTTTCCTCTGGCGGGCGATTTCTTGAAAGACGACGTGAGCATCGCGGCCATGCAAACGCTGCAGGAGCTGATTGTTACGGTTCGTGCGCTGCGGAAGGATCTCGGGGTTCCGGAGAAGGAATTTACGTCGATCCGGCTGCACTCCTCGGCTGGAATCGCGAAGCTCGCGCAGGAGAATGCGGACATGCTGTCGCGGCTGGCGCGCGTCAGTGCAGTGGAGCTCACGCCAGAGACATTCACCGGCAATAATGCGCGGGCGACGGCAGTCTTCGATGTCGCTGTGCCTTACGAGCGGCAGATTGATGTGGCGGCTGAGCGCGAACGTCTCATCAGGGAAATCGCGAAGTACGACAAAGGTCTGCAGGCGGCGGAGAAGCAATTGAACAATCCGGGCTTTGTAGCG
The DNA here is from genome assembly GCA_036273275.1 of Bryocella sp. Classification (GTDB taxonomy): domain Bacteria; phylum Acidobacteriota; class Terriglobia; order Terriglobales; family Acidobacteriaceae; genus Granulicella. The sequence continues at coordinate 2,627 of DASUHZ010000030.1, forward strand.
AAGGCTCCGCCACACTTAGTCGAAGGATTGAAAAGGCAGGCGGCGGAGACACGTGCACTGAAGGAAAAAGCGGCGGCTGCACTGACTTCATTACCACCACACTAGTTTCGGAAGATGACAACGGCGAAAATCTGGCGTGCGTCTTAGGCGTAGGAGAATTCTATGGCCGTACAGAAGACACCTCACACCAACAGTCAGCAGAACGTCAGTTCAGCTGCAATGGACCTTGAGCCGAACCTGAGCCCGCAGGACGTGGGGCGTGGCGAAGACGCGAAGCTGTACCAGAATGCAGATGGAGCGCAGACGGGAGAGAATCGGGCCTTTCACGTGAATGACCGCCGTGACAACCTTCCGAAGTCGATCGATGAAGGGGTTCGCCTGCAAGCGGAGAACACAGCGCGGAAGCAGCGCGAAGATATGCCCGGCGTGACGACGCACAGCGCCGGCGAGGAGAACGAACGTCAGCAGAAGGCTGAACGGAATAGCGAGTGAGGGAAAGGGTGAAGTGAAAAAGGGCGCCATCTGGCGCCCTTTTTCTTGCGCGGGAGATTATTGCCGCCGGTGTTCTTTCCCTGCACGGCTGACTTCCTGCGGAGGTTCGCGTTCGGCCTCGTATTTGCGCATGTCGCCGACCGGCTTGGTGTGGTCATGTGTATGGCCGCCCAGATGCGCGGCCTGGGAGCGTGCGTGAGCTCCGTTGTCCGGTGCGGGAATTGAGGATTGCTTTGCGCTGGATTCCTTAGATGCGCTGGATTCCTTAGAACGGTGTTCGCCAGATCCCTGTTCCTCAGATCCATGTTTGCCCGCAGACGAGACCGCGGCATCGAGAGCATCGCCGTGCAATTTTTTCTCGCCGGCTTGCTTCTGCGCGTGAGATTTGTTCTCGGCTTTCGTTCGCGCCATGATCAGTCCTTTCTTGCGTTCTGCCGCTGTCCGGCTGAGTCCAGGTCGAGCTGCGTGTTGACGGGTTCATCACCGAAGTCGCGGGCGCCGTAGTCGTAATCGAGACCGCCGTCGGTGTTCTGCGGGTTGACGGACTGTCGCTTTCGCTGCTCGATGTTCAGTCCCCAGCCCTGTTCATGCGCATACTCGCCAGAGAGCCCACGTGTGTGCTCTCCGAACCCACGCGGCTCTGCGGCGCCCTCTGCTCGTGGTGAATAGTCGGCCATCTCGATTCCTCCTCATGCTTAAGACGGTCACCGCCTCGCAACGTTGCCCTACGATTTGCGCTGCGACGCTTTAGAAGGAAGCGATGTTTGATCCACCGCAATCGAAACGTTCTCGTGCTTGATGTCCAGACGCAACCTGTTGAATAGACTCATGTAAACGTTGGCCATCCAGACAAGCGAAAACCATGCAACCAAGTAGCCGCGCCATCCTGTAAACAACATGCTGAAGTGAAATATCCAGAGCGCGAGAGCCGCCACATAGTGAGAGAAGCAGTACTCGCAGGTGAAGAGGTAAAAGAACTTTCGTTGCGGGAGCGCAGGGGCGTGTTCGCTTTTGCGTTTGCAAAACTCGCGCGGCTCGCGGAATACCTCTTCGTGCGTCACGGTCCAGGCGACACAGGCTACCGGAATCGCAAGTAACAGCAGAGTGGCAGATTGATGAGTCAAGGAGAGGGGCAGATTGTCGGGCAGATTGTGCATGATCGCGCAGCGGCTGACCTCGGTCGGCAGCCTGCCTTGTGAGATGCAGGTACCATCATGAGGAGGATGGAGATACAGCAAGAATCAGACACGATCGATGCAGCGGCAGTTAGCCGCGCCATCGACTTGCTGCCTATCAGCGGCCCGGTAAGATGCCTGCCGGTGACGGGATCGACCAACCAGTTGGCGCTCGAAGCCGCGCAGGCGGGTACGCGACGCGGTATCTGGGTTGCGGATGAGCAGACCGCAGGACGAGGCCGCGGCGGACACTCGTGGCATTCACGGTGCGGCGACGGATTGTACGTCAGCGTTCTGGTGACGCCGGAGCTTCCGGTGGACCGGGCGCTGTGGCTATCACTCGCGACAGGTCTGGCTGCCCAGCAGGCAATTCTCTCGACCACGGGCATTCGGATCGATCTGCGCTGGCCGAATGACCTGCTCTGTGGCGAGCGGAAACTCGGCGGAATCCTGGTGGAGAGCTCGGTTGCGAATGCCGGGATGAGAGCATCGGCCGCACTTCGTTACGCCGTGATCGGGGTTGGCATCAACGTACACCACGTGTCCTTTCCAGCGAAGATTGCGCCAATCGCGACTTCGCTCCGGCTGGAGGGCGCCGCAGGGGTAAGCCGGCAGGCGCTTTTGATAGCGCTCTTGCGGGGGCTGGATCGCCAGTTGGACGAGCTCGAACGCGAGTACGCCGGTGTAAGCACGGAGGAGAGCATTCTCGGCCGTTTCGCGAGAGCGTCTTCATGGGTGCAGGGCAAGCGTGTCCAGGTTCCTGAGGACGGCGGGTACACCGGGGTTACTTCGGGTCTCGACAGCCGTGGTTTTCTTCTTGTAGATGATGACCAAAGAGTGCGCCGAACTGTGCTTTCCGGTGGCGTTCGTGAGGTATAAAAGAGACCGCGACGATGTGATCTGAGAGGTCCCGAGACCAACCATGCTGCTGGCAATCGATGTAGGTAACTCGAACACTGTGATGGGTCTGTTTCAACCGGCCGCCGACAGCGCACCCTCGTCGCTCATTGCAGATTGGCGAATCACAACGCCGCATAAGCAAACGCCGGATGAACTGGGTGTGCTGCTGCAGACGCTGTTCACGATGCGCAATGTGAAGACGGAGGATGTGACCGGGGTTGCGATCTCATCGGTCGTGCCGCCGCTCGATGCATCGCTTCGCCGGGTTTGCGAGGTCTGCTTCAAGGTGCGGCCGCTTTTCATTGAGCCCGGCGTCAAAACGGGCCTGCCCGTGCTGACAGACAATCCGGGCGAGGTTGGCGCGGACCGGGTCGTGAATTGCGTGGCTGCCTATGACCTGGTCGGCGGTCCTGCGATCGTGGTTGACATGGGAACTGCGACTACTTTTGATGTGGTTTCAAAGCAGGGCGCTTTTTTGGGCGGAGCAATAGCTCCGGGCCTCGGGATCTCGGCCGATGCACTCTTCGCGCGGGCCGCGCGGCTGACCCGGGTGGAGATCAAGAAGCCGACGAAGATTATTGGAACGAGTACGACCGACAACATCCAGATCGGGCTTTACTACGGGTACATCGGACTCGTCGACGGAATCCTGGAGCGGCTGATTCATGAGTTGGGACCCGAAACAAAGGTGATTGCTACCGGCGGTCTCGCGAAGCTGATCTCCGCCGACAGTAAGTACATCTCGCGCGTCGAGGAGATGCTGACGCTTACTGGCCTGCGGCTGATCTGGGAACGCAATCACGATCGTCAGCGGCGACGCAACGAGACCAGACAAGTAAACTGAGGAGCGCGGGAAGTCGAAGTTCTCTCCCGCGTGCGCCTCGATGCAAAACTACTTTCATTACTTCACAGAGATTGAAGAGCGCTTCAGCCGCAGGCGTGGATCGCTGCTGCTGCTGTCGACGCTCGACTGGGCGCTGATCGAGAGCTGGCGCGAGGCTGGAGTTCCATTGGAGGCCGTGTTGCGCGGCATCGATGCGGCATTCGATCGGTATGAGACCCGCTCCGTGCGAGTAAGGGGCCGGCTGCGCAAAGTGAATGGACTCGCGTGGTGCGCGCAGGCGGTGATGACAGCGGCTGAGGAGATGGTTGACGCCGCAACCGGTGCTGCGCCGCAAGGCAAAATGGCGATCCAGCCGAGCGGGTTTGAGAATGAGCGCATTGCTTCCTACCTGAAGCGGAATGCGGAGGCGGTTGCAGCTGCTGGGCAGAGGTCATCGAACGATGCGCTCGCCTCGATCGCGACACGACTGCGGGAGTTGGCGGCAGGCTTGAACGATTCAGACGCGATGACACTCGAAGAACTTGATCGCAACCTCACAGTTCTCGAAGAGCGGATGGTAGATGCTGTGCGGGCAAGAGCGACCGAGGCGGAGATTGTGGGTCTGCGCCAGGAAGCGGATGCAGAGATTGCGCAATTCCGCTCGCGCATGACTGCTGTGCAATTGCGCCAGGTGCAGCAGCAGTTTCTGACCCGCAGATTATTGCAGACGCATTCGCTTCCGCGGCTCAGCCTGTTCTATATGAGCGTGGGCGAATGAAGCCCGTCCAGCTGCGGATCGAACGCGTTGTATACGGCGGGTTCGGGCTTGCGCGATCGGCTTCAGCGACAAGTGCCTCGGGAAGTGATATGTGGTTCGTTCCGTTTACACTGCCCGGCGAGTTGGTCGAAGCAGTGCCATCGGAATTCAAAGGTGAGATGCGGGCAGTGGATGTGTGCGAGCCTTCAAATGAACGCGTACAACCTGGATGTCCCCACTTTGGAGCGTGCGGCGGTTGCCATCTCCAGATGGCGAACTATCCTGAGCAGCTTCGCCTGAAGCAAGAGGTATTGCGCGAGTCGCTGGCCCGGGCCGGCGTTTCGGAATTTCCAGAGATCGCAACCTACTCCGCAGATGCGTGGCATTATCGGAACCGCATTCGGCTGCATGTGACTCACGAAGCAGACGTGCTTCGGGTTGGATATCGAGAGCGCGCAAGTACTTCGATTCTGCCGATCAGCACATGCCCTATTGCTGCGCCGCTACTCTGGCGGGCGGCTGAATCGCTCCTTGAAGCAGCTTCAGAAGACGCGGAAATGCGGCGGTGGTTGGAGTCTGCGACAGAGGTGGAGCTCTTCTGCGATGCCGATGAGTCCCGCCTGCAGATCACATTGCTTTCCACAACGCCGAAAGGGATGCCCGCGGCCAGTTTTGAGAAGGCATTTGCGGCGCTTCAGCGCAGGCTTCCGGAACTTGCTGGTGCAGGGGCTGTCCAGATTCATCCGCGCACTGCGCAGGTTCAGCGCGAGTTGGCGAACTGGGGCGCGGCCGGCCTGAACTACGAGATCGCAGGAGAGCGTTATTGGATCGCGCGCGGCGGTTTCTTTCAGGTGAATCGATCTCTTCTGCCTGCGATGGTGAACCTCGTTTGCTCGGGCCAGCGTGGTCACATCGCGTGGGATCTCTTCGCAGGTGTTGGGCTGTTCGCGCGAATTCTGGCGCGCAGCTTTGAGCAGGTAACAGGTGTAGAGGCGAATCCATCTGCCGCGAGTGAACTTGCCGCCGCGCTCCAACGCATCGGCGCGCAGCACAGAGGGATCAAGGCTGTGATCGTGGATTTTTTGCGCAGTGCGTTGCTTCAGCGAGATCGCCCTGACCTCGTCGTGCTTGATCCTCCACGGGCAGGCGCAGGCGTTGAAGTGTGCCGACTTCTATGCCTGCTCGCTCCGGCGCAGATGGTCTATGTCTCCTGCGATCCTGTGACTCTAGGCCGGGACCTCGCGGTTTTGCAGTCGCGCTACACGATTGAAGCGCTGCATCTGGTCGATCTTTTCCCGCAGACGTATCACCAGGAGGCGGTAGTGAAGCTTCGGCGGCGCTCGTGACACACTGAAGGCACGCTTCGTGGAACCGGAGTGTTTTCTCATGCAGGCAGTCGGGACTCCTGAACACTGGATGGACTCGCCGCCAGCCGTCGATCCAGCTCAGTTGCGAGGGGCTCCGATGCTGGCCGCGGCGCTCTGCTTCTCGGCAGGCGATCTGATTGCGCGGCACTGGGAGCCGCCGGCGCTGCTGGTCACCTCGTGCGGGTTGGTCCTGTTGCTGGCGGTTGTCAGCCTGCTGTTGGCGAAGCGGGTCGCAACTGTCCCCGTGCTCGCGGTGTGGGTTCTGGTCGGTTGCACATGTGCGCAGATTCAGTTGCCCATCTCGCGGCAACCGGAACTCACGAGCTATGCAGATGGATTGAGCCGAACGGTCCGGGCTCGCGTCGTGCGAGTGCGCCAGCTTGCACCTGACAACTCCTCTCACGACAAGGTGAACGATTATCCGTGGGCACTCGGCCCGGGCGCATGGGAGCCGATCTCCGGTGAGCCACATCGCTCCGTTGATCTCAATGTGGAGGCGGTCGAAGATGTCACGCCTGACGTCTCCACGATGCGACCCGTCGATGGAGGCGTCCGCGTCACTGTGATGGACCCCGGCCCTGCACTCGGGTGCGGTGACGTCATCGAAGTGCCGTTGCGCCTGCGCCTTCCGGATACATATCGCGATCCGGGAGCATGGTCCTACTCCGATTACCTGCTTGGCCAGGGCATTGGCGCACTTGCATCTGCGCGCACGCAAAGGCTCCGGATTGTGGGGCACGCGCGTGGTTCCTGGAGTTGCCGTCTCGCAGCGGCGCAGAGTTGGGCTTCGAATCGACTGCGGAAGCTGAGTGCTCCGGCGTCCACTCGATGGCCCGCTTGGATGCAGCTCAATTCAGACGACACAGCGATGCTAAGCGCCATGCTCGTGGGCGATCGCACGCAGCTCACAACGGATTTACGAGCAGGCTTCGAGCGAACCGGCACCTTTCATCTGTTCGTCGTCTCCGGTCTGCACATCGTGCTGGTTGTGGGCGGACTGTTGTGGCTGTTGCGAAAGACAAGGATGCGAGACGGAGCAGCCGTGACCATCGCGCTCGCCCTTGGGCTGCTGTTCGCTCTACTCAGTGGTTTCGGTACGCCTGTCCAGCGGGCGCTTGGGATGACCGCAGCCTATCTGCTCGCGCGATTAATCGGCCGCGGCACTGGGCCCCTGAACGCACTCGGAATCGCCGCGGTCGCCATTCTCGCCATTGATCCGCGCACGCTATTTGAGCCCAGCTTCCAGATGACAACGTTAGTCATCCTCGCGGCGGCGGGGCTCGCACGGCCTGTCGAGGCACGCAGCTTCCATCCACATTCACGTGGGCTACGCAATCTGGACACGATCGCGCTGGACGCCAACATTTACCCCCGTATTGCGCAATTACGAGTTCGGCTACGAATGTTCGGGCAGCTCTGCTCCACCTTGCTTCATCCGCGCCTGCGGCATCTTCCACTTTGGCTCGGCCGTGGATTAGCAAGCGCGGCCGCCGCCGTTCTGTTCGGCGTCGCCGTTGAAATCTGCATGGTTCTGCCAATGGCGACCTACTTCCACCGCGCAACGCTGCTTGCCCTTCCAACAAACCTGCTGCTTGTCCCGCTCATCGCTGTTTTGCTGGCTCTGACGATACTTACGTTTTGCACGTCGCTCATCAGCCTCGCTATTGCACGTGTTCCGGCGGCCTGCACCGCTGCGTTGATTCACCTGATTCGCGGGACGGTTGATCGAATCGGGCACGTGAGTGTCGCCGATCTGCGCGTTCCCGCTCCATCTCCTGAACTCGTCCTCGCGGCCTGCACGGCGATTGTGCTGGCTTGCATCGCTCTTCGGTTGCGGTCGCGCGTGTGGCTTGTCGTCGCATGCATGGCGATGGTCGCCGCTCCGGTTGTCGCGCTTTGGCCTACGCCGCCGCGAATTCATCCAGGTGTGCTGGAGGTCACAGCAATTGATGTGGGCCAGGGTGACTCGCTGCTCGTGATCTCACCGAAAGGAGGAACTCTTCTCGTTGATGCAGGCGGCCCGGTGGGGCCGACGGCTTCGAACTCGCGCTGGGATGTCGGCGAAGAGGTCGTTGCGCCTTACCTGTGGTCGCGGCATATCCGCCATCTTGACGCAGTGATGCTCACACATGCACACAGCGATCACATGGGCGGCATGCCCGCGGTGCTGCGCGACTTGCATCCGCGAGAGCTCTGGATCAGCATCGAACCACGTCAAGCACCGGCAATGCGCTCTTTGCTCGCAGAGGCAAAGACACTGGGCATCACGGTACACAGTTTTCACGCCGGCGACAGCTTCAACTGGAGCGGCGTGCATGCGGATGTTCTCTCTCCTGAATTGGGCTACAGCAATCCGGGCGGACCCAAGAATGATGATTCCCTCGTGATGCGCCTGGCATATGACAAAGGCAGCGTGTTGTTGGAAGGTGATGCAGAGTGGAGCAGCGAGGCAGATATGGTGCTGAATCATCGCGTTGCGCCATCTACTCTGCTCAAAGTCGGCCATCACGGCAGCAAAACTTCGACAGCGGATGCCTTTCTCGCAGCCGTCGCGCCGCGTGTGGCGGTAATCAGCGTGGGCACTCACAACACCTTTGGCCACCCGCGATGGGAGGTGCTGAATAAACTTGAGCAGGCACATGTGCCAACCTGGCGCACCGATCGCGAAGGCGCCGAAACCTTCCTGATCTCACCAGACGGCGGCATCTCGGCACTCTCGGCAGCGTCCAATCCTTAGGCCCGCAGTGGCAGCAAGGAGTTCGCATTGAGCAAATCGATTGATTCGCAGTCCAGCACCGATATACCCGCGCAAGATGTTCTTCGGCCCCAACTCACCCAGCACCCTGCGACCGACGAGGCAAGATTGATCCGCCGGATGCAGATGATGATGAACATGGTGATGCAGGTGATTGCGCAGGATGGAACGCTGACGATCGAGGACGCTTCGCAAATGATTGCTGATGCGCGCACGGCTGCGCTCGCGATGTTCCCCGGCAAGGAACTCGCCTATGATCTCATCTGGCGTCCGCGATTCCAGCGGCTCATGCGCGAACGATTTCGGCTGATGTAACCCGATTCACGGTACGCGCACTGGACCAAGCAGTGGAGTCTTGACGGGCGCGGCCAGACCGATGAACTCCGTCAAAGTGTTGCTGGCGTAATTCGATACCCAGATGTTCCCCGCTGCATCGATCGCGAGAGAGTAAGGCTCGAGGAGTTTCGCGTCCGCGCCCCATCCCGCGCTGGGCGAGAGAAGTTGACCGGGGTTCGCGCTCGACGCAGCGGCAAACTCCGCGAGGGTAGAGCCGCGCTCGCTCGCCACCCATGCATTGCCGTTGCCATCAACGGCGATTGCGCGTGGCGCATTGACGCCCCCTCCGGTGTATCCGGTACCGGAGAGAATGGTTCCTGCCGAAGAGACCAGGCCGACGCTGTTCGCATAGAAGTTCGCCGACCAGACATTGTCCGCGCTGTCGACGGCCACGCTGGCCGGCCCCTGTCCTACAACGAAGTCCGTGAACGCAGATCCATCCGCGATCACGCGTGTGATCGTGTTGCTGGATTGGTTTGCCACGTAAGCATTGCACTTTGAGTCGGTGGCAATCGCCGAAGGAAATTCAAGATTTGCGGATGTATAGCCTGTTGCGCCGGACAGGGCCGACCCGTTGCTGCTCAACAGCGAGATATGCGAGTTGCCGTAATCGACCACCCAGACAACTCCGCTCGTATCGAACGCCACGGCAATCGGGAAGTTCAGGCCGCCGCTTGAGTACTGCGCAGCCGCGCCGCCGGTGCTGTCCAGTAGAGTGACAGAACCGAGACCACTGTTCACGCTATTTGAACTTTGCTCGTTTGCGATCCACGCTATGTCGTTCACATCCACGGCACCGCCATAGCTGTTCTGCAAGCCGTTGCCTGTTATGCCCTGTGGGAATACGGGAGCGCCCGCGTTTGAGAACAGGCTTGCGATTCCAAAGTAATTCGCAACCCAGACAGTGCCCCGCGAATCGATCGAAAGTGAAGATGGACCGTCCATCCCTCCGCCGCTGTAGGTTGCGAAGAGCGTCCAGTCGCTCGGTGGCGCACTCAGAGAGGGCAAGTAGGGAGCCGATCCGCCCGCCAATCCGTAGATCGATGTCACATTTGCACCAGGGGACCTGGCGATGTTCATCGCTGCATCAAGAGTGTTGGTTGGAGCTGCACCATTTGCGGAGGACGACGCAAAGAGCTGCGTGCACGCTGTGCTCGAGGAGCTACTCGTAACCACGCAGCCATTCAGCACGTTCGCCAGTGTGTTGATTTTGGCTGTGGGAGCGGTGCCAGATGCCGGAAAAGAAATACCCGGAGTCTTGCCTGTTGCGGGGTTCACGAGATTCAACGCCGTCGCGGCGCCGAGGCCGATCCCACTGCTGTTGGTCGCCGTTGCTCCGATTTGTCCCCCGTTGCCGATGAACGGAGCGAGGGCCCAGGCGCTCGCGACGGTAGTGGCTTCATCGATGATCACACCTGCGCCGCTCTCAACCGCGGAGCAGCTCCCCAACACCAACGCCATCGCTATGGCGCTGTTGGAAGCACCGGAACCGGATACGGAGCCCCCGCGCGCAATGAGATATACGACAGAGTTGCTGAAAGGACATGTGAGGTTGCCGGTTGTGAATGCCCCGGTGGAGTCCGTTGTGATTGAAGCGTTCAGCAGCACCGTCGGGGCAGACCCGTTGCCTGCTGTTCCCGCTGCATAGACCTGCACGCTTGCACCTGCAATCGGCAAACTTCCGGCACGAACAGCCCCGGTGAAGCCAGACAAGCTGTAATTCTTCGTCGGAGCCGGCTGTGCCGGGCTCGTCACGTTTGTGGTCTTACAACTGTTCGGCTCGCTCGATCCGCCGGAACCGCCAGTGCCTCCCGTGTTGGTTACAGTAGACCCGCAGCCCGCAATGCCGAGCATCGCTGCACTCAGGATGCTGAGGATCGCAAATCGCATCCGGCCCGTGTTCCAGCGTGGGTAATGCATCTCAGTGTTGTCGATACTGGCTTGTAAACCCAGCAAGATCGGCTCCCGAGAGAAATTGTGAGAGGCTCTGGGTCAGTTCCTCACGAGCCTGCACTGTGCTGAGGGTCGCGTCTGGTGTTTCGGCGCGCAACAGAATGGGAATTGGTCGCGAAGGATTTTGCGTCAGCAGATCATGCGTGGCTGGGCGGCTGTAGATCAACCCGAAGTGAGTTCGCTCCGTTGACGATTGGTTGCAGCCAGTGCCGGTGCAGACTGTCGCCGCCTCAAGATATTGCGTTGCGCCGGTGTTGAACAGTGACGCGCTGACCGACACGGTCCCGTTTTGAGTTGAGAGATTCAGCGGGCCATGCCATACCCAATCTTCTCCACGCGCGACATGACAGATGAGCGTGTCATGCGCTCCGAGTGTCGGTGACACGCCGATTGCCACTGCTGGACCCCCGCTGGCTTGCGTGTATTCCGCCCAATGATAGACAACCAAGCCCGTCATGAGGGATTCGTTCCACTCGCGCTCGATCCGGTACGCGCCGACTTGCCGGGGAAACACGCCCGTCTCGCGTCCGAGCGCGGTGGATGAACCTGCCGGCCGCAGCATGGCTCGCGCGTAGCTAACGCTGCCCGCTGCGATCAGCAGCAGGAAGGCGGCACAACGCCAGACGGGCAATTTCCCGCAAGATCTCCGCACGACTAGCTGATTCGGGCCGGCGAGAGGCGGCAGCCGAAGATCACGATTGGGACTCCAGCGAAGCAGAGCGGCGAACAGAAGCAGCGTCGCACCGAAAAACAGGCACGCTCCCAGGATGTAATCGCCCATGGCGGCGTGGTTTTGCAACCAGGGAACCCGCAGTGCGATCACGTAGTAGAAAACAAGCCCGCAAAGACGGACGAAGTTGAACACATAGCCGAGGAGGACTGCTGCCAAGGTAAGCAGGGCCCATTGCCGCACGCGGAGGCGATACAAATATCCCGCGATCAGCGCAATGAATCCCATCGTGACGGCGCCGCGAATGCCGTTGCAACCGGGCGCGATAAACATACCGAACTTCGGCGTGAACATCAGGCTGAGCTGACCTGGACTAAGCGCCTGCCCGAGCGCATGCGCGAAGCTGCGCGCGACCATTGCCGAGGCGTACTGCAGGGGCAGATCAATGTAACGATTGAAGAAGTGCGGCACCGGATTGACGAACCACATTAGCGCTACCGGAAACCACGCAGCGCGCAGCAACCTCACGCCTCCGAACAAAAGCACGAAGCCCGCAGTATAGGCAACTGCCACAACCGAAAGCGGCGGAAGAACGATGGTCCACGCGGGTGAGAGCACCAGCTCAATCACCGCCTGGTCTCGCACGTGCATGACTGCGATCGTCGCGGCGAGAACGGCAAGACCCCACCAGGTTCCTTGCAGTGTCCACCCCATGGACCGCCACACGCGCAAGATCAGAATGAAGCTGGCGATCGGAATGAGCGCGCCGATCGACTTCAAAGGATCGGCCATCCACATCGTCCACAGCGCGCTGCAGCTCGAGCTAATTGCAAACAGCCCGGCCACGCCTAACGCCACGCAGACAGACACAGCTGTAGCAATCCGCAGACGGTCTGAGGCTTGCTCTTCGCGGGCCTGCGACTCCGCGGAGGCCGTCAGAGGTACTGTGGACATGCATAGATTCTAGCGCCCGCGAAGACGAAAGCGATCCGTTGTTCTCAGCGCGATCCTTGCTATTTCAGGCGCCGTGCACCGAAGCCTGACGTTCCGAGTGGCCGGAGAGTTCCGACGCACGCGCCTCCGCGTAGGCGGCTGCACCCAACAGCGCGCACGTGTCATCGAGAATCACGCGAACCGGAATTGTCTCGAGCAGCGGCGACATCCTGCCTTTATCCAGAAAAGCCTGCATGAACCCGCCGTTTGAGAGAACTTTGAGGATCTTCGGCGCGATTCCACCACCAAGATAGATGCCGCCTAGCGCCAGCAACTTCAGCGCGAGGTTCCCCGCCTCAGCCCCATACGCCGCTGCAAGGAGTTCGATCGTGCGGATGCAGATATCGCTTGAACCGTCGTCCGCACAGGCGCCGATCACTGCGTTGGGATCCTCACTGCTCATGCGTTCGCGCAGCCATGTAGGCTCCTCCATCTTCTGATCATCGCGCAGAAACTCGTAAACATTCTGGATCCCGAGTCCGGACACCACCCGCTCCGTACTGACCCGGCCGTTCAGTTTTCGCCGCAGATAGTTCAGCAGCGCGATCTCGATTTCATTTCGGGCGGCAAAGTCGCCGTGACCACCCTCTGAAGGAATGGGCAGGTGGCGGCGCAGGATCGGATCCCAGATCAGGAGGCATTCGCCCAATCCTGTGCCCGCCGCAATCAATCCGCGGTGTCCCACGGAACTCGCGTCGCCTGCATGCAGTGTGAAGATCTTGTCGTGTGCAACTTCAGTGATGCCGTATCCGTTGGCTTCCAGATCATTGATAAGGAAGATGTGCTGGATCCCGAGCGATCGCTGCAGGTCGCGAGCATCAAGCGTCCAGGGCAGGTTCGTGAGCTTCAACCGTCCGTCGCGTACTGGCCCTGGACAACCGAAACAGGATGCAATGATCTGGTCGCGCACATCCGGCTGGCCGCTGTTCTCGGGCGAGAGAAATGTCTTGACCACATCGTCGAGGCACGCGAACTCGGCTGCTGGAAACTTCTCATCACGAACTGGCGACAGCTTGCCGGCGACAAAGTTGTACAGCGCCAGATGAACCTTGGTCCCACCGACATCCCCAGCCAGAATCATGCGCCCTCAACTCTCCCGCACTGCTAAATCTCCAGCGTGCCGACGCGATAGCCCTTGGACTCGGCAACTTCGGCGGCCGGCGGCAGCTTCGCTGCTGCATCCTGGTCCAGCAGAAAGAGAAGCTTACCATTCGATGGACGAATCAGTTGAGACGGCAGCCTCTCCGGGTCGCGGGGTCCAGTAAGAACCTCGGCGAGAATATCGGTCTTTCCCGAACCCTCCACCTGGAACGCAACCTCAGCCGCCTGGTCGATGACGGGCCATGTCAGAGTGATTCTCCACGTATCTTTCTGCGGCACGTGATTGGCGACTACCAGCCGGCCCATCTCGTTGAGCGCTTCGGTATGCGGGAAGAGCGAGGCGGTGTGCCCATCCGGTCCCATCCCGAGCACAACCAAATCAAACGCGGGTGACTCGGCACCCTCAAGCCGCATCACGTTGCGCAGCGTGCTCTCGTAACGCGAGGCAGCCTCCTCCGGGTCCAACTCGCCCTCCATACGGAAGACGTTGGCATCACGGATCGGCACCTTCGTCAGCAGCAGATCGCGGCATACGCCGTAGTTCGATTCCGGGTGATCCGGTGGAACGCAGCGTTCATCCACCCAGAAGAGCTGCAGCTTATCCCACGGCACAGTCGCTAAGAACGGTTGAGCTGGATCAGCCAGAAGCCTGAAAGTCGCCTGCGGCGTTGAGCCGCCCGAGATCGCGATTCGCGCGATGCCACGCGAAGCAACCGCCTGCTCAACCTTGGTCGCAAACAGTTGCGCCGAGGCGAGCGCCATCGCGGCGCCCGACGGCCACACCTGGTACGTAACAGTTACAGGACGAGGCATGTCTCTCCCAATTCTCAGATGACTTGTTGATGACTTACTTTGCGTGCCAGGTCTTTCCGTCACGCGCCAGCAATTCGTCGGCACACTTCGGTCCCCAACTGCCCGCAGCGTAGTTCGGAAAGTCTTTCGGCTGTTTCGCCTTCCACGCTTCAAGGATGGGAGTCATCAGCGCCCAGGTCGCCTCGACGCCATCGCGGTGTGCAAACAGTGTTCCGTCGCAGAGCATCGCGTCGAGCAGCAAACGCTCATAGCCGTTTGCAGAGCTCTTGCCGAAGGCTTCGGCATAGCTGAAGTTCATCTCTACCGGCTTGACGTTCGTCGTCGGCCCGGGCACCTTCGCACCGAACGTGAGTGCGATTCCCTCATCTGGCTGAATGCGAATCTTCAGCACATTGGGGCACACGCGAGTGTCAGTGTTATTGGTCTTGAAGAGGTGAAGCGGCGCCTGCTTGAAGACGACGGTAACTTCTGTAACGCGCTTGTTCAGCCGTTTGCCGGCGCGAATGTAGAACGGCACACCGGCCCAGCGCCAGTTTTCAATACTCAGCTTCAACGCGGCGAACGTCTCGGTGGTGGACTGTGGATCGACGCGGTCCTCCTGCCGATAACCAATGACCGCCTTACCATCGATGGTCCCCGGACCGTATTGTCCGCGCACCGTGTCCTCTGCCGGAATCGGGTCGATCGCGCTCCACACCTTCAGCTTCTCGGTCCGGACCGCCTGCGACTCAAAGCTGTCCGGCGGTTCCATCGCAACGAAGCTGAGGACTTCCATGACATGATTTTGCAGCACATCGCGCAGCGCGCCAGCCTTCTCATAAAACGGCCCGCGGCCTTCGATGCCAATCGATTCCGCGGCCGTGATTTCGACGTAGTCGATGAAGTTCCGGTTCCATACCGGCTCAAAGATACCGTTGCCGAACCGGAAGACCAGGATGTTCTGCACGGTCTCTTTGCCAAGGTAGTGATCGATGCGGAAGATCTGATGCTCGCCAAGCACCTTGTTCAGTTCGTCATTCAGCTTGCGTGCGCTTTCGAGGTCCGTACCGAATGGTTTCTCGATGATGACATTGATCCACTGTCCCTTCTCGGTGGATTGCGTCATGTTGTGCTTTGCGAGCCGCTGCGCGATATCCGCGAAGTATTCGGGCGCCACGGCGAGATAAAACAGCCGGTTGCCCTTCGTCCCGTATTTCTGATCAAGATCGGCCAAAAATGCCTTCAGCTTCTCAAATCCCTCGTCGTTATCGAAGTCGGTCGCGAAGTACTTCACCCGATCGATGAACGGCTTCAGCGCAGAGTCGCCGCGGTCCACGCCGCCACCCTTCAGAATGCCGTCCTGCATGTCGCCCGCGAACGTCGACGAGAGATCGCGCCGTGCAACGCCGACCACGACGAACTCCTTCGGCAGCAGATGCTGCTGCTGCAGATGAAACAACGCCGGCAGCAGTTTGCGCTTGGTCAAATCGCCCGATGCTCCAAAGATCACGACGATGCACGGCTCAGGAATTCGCTCGCCCTTCAGCCCACCGTCGAGCACCTCGCGCTCATTGAGCGACTGCCCCACATCCTCAACCATCGTGGCCATAATGCCCTCTCTTTCTCCGTGCCGCACCGGCGGCCAATTCTACTTCTCGCCCGCGGGAACCTTCTTGACCGCATGGCCGCCAAACTCATTGCGCATCACCGAAAGCATGCGGTCGGTGAAGTTGTTCTCTTCACGCGAGCGCAGGCGCCGAATCAGCGCATCCGTGATCACGGGTGCCGACACATTCAGATCGATCGCCTCGAACACTGTCCAACGCCCCTCTCCGGAATCCGGAACGTAGGCCTCGAGGCCCTCAAGCGTCGGGTTCTTCTTCAGAGCATCCGCCGTAAGATCCAGCAGCCACGAACGCACTACAGAGCCGTATCGCCAGATCTCGGAAATCTGCACCAGGTCCAGATGCAGCGGCTGCTTCGCGCGCATGATCGAGAAGCCCTCGGCATACGCCTGCATGATGCCGTACTCGATCCCGTTGTGCACCATCTTGACGAAATGCCCCGCCCCCGATGGCCCGACACGCCCCCAGCCAGAATTCTCAGCCGGCGCCAGCGCCTCGAAGATCGGCCGCAGGTGTTCCACCACATCCTCGTCGCCGCCGATCATCATCGAGTAGCCCTCGCTGATGCCCCAGATGCCGCCCGACGTACCCACATCCACAAACTCGAAGCCTTCCTTCTTCAGCTCATCGTGACGCCGCTGCGAGTCCTTATAGTTCGAGTTGCCGCCATCAATAAAGATGTCGCCCTTCTTCATCAGGGGTTTCAGCTTCGCGATCGTCTGGTCGACCGGATCGCCTGCGGGAACCATGATCCAGATCGCGCGCGGCGACTCAGTCAGATTTTTGGCCAGATCCTCGAGCGAGCTCACGCCCTTGGAGCCCGAATCGGTAAGTCTTTTGACTGCATCCGCGGAGAAGTCGAACCCCACAATTGTGTGCCCTGCCTTGCGGAGACGCTCGGCCATGTTGCCGCCCATCTTGCCGAGTCCGATCAGTCCAAGTTGCATAAAATCCTTCCTCATCGCCGGTCAACGAACCGGTTTCCTTCGCGTTGAATATGCCTCTTAGAGAGTAATCCCAAACACGGTCAAGGGGAAAAATGGCGCCGGTTGCGATCACGCATCCGGAAAATCCGCACCTTCGGTTAGCGTCTGCCAGCGGTCCAGCTCCGCGTTCCAATCCTGAAGCCGCTTGCGGAACCGCGTTAACGCCGTCTTACCCAGCAGCAGATGCTTTGGTGGATTACGGTCACTCACCGCCGTCACAATGGCCTCCACAGCGCGTTGCGGATCACCCGGCTGCTTGCCGGACTGGCTGCGGAAGTACTCACGCGTCTTGCCAACGGTCGGCTCATAATCCGAGATATGTTGCCTCGCCTCGACGCCCGAGCGACCAAGAAAATCCGTCCGGAACGGCCCTGGCTCGACAACCATGACATTCACGCCCAGCGGCCCCATCTCAGCAGCCAGAGCCTCCGAAAGTCCCTCCAGCGCGAACTTCGTCGCGTTGTAATAGCCCCAGCCTGGCGCCCCGATCAGTCCACCGATCGACGAGAAATTCACGATCGTTCCCGACCTGCGTTCGCGAAACTGAGGCAGCAGCGCCTTCGTCAGGTTGATCAGGCCGAACAAATTCGTGTCGAACATCGGCATGTACTCCGTCTCGGTAACCTCTTCGACGGCGCCGGCAACGCCGTAGCCTGCGTTATTCACCAGCACGTCGATGTGTCCCACGCGCGAAATCGCATCTGCCACCGCCTGATCGATGCTGTGTTGGTCGGTGACGTCAAGCTGCAGCGTAATGATTTCTCCAGGGTGCCGAAGCATCATCTCCTGCAGGCTCTCTACATTCCTCGCCGTGGCAACGACCTTCGCTCCAATCGAGGCAAGATATTCAGTCATCAGCCGGCCGAAGCCGCTCGAAGCGCCGGTAATGAACCAACGCCTGTCCTTCTGTGCGATGTGCAGTGAAGTGCTCATACTTCATCGGACGCGAACCAGCCTATCCACGATGCAGACCCAGTCCACTTCTCCGAAAATCAATTCGACATCGCCGCAAAATGGCGCGCCCGCTCCTCGGGCGGCCGTGGCTTCTACAGCCTCGATACACTTGTTCTCACCCGATGAACGAACTCTTTCCCATCATCGACGCCGCGCTTGACTCCGCGGCTCTGCGCTCCGGCGCGCACCTGGCCTGCCGGCCCGGTTGCCACCAGTGCTGCATCGGCGTTTTCGCGATCACCCCGCTGGACGCCGCCGCATTACGCGAGGCACTCGCAGCCGCACCCGCTGACCTCGCCGAGCGCATCCGCACGCGTGCTTCCGCATCCCGCGATCGTCTCCTCGCCGAGGGCTTCCCGGGCGACCCGCAAAGCGGGATCCTGTTCACTGAACCGCATCACGAACAAGCCTTCGAAGACTTCGCCAACGACGAGCCATGCCCCGTGCTCGATCCCGTCACCGGGACCTGCGATCTCTACGCGGCCCGGCCCGTACAGTGCCGCACCTTCGGTCCGCCCGTACGAGACGAAGACGACCACCTCACCGTTTGCGAGCTCTGCTTCACCAACGCCGCACCCGAAGACGTCGCCCGCTGCGAAATGGATCAAAGCTGGCGGGCGCTCGAAGAGACGCTCATCTCGTGCACCGAAGCAGACCCGGCAAACGCCGGCCCAACGCTGATCGCCTTTGCGCTTACGCGGTAATCTCGCGCACGCCGCCTTCACCCGCGACCAGCGCCATCTCCGCCATTCCCAAAAACAATCCGTGCTCCACCACGCCGACAATCGACCGTATCTCCGCCGCTGTCTCCTCCGGGTCTTCAATCACGCGGGCCGCGCAGTCGAGAATCCAATTCTTCTCATCCGTCAACACCGCTCCGGAACCGTCCTTCTTCATCCGCAGCTTCGGATTCAGCCCAAGCGCCGCCAGCCGTGGTTCTACTAACGGCCGCGCCATCTTGATGATCTCAACCGGCAGAGGAAACCTACCGAGCTTCTTCACAATCTTCGACTCGTCCACCACACAGACGAATCTCTTCGCTGCACTCGCGACAATCTTTTCCCGCAGCAGCGCCGCGCCTCCGCCCTTGATGAGATAAAGCGTTCCGCCCGGCGCGACCGCGACCTCGTCCGCGCCATCGACATAAAGATCAATCTCCGGCAGCTCCTCGAGCGTGACGACTTCCATTCCGAGTGAGCGGCCCAGCTCCCTGCTCGAATCACTCGACGCCACGCAGCGGATCTTCAGTCCTTGCCGCACACGCTCGCCCAAGGCCCTGATGAACATCACCGATGTGGAACCCGTTCCCAATCCCACGCGCATGCCATCTTGCACCAGCTCCGCCGCGCGCCTTCCCACAAGCGCCTTTGCTTCGTCCTGCGTCATTCCACCATGTTGCCACGATCCGCAACAGTCCGGTCGTCATCCGACCGCTGAATCGCGGTGCGACGCCGCCTCATCGAATTCTCAACTGAAAAATGGCACGAGCCCGCGCCCCGATAAAGGAGGGCCGATGGCAACCAGCTTCGAGACGCTAAGCCCCGCATTTCCCACCTCGATTGAATGCTCCTGCGAGTTCATTCAGGCGCTGATGAACGTGCAACGCGCCGCCCAGCTCATCACCTCCACGCTCGACCTCGACCGCGTGCTAGACCGCGTCGTCAACGATCTCGCCTCCACGATCGGCAGCGTCGAAGTCAACGTCTGGCTGCGTGAACCCGGTACCGACGAGCTCATCCTCAGCGGCGTCCACGGATGCAGCGTCCACCGCAAAGGCGCGCGCATGAAGCTGGGCACGCGTGGTATGGCCGCCTACGTTGCCGCCACTGGTGCGATGCGCTATGCGCCGGACGTGCGCCTCGACCCCTACTATCTCCGCTGCGAGCCGGAGACCATGTCGGCTGTCTACATCCCACTCGTTTCTTGCGGCGAGGTCATCGGTGTCTTCGCCGTCGATCACTCGGAACTGAACGGTTTCACCGGAGACCAGCTCCACATTCTTCAGGCGCTCACCGGCCACATCACCGTCGCCATTGAAAACGCGCGCCTGTTCAGCGAGCAACGCCTCCTTCACCAGCGCATGCAGCGCGAGGCCCAGGAGGCCCGTGAGATTCAGCAGGCGCTCATCCCTAAGTCATCGCCGCTTATTCCCGGGTTCAGGTTTGACAGCGCCTGGAAGCCGGCCGGCGTCGTCGCCGGCGACTGGTTCGACTGGATTCCACTCAGCTCCGGCCGCCTCGGCATCGTTCTCGCCGACGTGAGCGGAAAGGGCATGCCCGCTGCGCTGCTGATGTCCGCAACGCGTGCCACTCTGCGGACGCTCGCACGCCTGAACCTCTCGCCCGAAGAAACTCTCAAGCAGCTCAACCACATGCTGATCGCCGACATGCCCGCGAACAAGTTCGTCACCCTGGTCTACGGTGTGCTCGACCCTGACTCGCGCGAGATCACCTTCGCCAGCGCCGGGCACCCGCGACCGCTGCTCGTCAACGGCAGCTGCGATTTTCTTCCGCTCGACACCGGACTCCCGCTCGGCCTGGCCCCCTCCAGCTACCCCGAATACACCGTTCATCTCAAACCGGGCACGAAAGTGCTGCTTTACTCGGACGGCATTACCGAAGCCATGAACCGCGACGAAGAGGAGTACGGCCCCGCGCGGCTCGTCGAGCACTTCATCCGGCCCGAAGCCTGCGTTGAAGCCCTCTTCGAAGAGATTCAGCGCTTCTCCGTGGGCTCCGAGTACACCGACGACGCGACCGCAGTCCTCATCACCAGCCGCTGAAATGCTGCTATTCCCGCAAAAGCAAGAGGACTGGGTTTGCCCCAGTCCTCTGTGCGATTTGCCATCTTCTTGCGCTTACTTCTTGACCAGTTTCTTTGCCGCCTCGACCACGTGCCCCGACGAGATGCCGAGCTTCTCCAGCGCAACATCTCCCTTGGCCGACGCGCCGAAGCGGTCGATGCCGATCGCAATGCCGTCGCGGCCGATGTACTTGTACCAGCCTAGCGTCGCGCCAGCCTCGATAGCGATCTTCGGCACGCCGTGCGGAAAGAGCGACACCTTGTAGTCCTCGCTCTGCTCCTCGAAGATCTTCCAGCTCGGCATCGAGATCACGGTCGCGTTGATGCCTGAACCCTTCAGCTCGTTCGCGGCCTTCAGCGCAACTTCAACCTCCGAGCCCGTCGCCACGATGATCAGGTCCTTGCCAAACTGCTCGAGCACGTACGCTCCCTTGCGGCAGCCCTCGAACACCTTGTACTTGTTCAGGTCGAGCACCGCAATGTCCTGACGCGTCAGGGCCATGAAGCTCGCCGACTTGCGCTCTACCATCAGTCCCCAGCACGCCGAAGTCTCGTTCGCGTCTGCCGGCCGGAAATCTGTGAGCTGCGGAATCGCGCGCAGCGACATCAGTTGCTCAATCGGCTGGTGCGTCGGTCCATCCTCACCCAGGCCCACTGAATCATGCGTGAAGATGTACAGGGAGTGCGAGCTCTGCAGCGCACCCATGCGCAGCGCGGAACGGCAGTAGTCGGAAAACGTGAAGAACGTCGACCCGAATGGCAGCAGACCACCGTGCGCCGCAATCCCGTTCACCGCCGCCATCATGCCGAACTCACGCACGCCGAAGAACACGTTTCTTCCCTTCGGGTCGAGATGAAAGTTGTTCGAGTCCTTGAAGATCGTCTTCGTCGAGCTCGTAAGATCAGCTGCGCCGCCGAACAGCTCCGGCAGCACCTTGCCGAGATTGTTCAGGATCACTTGGCCGGCATTGCGCGTCGCGATCTTCTTCTCGGTGGTGAAGGTCGGCAGGGCTTTCTCCCAATCCTTGGGCAGCTCCATCGCCGTCGTGCGGCTGTACTGCGCCGCCAGCTCCGGATAATCCTTCTTATAGGCGTCAAACCGCTCGTGCCAGTCGGCGACCGCCTTCTTGCCCCTGTCGATCGCCTGCCGCCAGTTCTTCAGCGCGTCCTCCGGGATGACAAAGTTCTTATCCTCAGGAAAACCAAAGAACTTCTTCGTCGCTTTGGCCCCATCCGGCCCGAGCGCCTCGCCATGCACAGCCTTCGTGCCCGCGCGCGGCGCACCATACCCGATGATCGTGCGCACGCGAATCAGCGACGGCTTCGTCCGCTCCATCTTCGCTGCCTCGATCGCACGGTTCAGCTCTTCGAGGTCGTTGCCGTCCGAGACAAACTGCACGTGCCAGTCATATCCGTGGAAGCGCTCCGTAACATCCTCGGTGTAGCTCAGGTCTGTCGGGCCGTCCAGCGAGATCAGGTTGTCGTCGTACAGCACTATCAGCTTGCCGAGCTGCAGCGTCCCCGCCAGCGACGCAGCCTCGTGCGAGATGCCTTCCATCAGATCGCCATCGCCGCACAACACATACGTGTAGTGGTCGACGATCTTGTACTGATCGTTGTTGTAGACCCCGCCCATGTGTTTCTCGGCCATCGCGAGGCCCACCGCCATCGCAAAGCCCTGCCCCAGCGGTCCGGTCGTGACTTCCACGCCCGGCGTCTCGCCGTACTCCGGATGTCCCGGGGTGTGCGATCCCCACTGGCGGAACTGCTTCAACTGGTCCAGCGGCAGATCATACCCCGTCAGGTGCAGCACGCCATACAGCAGCGCGGACGCATGTCCATTCGACAGAACAAACCGGTCCCGATCCGACCACTTCGGCTCCGTCGGGTTGTATTTCATGAACTTGTGGTACAGCAGATACGCGATCGGCGCGCAGCCCAGCGGCGCTCCCGGATGCCCCGCGTGGGCAGCCTCCACCTGGTCTACCGCCAGCAAACGCAATGTGTTGATCGAAAGCTGATCGAGCTCGGTCTGATTGCGAGCCTCAAGAGTAGCTGTCTGTTCAGTCATTCTGTCCTCGGGAAGGGGTAAATTCGCAGGCACGGCTGCGCTGGAGATCGCGGAGATCACTCTTCCGACACTTTTTCCAGTGTACTAGGCTTCCGCGGCGCACCGCATCACGCCCGTTCACAGGGCCAAAAGCCTATTCATCGCCCTCAGTGCTTGCGGTTGTCCTGGCGCGGCTGCTCTGGAGGGCCGCTCCGCTGCGGCTCGCTCCGCTGCGGTTCGCTGCGCGGCGGCGGTGCAGCCGAGGGATGCGGCGCAGCCTCGCGCGTCTCCGGCTGCCCCACCGGCCGATTATCCCGCAGGTTGTCCAGTTGCTGCGGGCTGAGCGGTCGTCCCGGGTCCGTACTTTGGATCGCCTGCCGCTGCTGCTCGAAGCTCGGGCGCGTCGGCGGCGGCACCGCACGGTTGTAGAGCTGCTCGCTACCAGCCGGGATCTGCCCGCGTGGCGGAGGCGCAAGAGCCGGCGGAAGCCGCTGCGTCCCCCGCGCCGGGTTCGGCGGACGCACCGCTCCCTGAATGTTCATTCCGCCCTGCTGGTTCGCCGGGTGATTGGCCTGTTGATTCGGCTGCGTCGTATCCGGCAACGGCTCCGCACCCTGCACCTGGAAGCCCCGCCGCTGCACGGGGGCAGGCCGACCCTGCGGCTGCGTTCCCGCGGTTTGCGTCCCGCGCTGCTGCTGTTGCTGTTGTCCAATCGCGGCATCCGCATGCGTCGTCAGCGTCGGCCGGTTCAGGCGCGGAGGCAAAGCCCGTGCCGTCGCTGGAGCAACCATTGTCCGCTCCGGCGAAACCATCGGGTGTGGAAGCACCGCCGCCCCCGCGATCTGTTGCTCCGGCAGATGGAGCATCGCCCCGCGCACCGGCTTGCCGGATGCCAGGCTATCTTGCGGCACTTCCACCGTTCCCGCCGCGCGGTTCACAAACTGTCGCTGCCCTCCCAGTGGATCCCCAAACGCCTCCCGGTTGGACGTGTTGTACACCGTCCGCACCTGGTCCACGTCCCGGTTGTACAGACCGCTTACGTTCACGCGGTTCTGGTACAGCGTGCTCGAGTGATACCACGGCGCGTAAGGCTCCTTCGGCCCCAGCGGGAACCAGCCAGAGACGCCGTTCCCGGGATGCACGAACACCACAAGGGCCGGTGCATACACGGGATGCACGACCGGCGGTCCCGGAATCCATCCCCACCTTCCGCCGAAGACCGCCCACCGTCCGTAGTGGAACGGCGCAAATCCCCACGGCTCCGCCTCAATCCACGTCCATCCCCACGGCGCAACCCACGTCCATCGTCCATAGCAGTACGGTTGCCAGCCTTCGGGCACACCCGCCGGGAACCAAACGTTGCCGTAGTCTGCCTGCGGAAGCCAGATTCCATACTGATACAAGTCCGCGGCGCCGACAGTGTCCATATTCACGTAGCTCTGCTCAGCCGACTCTCCACTCTCATAGGCCTGGTCCCGCTGCTTCGAAAAATTATCCAGCGCATCCGTACTGCGCGCCTGCAGCCACTGCACAGAAACGCCATTCAGTCCCGAGAACCGCGCCGCCTGTCCGGCCCCCAGTGTCTGCTGCAGGCCATTGCCATCCACTTGCACCACGCCGGTGAGCACCCTCACGTCCGTGAACTCGCCCACCGGATCGACATTCACGCGCACATCCCCCGCGGCCAGTACCGTCAGCGCGACGTTCGGTGTGTCCAGCTCAATCGTTCCGTCCGGGTTGAGCGCGTACGAGACCAGGTGCAGGCTGCCCTGTCCCAGACCGAACTGCGCCAGCGTGTCTGTCATCGCAGTCACGGTCAGATCCGTAGTCGCGCCCATCCGGGCGGCCAGCAATCCCGCCTGCAGCTCCGCCAGCGAATCTCCGCCACTCCACACGCGGTCGCCCGTCGTCAACGGAGCATTCACCTCCGCCGGGCTGAACTGATCCACACTCGCCGGCTCGACCGACACCGTCCCCTGGGCCACGCTCAGCCGCACCACCCGCGACGGCGGATCCGTTGCCGGGACCGCCGGAGCCTGATCATATTGCCCGCTGTCCTGCGGCGGGTTGGCCTGACCCGCCGGCTGCTGCGCGCCGACCCCAGGCCCGGCAACTAAGCCGAGCAACGCCACTATCGCGGAACTCCTCCAAGCCTGTGCGTTCCATCTGCGTCTCATAGCCATCCTCCCAGCAGCCCCGGTGTGGCGCTTGAAGTGTAACCCCGCGCGCTCGCGAAAGACGCGACTCAGCACCACACACCTCTCAGATAACTAACCTGAAATGTCACTCATCGGGAACCATCTCTATCGGGAACCTTGCCGCCATTGTCGGCGTATCCTTCCGGTGAGCCGGTGTGTCGCCCGGCAAACGCTCTCTGCTGAGGTCCGCCCGATGAACGCGCTTCGATTGACCCTACTCGCCGCCGCCTGCATGCTCCTCGCCGGCTGCTTGGTCACCAGCAAGAAACACGCCAACGGAGACAACGTTCAGGTGAGCACTCCATTCGGATCCGTGCACGTGAAAACCGATAAGGACGCGAACGTCGCCGGCATCGGCCTCGCCACCTACCCCGGTGCCGTCCCGGTCAAGGACGACGATGGCAAGGACAAAGATGCCGCCGACATCAACCTCAGTTTTGGCGACTTCCATCTCGGCGTCAAAGCCGCCTCCTTCCAGACCTCCGACTCTCCCGACAAGGTTGAGGCCTTCTACCGCAAAGACATGGCCCGCTACGGTGAAGTACTCGACTGCCAGGGCAGTCGAGCCGTCGGCCAGCCGACACATACCGCGCAAGGTCTCACATGCAGCGACAAAGAAGGCAAGCACGAGTTCCACGTAAGAGCGGAAGACAGCGGCGACCACGCCGAACTCCGCGCCGGCTCTCCCGAGCATCAGCACATCGTTGGCGTCGAGCCAAAGGATGGCGGCACCAGGATTGGCCTTGTCGCGCTCGACCTTCCCGGCCACCACGATCAATCCGACAGCGAATAGAGTCGCCACGCGTTGCGGCCCACGCACGCCTCGCGTAGCCTCAAACTGTGCCCCCACACGAATGCCCTCGCTGTCACGCCGCGCTCCCTGAGGAGCACGAGGGCGGCCTTCTCTTCTGCTCCAACTGTGGAGCGCCGCAAATCAGAGTCTCCGAAGAGCTGCTTCAGGAGGCACAGAAGCAGCGCGCTGTGGTCGACTCCGGACTGGCCGCCGGCCTGCTCGGCAACGGGCATCCCGACGCCATCGCCTGGCCCGCGGCAATCCGCTATGCCGTGCTTGCCGGCGCGCTGGCCGCGGCGCTCAACCTGCTCTCCTTCGCGGTTCCACCGGTCATTCTGCTCGCGTGGTTCTGGGCGATCGGCGCCCCTGTGGTCGTTCTCGGCATCTACAGCTCCAAGATTCGTCCACCGCGTTTGCGCCCCGGTTTCGGCGCGCGGCTTGGCCTGCTCTGCGGCCTCGCCATCGCGTTTGGAATGTCTGTGATCAACGCCTGCGGCCTCGTCCTTGCTCGCTTCGTCTTCCATAACTCCGCTCAAATCGACAGCCAGCTCGCCGCAATGTTCACGCAGCTTCGCACCACCATCCAGCAACAGGGTGGCCCGGCACAGGCTTCCCTGCTCAACTGGCTCAAGATTCCTGAAGACCGCCTCGGTCTGATCCTCGCGATGTCCGCAATCGCTCTTCTCATTTATCTCGGCCTCTCCGCTCTCGGCGGCGCCTTCGCCGCTCTGCTCCGCTCCCGCGCCGAGACAAGAGACGCCGCACGCTGACCCTGCGGCCCCTCCGCCTTGCTGACTCGCTGACTTGCTATCATCATCCTCAGCCATGAGCGAAACATCCACCCCCGCTTCGACCAGCTCCGACGCCACGCAGCCGCGACTTCGCGAGAAGGGACGCCTCATGTCCTCCTCCGAGATCGAGCGCACCCTCGTTCGTCTCGCCCATGAGATCGTCGAGCGCAATAACGGCGCCGCCAATGTCGGCCTCGTCGGCATCAAGCGCCGCGGCGTTCCCCTCGCCCAACGCGTCGGCAAGCTCATCGAAACCATCGAACGCCAGCCCGTAGAAGTCGGCGTTCTCGACATCAGCTTCTACCGCGACGACCTCTCCACGCG
>DASUHZ010000031.1:0-95345 GCA_036273275.1 Bryocella sp.
TAGAGCTGTTCACGGACGATCCGTAGACTTTTGTGTGGTCTCCGCTGCGCAGGTTGAAGTAAAAGGATTGTATGTAAACCGATGACGAGGTTAGTGGTGTGATCACGCCAGTCGAAGGATTCCAAACGGCCACATAATTGATGCCCGAGCCAGGCTGAGGCGTGACATAGAGCAGCAGGGTGTTGTCGGCCAAACTGAATAGCCCGGTGTCCTGCCACTTGTATGGCGAGGTTTGGTTGGAATAGATACCAGTCAAACCGGGTGCCATGTAGGAAGTGAGCGCCAGCGATGTGGTGTTCATCGCATAAATCTGTTGGGACTGGGTTCCAATCCACAATGTCGTTCCATCCGCAGAGAGGTCGATCGCGCTTGGCCCGCGAACCGGGACACTCTGGAGCAGCTTGCGATTGGCATTCGAGATGATGTCGATGCGATTCCAACTCGGATTGCTGACGTAGATCAGATCCTGCGCGCGGTTGTAAATCATGGCGTAAGGTGTTGCCGCCGTCGAGACAAAGTCACTGCGGTTATTCGGCAGGTTGCCGGGCGCCTGAGTGACGTCGAGCAAGAAAGTTGTGGTTGCTGATGGCGCCGTGGAACTCGGCGTACCGGTTACCGTAATCGTTGTGTTCTGTGTGACGGGTGCGTTCGAAGCTGCCGTTACGTTCACGGTGAAGGAGTCGCCCGGAATGATTGTGCTGGGCGTAACGGTGGCCGTTGTTCCCGCGGGTAAACCGCTTACTGCCAGGTCGACCGTGTAATCAGCCGCGGGAAAGCCATTCCCGAGTGATTGAAACAAGATTTTTCCGCTTCCGCCAATCGGTATTGCAAGTTGCCGGACCAGCGGACTGGAAATGAAGAAGCTTGGAGGAGTACTCGTGGACGCTGTGAATGAGATGACTCCGGTGGCCGTCAGAGTCCCGGCACCCGCGGAGAAGGGGATCGATATCGATCCGGCCGGCAACGAAGCGCTTGCCTGGAAGGTCATCCGGGAGCCTGTGGTCGCGAGGCCGAGCGGCAACGAACTGGACGCTGTAACTCCGGACGGCAGCGTCAGGCTGGTTAAGCTCGCCGGGCTGGTCACATTCAACGAAGATGGCGTGAAGGTCGCGGCGAATGAACTTCCGGGAAAGATGGTGGCCCCATTTGGGGCGGCGCAGATCGCCAGTACGGCCGGCGTGGAAGCCGGGGGAGTAAACGGCTCAGAGCTGATGCCGCCGAAGGTCGATACCGCGGTGAAGGTTGTGTTCGACGCCTGCGCTGAGAAGCCGGCGGGCAACAGTCCTACCTGAGTTGTGCCCGTACCAGAGGTGCGAATCGTGAGCCCTGCCACCTGAAAGGACATATTGCCGCTGAAGAAGTTCGTGCCCGTCGCAATGAACTCTATTTGCGAGCATGCGCTGCTGGTGGAGTCCGTTCCGAACGAGATAGCGCTGATGCTGGGAATAGGAAGACTGGTAACGACAAGAGGCAGCGTACCGCTGGTCCCGCCGCCCGGAGCTGGAGTCAATACACTCAGCTTTCCCGTCGCGACAGCCGACAAGTCCGAGGCGGCCAGGGCGACCTGAAGGGTGGTCGCATTCACGAATGTCGTGGAGGCGTTAGTCCCGTTCCACTGCACAATCGAATTCGGGGTGAAGCCGCTCCCCGTTATGGTGATCGTCGCGGCCTGATTCAGCTTCACCGTATGGGGCGAAATGCTTGTTAATACCGGAGCGGATGCATTCACTGTGAAAGCTGCAGCGCTCGAGGCGCCGCCGCCCGGCGATGGGCTTGTCACCGTTACCTGCGCTGTCGCATTAGCCGCGATGGCGGCGGCCGGGACAACAGCGGTTAACTGCGTCGCGCTAACAAAGGTGGTGGCGAGCGGCGTAGTGTTCCACAAAACAGATGACGCGGGCAGAAAACCACTGCCCTGAACAGCCAACGTGAGATCGCCTCCTCCGGCAGTTGCGCTGCCAGGATTGATGGAGGAGATCGCAGGGGTGGGATTCACCACGGAGAACGCGGCTGCCGGCGAGCTTCCTCCTCCAGGTGCGGGATTGCTGGCCACAAAGCTCAAGGAACCAGTCGATGCCAGATCGGACGAAGTCAGCGCGACTGTCAATTGAGTGCTACTGACATAACTCAGCGCGTGCGGCGTTCCACTCATGGTCAGGGTCGTTGTCGGAATGAAGCCGGATCCCGTGACCGTGACCGTGACAGAGCCTGCGTTTATGACAGCAGACGAGGGGCTAAGTGAAGTAATCGCCGGCGCAGGATTAGTGACAGTAACGGTATCGCTGGAAGACCCTGATCCACTGAATATAGAACCGTTCATGACCGTGATAACGAGTTGGGCGCCGGAGACCGCCAGGGATGCGGGAATCTGCGCCTGCAACTGTGTCGCGCTCAAGTACGTTGAGTTCACAGCGGAGCCGTTCACTTCTACCTGCGACGTGCTTATGAATCCGGAGCCAGTAATGGTGACCGAGAACGGGGTAGCCTGGTTGGCCTGAATGGAATTCGGCGTGACCGATGATATGGCGGGGGTAGGCGTCACCGGCGATGACGGGCCCGAGCCACTAGAGCAACCCACTAAACACACAAAGAGCAGGCAAGGCAGCGCAGTTCTGCCCAGGGTACGAAAAAGAGTTTTCACGGCAGGAGGAGTTTACGCGAGGATCATCGAACATCCAAGGGAGATTTTCAGAGCAACCGCTGAGGCTCCTGGGAGCCAGTCCTGACCTTGACTGCATTGGAGGCGCTGATTGCACTCAAGGTATAGGCGGACACATGTCCTGCCAAGGTCGTGAGCTGTTGAGTGAAACATCAGTTCCGATTTTGCTTTACACTCTGCGGTGCAAAGTGTATGCTTTGTGTTGCAAAGTGATGGGGAACCGATGACCGACCTGAATCGCGCACTGGTTGACATTCGCAACATCCGGCGAGAGGTGGCCCGGACGACGGAGTTCCGCGGATACGGGCCGCTGACGCTTTCGGCGACGGCGTTGCTGGCGGTGGTTGCGGGTGTGGTCCAGCAATGGTGGATTCCGCAACCTGCAGCGCATCCGGTGAGCTATGTGGCGCTGTGGCTCACGACGGCGGTGGTGTGTGCGGCGTTGATTGCGACGCAGATGCTGACCCGGGCCAACCGCTTTCATTCCGGGATGGCGGACGAGATGATCCAGATGGCGGTGGCGCAATTTCTTCCGGCTGCCGTAGCCGGGGCGGTGCTGCCGTTTGTGCTGTTGCGTACACAGGCGAATTTGGTGTGGATGCTGCCGGGGCTGTGGCAGATTATCTTCGGTTTGGGTGTGTTCGCGTCGCGCCGCAGCCTGCCACGCGCGATGTTACTGGTGGGGGCATGGTTTCTGGTGACGGGCTATGTGTGCCTGGCGCTGGGAGATAGCCGCGCGCTGGCTCCGATGACGATGTCTGCGGCGTATGCGATCGGCATGGCGGGGGTGGCGGCGATTCATTATTTTTCCTGGAAGGCTTCGAGCGATGAAGAAAAAGAGTTCTAGTTCCGCGGCTCCGTTTGCATATGAGGGGCTGGATCGCGTGATTCACGAACGCGCGCGGCTAAGTGTGCTGACCTCGCTGATGACGCACGCGGATGGGCTGAGCTTTGTGGAGTTGAAGCAGCTTTGTGGATTGACGGATGGCAATCTGGCGCGACATCTGCAGGTGCTGGAGGAAGAGAAGATGGTCCGGCTGACGAAGGAAGAGGCAGAGGAGGGACGCGCGCAGACGACGGCGCGCGTGACGGCGTCGGGGCGGAAAAGATACCTGGAGTATCTGACGATTCTGGAGCAGGTGGTTCGGGATGCGGCCGCGGTGGAAGTGCAGGGGGATGAGGAGTCTTTTCGGCGGAGGCTGAGGCCGGCTAGCGCGTAAGAGAACCTGGGCGTGATGCAGCGGGCCGCATCACGTCTCGAAACTTTGTATTGCAAAGTAACTGCATTGAACTGTAAAGGAGAACGATTAATATGGGTACCTTCGCTTCACCAATTCAGCCTTCCTCGCTCTTTCCACGCTCCCTGGGCGCGAAGTTCTTTATCGTTATGCTGCTTGCGCTATTCATGAGCATTTCCGGGCTTTTGGTCTATGGATTGACGGTGGAGCGAGCGAACAATCATGGCGTTTTGTCGGCCTCGGCAGAGAATTCCACCGAGCAGCCTAAAACTGTGATGAGCATCCGGCTGGTGGACTCGTATCGTTCGACACGTCGGTCGTTGCACTATATCCCGCTGTTCCTGGGGCTGGTCTTCCTCACGTATTTTTTGTTCGAAGTGAAGACGGGGAAGCGGGTCCATCCGGCGCAGTACGCGATGGTGGGCGTGGCGCAAACCATCTTTTATTTGCTGCTGTTGTCGCTGGCGGAGCATCTGGGGTTCGATTGGAGTTTCCTGATCGCAGGCGGATCGACGGTGGGGCTGTTCGCGAGCAACACGGAGTGGGTGTTCCGAAGCCGGCAACTCGCATGGCGGGCGCTATCGGTCTTCACCGCGGTTTATGCGTTCATCTACGTGCTGCTGCGAGTGGAGGCGTATGCGTTGCTGGTGGGCGCAATCACCAGCTTTGCGGCGATCGCGGCGGCGATGTACATGACGCGCGATGTCGATTGGTATGGGGCGGGCACGGCATCTAGAAGCCTGGGAGGCGCCGCGCCAGCGGGGCAGTCGCAGGTGAGGGAGTCGTGGTTGAGGTGATGATTACGGGGAACCGGGTCTCAGGCTGGGACCTGGGCCCTCGAGTGTTGTCATCCCGAGACGTGAGCCTTCATGAAGGCATTGCGGAATTTGCCTTCAGGGTCGAATTGTTGCGCGAGTTGTTTGAAGTCGTTCCAGCGAGGATAGACGGGAGCAAGTTGCACCGCGTTGAGGGTGAAGAGCTTGCCCCAGTGGGGGCGGGGTTGGAAGGGTGCGAGTGTTGCCTCGATCTGCGGGACGATTCTGCTGACGGCGGCGGGATCGGGCTTCCAGGTGAAATGGATGGCGAGAGAGCGGCGCTTGTAGTTCATGCTGAGCCAGAGGTCGTCGGCAGCGATGGCGCGGATCTCCGTGACGAAGAGATGCGGTGTGATCTGGTCGCGAAGGCTTTCGACGGCGAGGATGGCTTCATAGCCTCGCTCGAAGGGGACGAAGAATTCGGTTTGAATCTCGCGGCCCACAGAGGGCGTGAACTCCATCTTGAAATGCGGAAGGCGGTCGTACCAGGGGCCGATGGTATTCAACTGATCGGTGGTTCTGGCGGGGTCCTGTCCGAGGATAGGATGAAGCTTCTCCTGGGCCAGAGTGGCGCCGAAGAAGTCGCGGGGCGGAGTTGCCTCGCCGCCCTGGTCGACGCGGCGTTTGATCCAGACCTCACCGGCGCGATGATGTTGCCAATCGGTGAACAGCGAAACGCTGTAGGCGGCGCTCATGACGGCTTCGAGGTTGTGTTCGAGCTGGGAGAAGTCGAGGTCGCGGTAGACGATCTGGGTCATTTCGTAGCGCGGTTCGATGTTCAGAGTGAGACTGGTCACGATTCCCAGCGCGCCGAGGTTGACGACGGCTGCGAGGAAACGCTCGCCGTCTTTGGATCGGGTGAGCGTGTGGACGGAACCGTCGGCGGAAACGAGCTCGAGAGCGGTGACGGCTGTGGCGAGATTGCCGTTACGCAGACCTGAACCGTGAGTGGCGGTGGCTACAGAGCCGGCGACGGATATGTGAGGAAGGCTGGCGAGGTTGTGAAGCGCGAAACCGGATTTGTCGAGCTCGACTGCGAGGTCGCCGTACTTGATGCCGGCGCCGACGCTGACGGTGTTCTGAGCCGCGTTCAGTTTGAAGGAGCGCAGGCGCAGGGTAGAGATCTGCGCGACGGGCGAATCGGCGATGCCGTTGAAACAATGGCGGGTGCCAAGTGCGCGAACGTGGCTGACGGAACGTACGGCATCCCTGGTCTCGGCCAGAGTGGAGGGCTGAAGGACGGTGTTCGTGCTGTAGGTGTAGTTGCCTGCCCAGTTCTCGCGGGGGAGCTGAGGATCGTTCGGCGGCGACGACTTCGGGAGCTCTCTTTGGTCCATGTCTCGATGGTTCGGCGCTTTTTTGGCGCTGGGGATCTAGAGGTGGGCGGAGAGGTTGCGGGTGATGTGGGTGTCGACGTCCTGGTTGCGCCTGGTGGTGTCGTTGCGTTGCTTCTCGAGGGTTTCGAGGTAGGCGGCGGTGACGTCGCCGGTGACGTAGGTTCCGTCGAAGACGGAGGTATCGAACTGGGTGAGGCCGGGGCAGACCTCAGTGATGGAGCTCTTGAGGTCGCAGAGGTCCTGGAAGATGACGCCGTCGGCGCCGATATTTTTCGCGAGCTCTTCGAGGGTCTTGCCGCTGGCGATGAGCTCTGAGCGTGCGGGCATGTCGATGCCGTAGACGTTGGGATAGATGACCGGAGGAGCGGCGGAGCAGACGTAGACGTTTTTGGCGCCGAGCTCGCGGCACATGGCGACGATCTCTTTAATAGTGGTGCCGCGAACGATTGAGTCGTCGACGAGGAGGACGTTTTTGCCGGAGAACTCCTGCGGGATGGGGTTGAGCTTGCGGCGGATGGAGGACTCGCGCTGCGCCTGGCCGGGCATGATGAAGGTGCGGCCGACATAACGATTGCGCACGAAGCCTTCGCGGTAGGGAAGGTTGAGTCGGGTGGCGATCTCGAGCGCGGCGGTGCGGCTGGTTGAAGGGATGGGGACGACGACGTCCAGAGGGATGTTGGCCCACTGGCGGCGGATTTTTTCGGCGAGCTTAATGCCCATATTGATGCGGCATTGGTAGACAGAGGCGCCATCGAGGACCGAGTCGGGGCGCGCTAGGTAGACATACTCGAAGAGGCAGGGTGCTTTGTCGTGCGCGAGGGCGGACTGGTGCGTGTGGAGCTGGCCATTCATGTCGATGAAGACGCACTCGCCGGGCTGGACGTCGCGCTCGAGTTTGAAGCCGGCAACCTGGAGGGCGACGCTTTCGGAGGCGATCATGTATTCCCTGGATTGGCCGGGGAATAGCCCTTCCTTACTGCGGGATCCGAAGACGAGCGGACGGATGCCGTAGAGATCGCGGAAGCCGAGGAGGCCGACGCCGGAGATCATGGCGACGACGCTATAGCCACCCTTGCAGCGGCGGTGAACTTCTTCGACGGCAGCGAAGATGTCTTCGGGGGTGGGCCTGGCGGCGCGGCGCTGGGTGAGGGCATGCGCGAAGACGTTGAGCATGACTTCGGAGTCCGACGTGGTGTTGAGGTGACGGAGGTCGCGCTCGAATATGCTTTCGACGATTTCGGCAACGTTGGTGAGATTGCCGTTGTGGGCGAAGACGATGCCGTAGGGGGAGTTTACGTAGAAAGGCTGCGCTTCGGCGACGGAGCCGCAGCCGGCTGTCGGATAGCGAACGTGGCCGATGCCGGCGTTGCCGAGCAGCTTGGCCATATTGCCGGCGTCGAAGACGTCGGTGATGAGTCCGTTGCCCTTGTGGAGGTAGAAGCGGTCTTCAAAGGATGTGGCGATTCCGGCAGCGTCCTGACCGCGGTGCTGCAGCATGGATAAAGCGTCGTAGATGGTCTGACCGACCGGTTGGTGCCCGAAGACACCGACGATGCCACACATTTTCCCTCGTCGCCCGAGCCCGTTAAATGGCGCGCCTCTTTATTTTATTGGTTTTCTCCAATGCTTGCAGGATGAGGGTCGGCTGCGCGACAAAACGCCATGTGTGCGCGCGGACTGATTTCTGCAACAGAAGTTGTAGGCGGATGCGAAAGGAACAAGTGTGGCGAATCCTCCTTTTGAGGATCGCAGAGCGTTTTGGTAATAGGGCAAGACACCACAAGAGTCGATAGCGGGTCGTAACGGCAAAGGAGCAATCAGCGCGCCGGGTGTGGGACAGCACTGTGGCTCTCGTGGGAGTGAGCAACCCGGTTCCAGGTTGATGTACTGACGATGAGGAGCAGCAACGTGGCCAGATTTCAATACCGCAGACGTGAAAGAAGAGCTGCTGCAATTGGTGCAAGCAAAGCTCATGCGCTTGGCAAGCAACGTGCTGTGGTCGCCCCCGAAAGGACCCAGCCACGCCATTCGGACGTGCAGCAGATGGACCCTACAAAAGCCATTTGCCTTGCTTTCGTCTCTTTAGCAGTTCCTGCCGCATGCCACTGCTTGGCCGCATACGCACCGGTCGTAAACACCATTCTGTGTCACGTATGGCATCTTAAGTGATCCTAAATATCAATTATGTCGGCAGGACGTTGATGAGGTCGTCTTCGCTTCCTCCGCTTCACCAATGTCTGCGACGGTGTGTGAGGGTTGCGGCGCGACATTGCGAAAGTCTGCGGATATACGGTGAGCGGCGCTCGCCCTGCAACAGAAGTTGTAGGCGATGCGGAAAATCAACACTTAGATGCCTGTCAAAAGAATTCCACACCCACCAATCGGAGTTTCGTTCGTCGAAATCCGAAACGCAGCGAACGGTATGAGCCTCGTAGTGGAGTTCCAGGCTCGAGTAGCAGCAACAGCATCCTGACCGAAGCTCGATCCAAAAGGGAACCGGCTTACCAGAGGTGCGACCAAACTTTGTGCGCTATGCACGAAGCGGGATAGCTGTTGTTCGGAAACGGACTCGCTAGCGGTTTGCAGTGAAAGGAACCGATTAGTGAATTTTGTTGTTTTTGATTTTTTGAAGCGTCCTGTCCGTCGTGCAGAAGATCGAAAGACACACCAAAGTCGACAGCCCCAGGTAACTGCCGGAGAAGTCGTAGCCGTAAATGGCGACTGTGCATTTCCTCCTCCCACTGGCGGTTGCTGTACTGGCGTTACTGCCCATCGGCCGACTCCGGTTTTGCTGTTCCGGAGAGGTCGCTGGGCTTCGATGTCAGAGGTTCAAATGGGAAAGAAGTTCATAGCCAAGGTTGCGGCGTTCGGGTTCGTTGTCAGCCTTTTGTGCTCCGGTTGTGGGTCCGGAGTCACCGTGTTGGCGATGGTCAGCCCGACGATCAACCAGGTTTCGCCACAGGTGGTGATGGCAGGCACGCCGAACGTTACGGTGACAGTGCAGGGCGCGAATTTTCAGTCGCAGGCGGCACTGACGGTGAACGGCGCGGCGGTTCCGACGACGGTTGTGAATTCAACGACGCTGGCCGCGAAGATCAGTGGGAGCACACTGGCGCAGCCTGCCGTTGCGCAGTTGCAGGTGCGGAATAACGATGGGTCGTCTTCGAACCAGGTTCCGCTTACGGTGACGAGTGCGCCGGACGGCGGAGGCTCACTGGCGATTACGACGGCGAACCTGCCGGACGGGCAGGATGGGGTTGCTTATACGAACACTTTCACTGCGACCGGAGGCACTTCTCCCTATACATGGGCGGTTTCCTCAGGTACGCTTCCAGCAGGGCTGACCCTTTCCACCGGCGGGGTACTATCGGGCACACCGACAGCCAGCGGGTCCTACACGTTTTCCATCACGGTTACGGACTCGCAAATGCTGACGAAGACGATTGCCTTTTCGCTTTTGGTTAGTGCAGGGACAAGCGCGCAGGCCTTGCGCGTTACCTCCACAACGATGCCAGCTGCACAGGTGGGTGCGACGTACAGCACGACGCTGAGTGCCAGCGGTGGAACACCGAGCTACACGTGGTCGATCTCCTCAGGCAGCCTCCCGGCGGGACTCAGCATATCGAGCAACGGTGCGATCTCAGGCACGCCGACAACGACGGGTACATCGACGTTTACGGTGGCGGTGAAGGACAGCGCCGCGCGTACGGCATCGGCACAGGAGTCGATTACAGTCTCTCCGGCCAGTTTGTCGATTACGACGACGAGCCTGGCGGCCGCGACGAATGGAACGGCATATAGTGCGACGCTGAGTGCGACCGGTGGAACACCGAGTTACACATGGTCGATTTCGTCGGGCAGCCTGCCGGCGGGTCTGACGCTGTCGAGCGGAGGTGTGATTTCGGGCACGCCGACAACGACGGGCACATCGACGTTTACGGTGGCGGTGAAGGACAGTGCATCGCACACAGCGACGGCGCAGGAGTCGATTGCGGTTTCCGCGGCTGGGTTGTCGATTACGACCACGAGCCTGGCGGCTGCGACGAAAGGCAATTCGTATAGTGTGACGCTGAGCGCAACGGGTGGAACACCGAGCTACACCTGGTCGATTTCATCGGGAAGCCTACCGGCTGGTCTGACTCTGTCGAGCGGAGGTGTGATTTCGGGTACGCCGACATCGACGGGCACTTCGACAGTTACGGTTGCGGTGAAGGACAGCGCGTCGCATACGGCTTTGGCACAGGAGTCGATTACAGTCTCTGCGGCGAGCTTGGCGATTACGACTACGAGCCTGGCGGCTGCGACGAATGGAACGGCATATAGTGCGACGCTGAGTGCGACGGGTGGGACGCCGAGCTATACGTGGTCGATTTCATCGGGAAGCCTGCCGTCGGGTCTGAGTCTGTCGAGTGGCGGCGTGATTTCGGGAACGCCCAAGGCGACGGGAACATCGACGTTTACGGTCGCAGTGAAGGACAGCGGATCGCAGACGGCGACGGCGCAGGAGTCGATCAAGGTTTCCGCGCCTGGGCTGACGGTCACGACGACGAGCCTGATCGGTGCGACGAATGGCAGCTCCTACAGCGCGACCCTGA
Source organism: Bryocella sp. (assembly GCA_036273275.1). GTDB lineage: Bacteria > Acidobacteriota > Terriglobia > Terriglobales > Acidobacteriaceae > Granulicella. The sequence goes on from DASUHZ010000031.1 coordinate 10,645, forward strand.
GCGCGACAGGAGGGACGCCGGGCTATACGTGGTCGATTTCGTCGGGCAGTCTGCCGGCGGGTCTGACTCTGTCGAGCGGCGGTGTGATTTCGGGCACGTCGACGGCGCTGGGAACATCGACGTTCACGGTCGCGGTGAAGGACAGCGCATCTGGGACGGCGACGCAGCAGGAGTCCATCACGGTTTCTGCGGCTGGGCTGACGATCACGACGACAAACCTGGCCGCGGCAACCAATGGAAGCTCGTATAGTGCGACGCTGGCTGCGACGGGAGGAACACCGAGCTACACGTGGTCGATTTCATCGGGTAGCCTGCCTGCGGGTCTGACCCTGTCGAGTGGTGGTGTGATTTCCGGTACGCCGACGGCGACCGGCACATCGAAGTTCTCGCTCGCGGTGAAGGACAGCGGGTCGCCGACGCAGATTGCAGCGGCGCAGGAGTCCATCACTGTAGGTGCAGCAGCGGCCAAGTTGGCAATCACATCGACGAGCCTCGGTGCAGCGCAGAGCGGAAGTGCATACAGCACGACCCTGAACGCGACGGGAGGAGCGCCGAGCTACACGTGGTCGATTTCGTCGGGCAGTCTGCCGGCGGGTCTGAGCCTGTCGAGCGGCGGCGTGATCTCAGGAACGCCGACAGCGACTGGGAGTTCGACCTTTACGGTTGCTGTGACGGACAGCTCATCGCCAACCCAGAGCGCTTCGGTGCAGGAGTCGATTGCGGTGACGTCGCCGCAACTCGCGGTCACGACAACTTCGTTGAGCTATGGCACGACAGGCTCGAACTACTCGGCTACGGTGAATGCGAGCGGAGGAAGTCCGACGTACACGTGGACGCTGGCTTCGGGCAGTTTGCCGGCAGGGCTGTCGATCTCGAGCGCAGGAGTGATCTCGGGAACGCCGACGGCGACGGGAACCTCGAGCTTCACCGTTTCTGTGTCCGACGGCTCATCTCCCACGCAGACTGCGACAGCGCCGGAGTCGATCACGATCAGTGCTGTCGCCACGCCTGGCAGTGCACAGCTGTATGTGTATCCGCAGGCGCCGATCGCACCGCGCGGGTCCTATCAGACGGTGACTGCAATCGTGACCGGCGTGAACGACAAGACGGTGACATGGACGGCCGACGGTGGAACGATTGTGGGGACCAACCCGTGCGTGGTGAATGAGCCGTGCACGGTGGCGCTGTACGCGACGACAGCCGGCACGTATCACCTGACGGCGACGAGCAACGCAAACCACTCAGTTGTGGCTAGCTCGACAATCACGATGACGGCATCGCCGGTTCAGCGAACGGATCATCCGCGCTTCATGATTACGTCGGATATGCTTCCGGCGCTGCGGGCGAAGGCGATACCGTCGAATGTGCCGTACGCGAGCCTGAAGCAGATCGCAACCACGTACTACAACATTTACTCATCCAGTTGGACGTATTCGACCTGGAACGGAAGTGCCTGCACCGGAGGAGCCGGCCCGAGCACAGATCAGAGTGCGAACTATACGGAGTGGGGCGCATGGTGGATGGCGGTGGTTTCCGTGCTTGATGCCGATCCGGCCGTCCGGAATCAGTTCGGTTGCGCGGCGCGTGATGTATTCATCACCAATGCCGCCTATGTGAATTCGGGCGAACTGAATCTTATACAGGGCAACCGCTGGGCGGACTCCGCTGTGGCGTGGTCGTTCCTTACCGATTATCTGATGGGCGGCGGATATCTGAGCGCGGCGGACATCACGGTGGCCCGGCAGTATCTCGCCCGGCTGGCTGACGAGCAGATCAACGACATTTACAACGGTGACCTGGCCACGATTGGCAACTACAATTCGCCGACGCAGTTCGACGAGAGTGACGAGAACTCTTCCGCCCTCATGCGCGCCATGGGGAACAACTACACGCATGCTCGCATTATGATCCTGGCGGCGGCAGCGCTAACGTTCAATGACAACACGACGGAGGATCCGCCGCTCACGAATACGTGCAGTGCAACGCGATACCAGGTGTGTCCGGATGGCACGGCGGGATCGCTGCATGCGTACTGGAGCTACGTGACCGGTGGCATGTTGTACAAGGATTGGGCCGACATGGACGACCCGAATGTTGTGCAGCAGGCCTATAACACGGCTTTCAATGATCTTCCCTCGCAGCCGGGGTGCAATACGCTCTGGAGCTCGCCGATACCCTGCCTGGGCAATGGACGCGGCGGTGAGTCCAGTGAGGGAACCAGCTACGGCGCATCCATGGAGAAGCTGCGGATGGCGCTGAATGCAATTCACACGGCTGGATACGACGATCCTCTGCTGTATGGGCCGCAGATGAGCATGGGCACGATGAGTTACTGGGATTTGCGCTACGTGGCAGATCTGAGTCTGGAGACGGGCCTGAGCGGTACGCAGGGGCAGAAGTCGATGTGGAACACCCTTACCGATGGCGATACGCTGTATTACTACACGTATCCCTCTAACTACGGAACGGAGTCGGCGATGCTGACTGCGGACTCCTATGTGGGAAGGACCGATCGTACATCTGCGCTGCAATGGCTGGTCGTGAATTCGGCTTTCGGAATGGGGAACGGACAGGCGGGAGGGTGCACATCCTACTGCGGTCTGGACTATGAAATGAACAACGACTATGCGTCCGGAGTTGCACTCGATTTGTTCCTGTCGCTGCCCGCAGGAGACCCGCAGACCAACCTCCCTGCCGATCCCCGGCCATCGTTGCCTACGGACTGGTATAACGCCGGCAATCAGCACATCGTGGTTCGCGATGGCGGCTGGACTACCGGAGCGAACACGATCTTTTCCTACTACTGCACGAATACGCAGATCGACCACGAACACCAATACTGCGGCCGGTTCGACCTTTACAGCCAGGGTGAGTACATCACCAAGGGCCGGATGGAGTTCAATGACTATGTCAACGAGGTGTCAACCTCTCGAAACCAGAACCTGCCTGTACTTATGAATAATCCGACCCAGACAGGTTGCACTTACGCCAATTGTTACTTCGCGGACTCTACTGTGCTTGGCGGTCAACTATGGCATGGATATCAAGCCGGCCTCGACACGTTGTACTATTCGGAGCTTCCAGGGTATGTTGCAACGGTTGCGAATTATACAAACGGATACAACGGGGGCTGGGGAGGCTTCGGACAACTGAATGGAATTACGGGGGCTTCGAGGTCTCTTGTGTATCTCCGGGGCTCGAACGTGGTTATTTACTACGACCGGGGAGATTCCGGGTCCAATTCATGGGAGAAGGCAAATTATCTGGTTACAACGGGGCAGCCCAGCTTTAGCGGAAATACCGCAACGTGGCTGACGCGTTCAGGAAACCAGAAGGTGTCCTGGACAGAGCTCGAACCCAGCGGAAGCGCACCTGCGCTGGACACGACTTACACCGATCAGGATGCGAGCTACGACTGGGAGATTTATGGCCGGATCATGGTTGACGCAGGCCAGGTGCCCTCGGCGCGGTTCCTGAGCGTTCTGCAATGGGGCTCAGCGGGTTCATCGGCGACGGCAGCCACGTCAGTTAGGTCGACCTCAGGCACAAGCTTCGAGGGAGCTCTGGTTGGTCCTTCGCTGGTGATGTTCATGCACGATTGGCCTGCAAGCTTTACGGGCGTAACTTATCCTGCGTCCGGGGCTACAACCCAGTACGTATCCGACCTTACGCCGAACACGACCTACTCCATATCCGGAGCAGGGGTACCTTCCAGCGCAACCACGGACAGCGCCGGCGTCCTCACGTTCAACGCCAGCGGGACAGGAAGCATCACGATCGCATCCAGCGGTCACTAGAGACTGGGCCTGAGAGCAAGCGACATATCTCTCGGAAGCAGTTGAGAAAAGCGCCCGAACCTTCCATAGGATCGGGCGCTTTATTCTTTGCCATTGCGCCCATGTTCCTGGAGTGAAGGGTTTATCGAAGGCCCAAATGCGGGCGTGATAGCATGACGAGCAAATCGCACCCCGGCCCGCGATGCACTTGTGTGCTGGTCCTTTGAGAGTAGCAAGCAGTACGAGCGAAGTGGAGAGTCGCGAAACTTCGCGCCACTTGAATTCGCAGAAGAGAGATGCTGTTGTCATGTCCAAGCTGACGTCCGTGCTTTTTCTTGTCTTCTGCCAAGTTGCTGTGGCGCAGAAGATTTTCGTATACCCACGAGTTGCAGTCGCTCCTCGCGGCACCTATCAGACCGTTACCGCAATCGTCACGGGCATCAATGACAGAAGAGTCAGCTGGACGGCTTCAGGAGGAAAGATTATCGGCGGCAACTCGTGCGCCATTGATGAGCCATGCACGATCGCGCTTGTCAGCGATGCGCCGGGCAAATTTACGCTAACGGCCACGAGCAACGCGGACCATTCGCTGTCAGCCTCTTCAGAGGTGAATTTTACCGAGTCACCGCACCCAGTAACAACACATCCGCGGTTAGGACTTACCGCCGAGATGCTGCCGCGTCTTAGAGCGAAGGCGGTTGCAAAGAATCCGGTTTACGACAGTATCAAGACAACGGCCAGCAATGCCCTTGAGAACGACGCGAAGATCTGGAGCTGGACGTGCAGAGGCGGATCGGGCCATCCCAGTTCCGATCAGTCGCAGAGCTATAAGGAGAACGATGCTTTCCTGTTTGCCCTGATGTCGGAAATTGCACCGACAAAAAAAGAGCGGGATGAGTGGGGATGTTATGGACGCGATGAGTTCATGACGATGATTGGATATGTGATAAGCGGGTCGCTCGACCTGGGAAAGGGAAATCACTGGGCTGACAGCGCAAGGGCGTTTGCGTTTACGGCTGATTACTTACTCGGAGGAGACTATCTAAGTCCCTCAGACATGAATGTGGCCCGCCAATACCTGGCGAAACTGGCCTTTGAGCAGATCAACAATATCTACAACGGCGCGTTGGCAGTGGTAGGGAAGTACAATTCGCCAGCGCAATTTGACGAATCGGACGAGAACTCAGCGGCGATCATGCGCGGGATGGGGAATAACTATACGCATGGGAAGATCCTGCTTCTTACCGCGGCGGCACTGACGTTTAATGACAACCCGACGGACGACCCGCCGCTTTCGAATACGTGCAATGCGACCAGATACCAGGTGTGCCCCGATGGTACGGCCGGATCGCTGCATGCGTACTGGAGCTATGTGAGCGGGGGCATGCTGTACAAGGACTGGGCGAACATGGAAGATGCCAGCATTGTGCAGCCGGCTTATAACGCGGCGTTCAACAATCTTCCGTCGCAGCCGATGTGTCAGACGCTATGGAGCAAGCCGATACCTTGCCTTGGCCAGGGGCGAGGCGGTGAGTCCAGCGAGGGGACAAGTTATGGCGGCTCGATCGAGAAGCTGATGTGGGCGCTGAACGCGATTCACACGGCGGGCTACGATGATCCCCTACGCTATGGGCCGCAGATGAGCCTTTACACGACGAGTTACTGGGACCTCCGCTATGTGGCGGATATGAGTTCGCTCACTGGACTGAGCGGGATTCCATCAGACAAAGGGCATTGGAACTTCATAACTGATGGAGACACGCTGACCTACTATACCTATCCTTCGAACTATGGCGCGGAGGCGGCGATGATGGCCGCAGACTCTTATGTAGGCAGAACGGATCGCACCGCTGGGTTGAAATGGCTGCTGATGAATTCGGCTTTCGGAATGGCCAGCGGGAAGGCCGGAAACTGTACTTCTTACTGCGGCATCGTTAACGAGCTGAGTAACGACTATGGATCACGCATGACACCGGACCTCTTCATTGCGGTTACAGCGGAGGACCTGAAGAATTCGAGCGATCCGGCAGCGTCGTTGCCGACGGACTGGTACGACGCAGGGAACCAGCACATTGTCGTGCGCGATGACTGGACTACGGGAGCGAACACGATCTTCTCGGATTACTGCACGAACACGCAGATCGATCACGAGCATCAGTTCTGCGGCGGGTTCGATGTTTACAGCCAGGGTGAGTACATCACGAAAGGCCGGACAGAATTCAATGACTACAACGACGAGTTCAGTGTCGCGTGGAACAAGAATTCCGTGATGCTGATCCAATTTCCAGGTCAAACGTGGTGTACGGCGAACCCGTGGTGCTCCTTCAACCAGGCAGCGACGGACGGAGGGCAGTTCTGGCATTCCTACGAGGCTGGCATGACAACACTTCATCATTCGGAGTTGCCCGGCTATGTTGCTGCGATTGCCGACGATCGCAATGCATACAACGGAGGATGGGGAGGGTACGGACACTTCAAAGGGGTAACGGCAGCGTCGCGTTCGCTGGTATATCTCCGCCGCTCGAACGAGGTGGTCTATTACGACCGGGGAGAGACGGGCTCGAATGCATGGGACAAGGCGAACTATCTAATCACAACGGGGCCGCCCAGTTTCAGCGGTAACACGGCTTCGTGGCTAACACGTTCCAAGCGGCAAAAAGTGTATTGGACGGCCTTGGCTCCTACGGGCAAAGCGCCGGAGTTGGAGAAGACCTTTGACGATGCAGATGCCAAAAATGACTGGGAGATTTATGGGCGAATAAAGGTTGACGCCGGGAACACGGCATCGGCAAGGTTTCTGAGCGTCTTGCAGTGGGGGCCGGCGAACTTCTCAGCAACGGGGACGTCGGTGGTGGCGTCCAGTGCCGGAAGGAACTTCGAAGGAGCTCTGGTCGGATCGTCGCTTGTGATGTTCATGCGTGACCGGACCGCGAATTTTACAACGATGTCGTATCCCGCTTCGGGAGCGACGACGCAGTATATTGCGGATCTGGCGCCAAACATGCCATACACAATTTCGGGGGCAGGCGCTCCGGAGCGCGGCACTGCGGACAATGCCGGCGTGCTGACATTTCACGCGGGCGGCCAGGGAAGCATCACAATATCAGCCATTCATTGAGTTCGACGACGGCTGAGAGATGCTTTTGAACCGTACTGTATTCTGTTTTGGACGGGATAGCCAAACCGCTGACTGATGGGATTTTTTCTAAGCATTCTCTATTTTCTGATCTACTACCTCACGCCAGAGGTTATGTTTGGCAGCCAGGTGGCTCAATTTCGCGTGCAGTTGATTCTCGCGATCATTTTGATCGTTGTATCGCTTCCCGCTCTGCTGCGCAGCAATGTTTTGAAGACAGCGCAAACCCCGGCGCTAATAGGTTTGGCGTTCGCAACCTTCATGTCGGTTCTGATTGGGGAGCACTGGGCAGGTGGCGGATTGACTGCCCTTCTGCTGTTTATCCCGAATGCGTTCGGCTACTTCCTTGTGTTTATCCACTGCCGCTCAAAGAGGAAGTTGCGAATCCTCGTTCTGCTGATGCTGTTTGTCTGTTTCTTCGTGATTGGCGTAGGAGCATACGAACAGCACCAGGGTTTGCCGCAAGGTAAAGCGGCAGAGAACATAGACATGTCGGATACCTACTTTATCGGTATGGACAATGCCAAAGGAGAGTGGTTCTACAGGCTTCGAGGCAAGGGGCAGATTGACGATCCCAACGACTTTGCGCAGATTATTGTCTGCACTCTTCCCCTAACGTTCTTGTTCTGGAAACGCAAGAGAGCGTTCCGAAACTTCTTATTCGTGTTGGTTCCCGTAGGCGTGCTGATTTGGGGACTGTATATGACGCACTCTCGAGGAGGCATTCTTGGCGTGCTTGCCATGATTATCCTGGCGGCCCGCAGGAAGATAGGTACCGTTCCTGCGCTTGTGTTGGCGGGCGCTCTGTTCGTGGTCGCGTCTACCACGAACTTCACCGGCGGCCGGGACATCTCGACCAGCGCGGGAGAGGATCGCACGGAGCTATGGGGCGATGGGTTGCAGTTGCTCAAGAGTCATCCTGTGTTCGGTGTCGGATTCGGTGATATGCCCGACTACTTCGGCCACACCGCTCACAACACGATTGTTGTCTGCGCAGCGGAGCTTGGATTTTGCGGACTCTTCTTCTGGTCCCTGTTTCTGCTGCCGAGCTTGAGAGACGCTACGGGCGTTGCCTACCGAAAGAATGAAATTCAACGGGAGACGGTTGTGTCGTCGGACACGTCCTACCCGCTGGTTGCGGCCAGCCTGAATGTTCCGGACGAGGCTGAGATTACGAAGTTCGCCCGCCTGCTCGTGCTGGCGTTCACGGGATTTCTTGTCACAGCATGGTTTTTGTCGCGAGCGTACATTTTGACGCTGTTCCTTCTGGCTGGCTTTACGGAGGCGATCTATGAATTGGCGCGCCAGCGGGGGATGATCTCCGAGAGACTACCTTTCGGCCGCACCTTGAAGTACTCCGGAATGATGGCGGTTGGGCTGATTCTGATGATGTATATCCTGTTGCGTGTCGTTAACCTGACGCACTGAAAGGTTCCAGTGGAGAGCGCAGGCACGGGCGGTCGCAAGGCATGAAGATCGTCCACGTGGTTGACAGCATGGAGGTGGGCGGCGCCGAGACGCTGGTTGCGCAGATGTGCCGCCTGCAACGCGACCAGGGACACGATCCGCAGGTGTATGCGATTGCCAAGTTGGGCGCGTTGGGTGAACGGATGCGCGCGGAGGGCTTCCGCGTAGAGGCCGAGGTAGGGCGGAAGCTGATTGATTCTACGCTTGGGTTTCTGCGGCTCTTTCGATCGTTCAGGCCGGACGTTGTTCATCTGCACAACCCGACTCCGACGATCTACGCTGCGCCGGCCGCACGGCTTGCGGGCGCAGTGAGCGTAATTTCCACGCGGCACAGTCTCGTAGCCCCGCCACTCAACCGCATCATGGAGCGCAAGTATGCCTTCGCGGCGCGATTCTGCGACTGGATCGTGGGCATCTGCGATGCGACGGTCAACAACGTTGAGCAAGCGGGGAGCGCCCCTCGAAAGAAGATCGTGCGCATCTATAACGGGACGCTTCCTGTGCAGGCGGAGCCTGAGGATCGTTGGCCTGTGAAGAAGGGTTTCACGTTGCTGTTTGTAGGACGCCTGGAGCAGGTGAAGAATCTGCCATTTCTTCTCGAAGCAGTACGCGATGCAGTCAAGCAGAACCCGGGTATTCAGTTGTGGATTGTCGGAGACGGAACGCAGAGGGCCTCGCTCGAGCAGCTCTCGGAGGAGCTTGGACTTCAATCGCACGTGACCTTCCGGGGGCAGCAGCTTGAGGTTGCGCGGTTCTTCTCTGCTGCTGATGCGTTCGTGATGTCCTCGGTCTCGGAAGGGCTGCCGATGTCCTTACTGCAGGCGTTCTCGATTGGATTGCCGGCGATTGTCACCGATGTCGGGGGAATGGCGGAAGTTGTGCGGTTTGCCGATGGCGGGGTGGTTGTTCCCGTGACAGACGGCAAGGCTATGACAGCAGCCATCCTGGATTTCGCGGCGAACCACGAGCGGCGCAAGCAGCTTTCTGAGAACGCAGCAGCGGCGTACGAATTGAACTTCACACTCAGTGCGATGGTGGATGCGTACAACGGGCTTTATCGAAAGGCGCGTCGAGCACGGCGAGCGGCTGATGACTAGGATCTCCTACTCGGCCTTTGCTGTTCGAGCCGGCGGGTCATAGACGGTTCTCGAGAGCAGCCTTCCTGGGTTACCGACGCAGATGTGGCCGGGCGGAACGTCTTTGGTGACGACTGCAGCGGCTCCGACGACCGCACCCTCGCCGATAGTCACTCCGGGAAGAACGATGGCTCCTCGCCCCAACCAGGCCTTGTTGCCGATGCGTACGGGACGGACGTCTTCGGGGGCAACCTGCACGCCCGCGGCCCGATTGTCTGGGTCCAGCGGATGGCCGGAGTAGTCGGACAGGGAACATCCGGAGGCAATCAGGACATCGTCGCCGATCTCGATCAGCCGGGCCACGGCAAAGATGCATTTGGAGCCGATGAATGTTCTGTTGCCGATTCTCAGCTCGGGATTATCAAAGATGCGGCCTCCAGCCACGTTGAGCGAGCCGGAGAGATAAACATCATCGCCGATGTAGACCTTCACCGCGCCAGAGATGCTGGGGATCTGTTCCATCTGTAGACGCTTGCCGACGGACGTGCACATGGACCGCAGAACCGGATAGCGAAAAAATGCGACACTGAGCCGCTCGCAAATCTCGTACCTTGTCTGGCGCCAGCTCTGGATGAATTTGAAGATTGGATCAAGAGCTCTTGGAATGGGGGATTGGAGCGTGAGAAGAGCTTTCGCAACGTTCTTGAGCCTGGCATAAAAGGGGGTTTCGGCTCGTTTGACCTTCAGGATCAGATTGTTCATCGGCGTTATGATCTGTTCTTTTTCGGCTCGGCTACCACGAGCCTGATTGTTGAAACTCTACAATCACAGCGCATTAGACTCCTTGCGGGAAGACGGTGGCGCCAGCTAAGTGATGCCCGGAGAGGCGACATCCGCCGACCTTCCCGTGGACCAAATCTTCCACAGAGGCCCACGCGTGAAGAGGAACTTGTAAAGGCCGACGACTGCCGCTGCGTTCAGAACAAACAGCGCATTCGCGGGACCGGCGATTCGGCTTACGAGCGGAATCTTATAGCGGCCGCCGACGATTGCAAGCAGCCAAACCACAGCCTGCACCACGGACAATACGGCAAAAAACACGGATGCCCTGGCAAGTACGGCCGAAGAGATGAGAAGCAACAACATCAGGTAGGGCACAATCAGGCGCATCAGCTTGTGCGAGAAGAACTGAAAAAGGATTCGATTCTGGCCTGACAGAATCCAGGGCGCAAGCGCGACAAGTTGAAAGTTGCCTGCGAGAGTCCTCACCTTCCGCCGGAATTCACCTTCAATCTTCCTGGGCCATTGATCGACAACAAGCGCCTTCGGGTCGACGACGCTCCGGTAGCCCTGACGGACTACAGCGAGCGGCTGGAACATGTCATCAAGGATGATTCCAGGAGGCTGCGGGGTGGCAAGCGCCCGGCGTACAGCGTAGAAGCATCCCGGAACGCCTACGATCGAATCGATGCCGGCCTCGCGGTTTCTGAGCCACTGCTCATAGAGCCAGTACGCACGGCCTACGGACGCTGAACCGTCCGTCTGGTTATCGTGCGCGAGGATGTACTCTCCCGCGACGCATCCGATAGCCGGATCCGCAAAGTTGGTAACTAATTGTTGCAAGGCACCTGGAGCGATTTCCGGTCGCAGATCGACGAACACGATCAGCTCTCCTGCAGCTTTCGCGATTCCCGCGTTTACCGCTGCTGCTTTGCCTCCGTGCTCGGTGAGGATGACCGCGCGAAGCCTGGGGAGCTTCAGCCCCGCGAGAAACTGTGCCGTTCCGTCGGTAGAGCCATCCGACACGATGATGAGCTCCTCTAAATTGGGGTAGTCCAAAGCGAGAAGCTGTTGAACTCTGTGCTCAAGCAGCGGCATACCGTTTCGGACGGCGAGGACGATGCTGACGCTGGGGGAAATGGGAGCCCGCGTCCAAGGACGGGCACGAACACGCGCGAGCACCCACAGGATCAGCGGATAACCGATGTAGGTATAGAGGATGCCAGTGAGCGAAAGCCAGAAGACGAGCTTCACGTTATACGTCTCCGTCCGGGGCAGCCGGCGGACAGATCGCACTGAGACGCGATTGACAGAGGAGTGATGTTGTTGCCCTGCTTGCCGGAAGGCGAGGGTCCGCAGCCGATTGAAGCGATATGCGCATCAAAACCTGAATGTGTCGAACTCACGTGCCATCTATGCGAAGGGCAACGCTGTGCGCTTTAGGATCATGATCGTGTTCGATGTACGCCATTGTCAATGACAGCTTTACGGCACGTTAGTGCGCACAATAGTAAGGTCTTTCTTTCATTCGCCGATGCTATGATGAGGTGGATCAATGGCGAAGAAGAATGGCCGGGTTTGTTCCCTGGAGGGCTCAGCGTTGAGGCGGAATTGCGGACGTTTGTGGGGTACAGGAGCGGCCTGAAAGCTCCGAAGCAATGACCGAAGCAATGAAATGACCCCCGGGATTGTGGTTTCGCCCTGAGACCAGGATTCACGGCACGCCAGGCCGGCAAGCAGAGACATGTCGAACACAAAGATTATCGCGAAAAACACCGGCTGGTACGGGCTCGAGAACATCATCAGTGCGGTGGTCACGCTTTCCACATCTGTTGCGATTGCCCGGACCCTCGGGCCGTCGAAGATGGGCTACCTCATCTATGTGGCGGTTATCGCGTCGTTTGTGGCAAGCCTGGGCAGCCTCGGAATCCCGGCGACGACGCAAAAGTACATGGCGGAGTTCCTGGGGATGTCGGACCAGGGGACAGCGCGCTACATCTACTTCAAGACACTTTGGCTGCAGGTGGGCCTGGCGGTGCTGGCAACGACCGGCCTCACTATCTGGGTGCTGGGAGATGCGACTAACGGATACAAGCTGGCATCGGTGCTGATTGTACTCAGCATCCTGCCCGCAATGATCAATTCGATTCCTGCGCAGGCCAATGCCGCAACGGAGGAGTTGCAGTACAACCTGCCGGCATCGGTCATCTCCATCCTGGTATTCTTTGTGGCGATTTTCGCCACGGCGATCTTCAACTGGGGTGTTATTGGCTACGGCGCGTCGGTACTTCTCACGCGGCTCGTTGACTGCCTCGTTCGATTCATCCCGACAACGGCACGGATCGTCCGGTGGCCAAAGGCGCACACTGAGCCGTATGGCCTTCGTCAACGCATGATGACGTTTGCGTGGCAGAGTATCGCGACGATGATTGTGTCGATGATCGTCTGGGACCGCTCAGAGTTCATCCTGCTGAAGCACCTCGACACGGACATCCGTCAGATTGCGTTCTACTCGGTCGCATTCAGCATGGCGGAGCGGCTGCTGATTAGCTCAACTGTGTTCGGGTCTGCGACAGGGGCAACAATCTTCGCGCAATACGGTCGAGACAAGTCTCGCCTGCCGGCGATTACGGCAGCGAGTTTCCGCTACCTTGCGCTGTCCTCGATTCCATTGCATCTCATCGCGGCATCGCTCGCCTTTCCGGTGCTGCTCGTCTTCTACGGCAAGCAGTACGCGGGCGCGGCGATGGTTGTTACGCTGGCCCCGTTGTTGTGTATGCCCAAGGCGTTCATTGGACCTGTACAGAACCTTTTGCAGAGCTGTGAGCGCCAGAAGTATGTGATATGGGCGACAGTGCTTGCGGGTATCGTCGACCTCAGCATCGCGTGGCTGCTGATCAGGCGGGGACACGGTGCCGTGGGCGCCTGCCTGGGAAGCGGAGCTGCCCAAGTGACGGCGGTGGGAATGATGTGGGTCATCGCCATCCGTATGTACCACATCAAGATGCCATGGCTGCAGACGGTAAAGATTACATTGATCAGCGTGATCGCGTCGGCTGTCGCGCACTTCGCAAGCGTGCCGTTTGCCCCGGTTTGGGGAGTGATCATTGGGGGCACGGCGGCGCTCGCAACACTGCTGGTGCTTTTTTACATGCTTCGCGTTCTTGAGCCCGAAGACCACGCGCGGCTTGTCGTTCTCACCGGCATGCTGCCGAGGCGTATCGCGGCGCCAGTGGACAAGATCATCGCTGTTCTGATGCGAACGCAACTGGCGAATCCGACTCCCAGCAATGTCTGAGCGCATTCGAGATCGGAGGGCCGGTGCGAGATGCCGCGGTTCGGCGAGGGGCTCGGCGTGAAGATTAGTGTCGTGATTCCGGCCTATAACGCCGCTCATTTTCTGCCTCGCTGTCTCGAGTCCGTCTTCGCGCAGACTCTTTCGCCGGCTGAGGTGATCGTGGTCGACGACGGATCGAAGGACGACACCGCCGCTACTGCGAAGAAGCTTGGAGCGACTGTGGTCAGCCGGGCCAACGGCGGGCTCTCTGCGGCGCGAAATACCGGCATTCAGCGCGCGACAGGGGAGTGGATCGGCCTTCTCGACGCGGATGACCGCTGGTCGCCGGAGAAGCTGCAAGCACAGGCCGATCGCGTTCAGGCTGGAACGGTGCTGGTTTACACCGGGATTCGGGTATTCAGCGACGATGGTATTCGGCAGTCATGCCCCGCGGTGGATCCAGGCAAGGCAGTCAACATGCTGCGCTACGCGAACCCGATCACGCCCTCATCCGTATTGGCGATGCGCGATGCGCTGCTGCAGACCGGCGGATTTCGTGAAGACGTTCGCGCATGTGAAGACTGGGATATGTGGGTTCGTTTGAGCCGCCTAGGCCGCTTCGCGGCGGTCACAGAGCCGCTGACGGACTACTATGTCTATCCCGCCAGCATGAGCACTGATCCGCAGCGAATGCTCACTGCCATGGAACAGATTCTTCCCTCGACGCTGGTATCGGATCTCAACGGATTCCAGCGGTGGGCCTGGATGCGGCGTATCCGGGCTGTCCAGCTCTACAGCGCAGCTGTAATAGCGCGAGAGAATGGCCGGGACGGCGAGATGACGTACATGCTGCGCTCGTTGGCGACGTGGCCTTCGCCGTTGTGGGAGCCGCGTCGATTTATTGGAGCAGCCGTAAGTGTTCGAAATCAACTGCGAAAGCCGCGTAACGCGCGAGACGCCGGCAGCTAAAAGTGCTGGATAGATTCAACAGGAGAACGAAATGAGAGTACTGCACGTTGTCGGGGCACGACCGAACTTCATGAAGGCAGCGCCGGTTTATCGGGCACTCACGAGGGCCGGATTCGAGCAGGTTCTGGTGCATACAGGGCAGCATTATGACGCGCAGATGTCCGATGTCTTCTTCCAGACACTCGAGATCCCCGCGCCCGACGAGAGCCTCAACGTCGGCTCCGGATCGCACGCCCAGCAGACAGCCGCGATCATGTCGAAGTTCGAACCGGTCGTCCTCGCGCGCAAGCCCGATGTCGTTCTTGTCTACGGTGACGTGAACTCGACGGTGGCAGCGGCGCTCGTCTGCGCAAAGCTGGGAATCCGCGTCGCCCATGTGGAAGCCGGTCTGCGGTCGTTTGATCGTGAGATGCCCGAGGAGGTGAACCGACTGGTGACAGACCAGCTCTCGGACCTGCTCTTTACGCCATCGCCCGACGGCAATGAAAACCTGAAGCGTGAGGGCGTTGCTGACGAGAAGGTCTTTCTGGTTGGCAATGTGATGATCGATACGCTGGTGCAATTCTTGCCCAAGGCAGAAGCGCTCTTTGGTGAATTGAAGCAGAGACTATCCCTCGATCGCTTCGGATTGATAACGTTGCATCGGCCGTCCAATGTAGATGATGAGGCTGTTTTCCTGCCGATGGTGAAGGCCTTAGACGAGCTTAGCCGCAATCTTCCTTTGATCTTCCCGGTACATCCAAGGACCCGCGATCGCTGGTCGCAACAGCTGAAGCAATGTAATCCGAACCTCCGGACGGTCGAGCCGCTGGGCTACCTCGAGTTTCTGGCGCTACAGAAGCACGCCTCGGTTGTTGTCACGGACTCAGGCGGCATCCAGGAGGAGACCACGTATCTCGGGACGCCTTGCCTGACTCTGCGCGAGAACACGGAACGGCCGATCACGATTACTTCCGGGACCAATGTGTTGATCGGGCGTGACTGGAAGCTGTTGCGCGAGGAGTTTGCGAAGGCGCTGAACGGTCATCGCAAACAGGCTGGGCAGATTCCCCTATGGGATGGTCACGCTTCCGACCGAATTGCCGAAGTTCTTTCCAGATACGCTAATCCGCGCGCGTAGGCGAATCGGACGGCGCGGATCGCACGGACGTATTCGAATTGCTCCGGCCGGCGATTTTGGGCGTAGAACTGCGCTCTTGATCCAGGTTTACGCCGTAGATTTCAACGGCGGAATCGCTTTTGACAACGCCGAGCGGCTCCCGGATACTGAAATTTAGCCAACGGCCATCCGCATGTGTAAAGGGCTGAAATTACATCACCTATGAAGCTCCCTCGGCATGCTGAAATCTGGCTTTTGCCCTATCTCAGGGACCGAATCCGCCGACGTTCGCTCAAGCTGAGCCCGAAGCGTGTCTGGGTGGCCATTACCGACCACTATGAGCCTTTGGGTATGGGAGCCTCTGTCGAGACGGCCCTTGCGCGCGTGGGGCGGTGGCGTGACCGCTGGCCGCGGATTGCCGACGATGTCCCCACCGATGCGAGCGGCCAGCCTGCACAGTACACCTTCTTCTATCCACAGGAGGAGTACCGCCGCGATCTCCTAGACGGTATCGTGGAGATGGTCGGGCTCGGTGTGGGCGATGTTGAAGTGCATCTCCATCACGATCACGAAACTCCTGAGGCGTTCACGGAAAAGATTCGCGAATATTGCAGGCGACTTACCCAGGATCATGGCCTCTTGCGGCAGCAGGACGGACGCACGGTGTTCGGCTTCATTCACGGAAACTGGGCGCTCGATAACTCGCGGCCGGATGGGAAATGGTGCGGTTTGAATGGTGAGATTGGACTGCTTAGCGAGCTCGGTTGCTATGCCGATTTCACGATGCCCTCGCTCCCGTCACCCACTCAGTCGCAGATCGTCAACCAGATTTACTGGTGCAGCAACAATCCCGACAATCGCCCCAGGTCCTTCGATCGTGGCATTGAAGCTGTGCCGGGCGAAGGCAGGCAAGGTGATCTCCTGATGATCACCGGTCCGGTCGGGCTTCGGTTCGGAGAAAGGCTTTTGCCGCGGGTCGAAGGCGGCGAAATCGCCGGGTACGATATGCCCACTCGAAAGCGGGTGCGACAGTGGTTCGAAGTAGCGCCCGTCGTGGGCGATGATCTGTTCATCAAGCTTTACTCACACGGAGCGGTTGAGCGGAACCTCGATCCTCTACTGGATCACGGGCTCGCCGACCTTTACCGCTGGGTCGCCGAAGAGGCGCAGCGTCGTGGCATGCAGTTTTACTGGACGACCGCCTGGCAGATGTACTCTGCGATTGGCGCCATCGTCAACCGGCGCGATCCTGTTTCAAGTCTCACCCCTGGCTTTTCCGAGGCCCATTGATGGAACCACTGAACGTTCTCCTGGTCAGCTATGTCTTTCCTCCCGTTGGCGGCACAGGTGTGATGCGCGCCGCCAGCCTGGCGCGCTATCTGCCCGCTGAAGGGATCCGGCTTGACGTGCTGACTACCCGCAACCCGGCTGCAGTCGGAACGGATGCGTCGCTGCTCAAAGATATTCCGTCTTCGGTCACGATTCACCGCACGCTCACGCTCGACCTGCCGTTCGGAATGAAGAAGGCGCTGAAGCGTTTTCTGATGGGCGCGAAGTCATCGAAGAAGCCTGCGAACGGCCAGCAGGTTGCGGCCAAGGAGAATAAGAAACCGGGGCTGCTGAAACGCGTGTTCGACAACGTGCTCTTGCCGGATCCGCAGGTCACGTGGTTTCCGGTGCTCTCTCGCGCGGCTCCGCGCATCGTTCGCGAGCGCAAGATCGACGTTGTGGTCATTACAGTCCCAACCTTTTCGAATCTTCTGCTCATAAAGAAGCTGCGCAAGCAATTTCCCAACTTGAAGATTGTCGCCGACTTCCGCGATGAGTGGATCACCACTTCATTCGAACTCGTCAGCTTCTCGTTCAGCGATAGCCCGCGCGCGCAACAGGTCGCGCGCAGAATCGAGGCTGAGACTGTAGCGAACTCCACCGCGATCGTGACCGTTACTGATGCAGCCCGGAAGAAGATTCACTCGCGATATCCGCAGGAGCCCGACTCAAAGTTTCACCTCGTTCCCAACGGATTCGACGCAACCAAGATGACGCGTTCAGGATCGGCCGCTTTGCGCAACGATGGCAAGATTCTGTTGACGCATGTCGGCTCAATCTATCCATCTACCGCCCCAAGCTCGCTCGTCGATGCCATCCATCAACTTCCGAGTGATGTGAAGTCCCGCCTCAAGCTGCGCTTCATCGGACACATCGAAGAGCCCAGGTTCAGGGAGGCGCTGCTTGGTCTCGGCGACATGGTCGAGCTTTACGGGTATCTGCCGCAACGCGATGCGCTGGCCGCGATGAACGAGACCGACTATGTCCTGCTGCTGAATCATGATCCATTGAATGTAGGGAACAAGTTCTACGATTACGTTGGCGGCGGCAAACCGATCCTCGGCGCAGTTCATCCTGAGGGCGAGACGCGGCACTTGCTGGAGCAGATGCGCGCCGGCTGGTGGGCCGGGATCGACGACGTCGACGGTATCCGCAATCTGCTGCTCGATGCGGTGAATCGTGGGGATACGCTGCTCCAGGAGTTTCGTCCCGACACCGAGCGCGTCGCGCAGTATGAGCGCGCCGTGCTTGCACGGCGCTATGCTCATCTGTTGCATGCCATTACAGGGCGCGGGCAGGGAACTGAGCCGGCGGAGACGAACTCGGCGCTTGTGCAGGATTTCCAGGAATGCTGAGGATTGCGGTCGTCAGCCGCTACTTTCCAAGCTCCGGCGAGCCGTGGCAAGGGCGGTCGGCCTATCAGACGATTCGCGCCCTCAGTTCGGACACGGAGGTCCACGTCTTCTATCCGAACTCCGCCTATCCGGCATTCTTGCGCCCGCGCACTCGGCTCTACAACGGCCTTGATAAGAACTACTCTCCCGCCGGCGTTAACGTCAGTTATCACGATTACCGAGCGGTCCCGCTGATCTCGCGTCCCTTCAACGGCGCGATGGCTGCGAACGCATTGTTGCCGCACGTGCGCGCGTTCCGCCCAGACCTCATCTTCAGCATCTTCCTCTATCCCGACTCCTACGCGGCGCTGCAGATCGCCAAGAGGCTGCGCGTGCCGCTCGTCGCGATGGGCATCGGTTCGGACATTCACAGCATTGCGGATCGCATCTCCGCGAAGTACACGCGTACGGTACTGCGCGAAGCCGACTTTCTTGTGACCGTCAGCGAAGACCTGCGACAGAAGGCGCTCGCGATGGGCGCGTCGCCGGAGCGGTCCCGTGCGGTCGTGAATGGCTGCGATCTCGGGGTCTTCCATGTGCGTGATCGCGTTGAGGCCCGGCGGCAGCTCGAGCTTGATCCGGAGTCGCGCATCGTGTTGTATATCGGCCGCATGGATGTGCGGAAGGGACTTCGCGAACTCGTTCAAGGATCGGCAAAGCTGCGCATGAATCGGCCGGATCTGCAGGTGTATATGGTGGGCGAAGGCCCAGACAGGCCGCAGATCACGCAGGCAATCGACGCTGCCGGTGCGGCAAGCTACATACACGCGCTGCCGCCGTGCCGCCCTGACGATGTGGCGCTGTGGATGGCTGCCGCCGACCTGGTTACGTTGCCGAGCTACATGGAAGGCTGCCCGAACGTGGTGCTCGAGGCTTTGGCGTGCGGCCGGCCGGTGGTTGCAACACGCGTCGGAGGTATTCCGGAGATCATGAGCGATGCTTGCGGGCGCCTTATTCCGCCACGCGACAGCGATGCGTTGGCCGAGGCGCTCGATGCTGTGTTGGCGGCCTCATGGGATGCAAGCTCCATCTCTGCCCACTGGAGCCGGAGCTGGAGCATCGTCGCGAGTGAACTCATGGATATCTTCAGGACTGTCATGGTGGCTTCACGAGGAGCGCCAGCGTGAACTCAGCTTCGGGTGCGTCCGCAACTCGTCGACCGATCAGTCGTGCCGTCACGTGGTTGGGCCGGGTGCTCGCTGCAATCGGGCTTCTGGCAGTGCTTGTGATGGCAACGCCCATCGACAGGTGGTGGGCCCATGCGTATGCCGGATCGATGGATCAGCCGAAGGGCGATGTCCTCATCCTTCTGAGCGCAGCAAATGAAGACCACGGTTTCATCTCGTACTCATCGTTTTGGCGCGCGCGATACGCTCTGCTGGCATGGGAAAACGGCGGCTACCGAACGCTAGTTATCAGCGGTCAGGCGAGCCCGTCGATTCGCAACTTTCTTGTCGCGGAGGGCATACCGGCCGGCGCGATTGTTCTCGACCCGCAATCAACCAGCACACGGGAGAATGCAATCGACACAGCGCGCCTTCTGCAGGGCGTTCCGGGAACCCGAGTGCTGCTCACCAGTGACTTTCACATGTACCGGGCAAAGCGGTTATTTCGGCGTGAGGGAGTGGACGTTATCCCTTATCCGGCGCCGGATGTGATGAAACTAAGCCAACACTGGGATGGCCGAATCTCCGGTTTCCAGACATTGACAGTTGAAACCATCAAGATCGCCTACTATCGGCTTCGCGGCTGGATTTAATCCCCTAAGGCGCGGCGCAACGCGAATCTCTGCGCGCGCCGCCTCACGTCATCCTTAGCAGCGGAAGATCTTCTCCGACTGGAGACCCTTCGTCGCATTGCGCGAGTCGACCACGAGCTGCGACTGGCGGACGATATCCTTGTAGTCGTAATCGGAGTGATCGGTCATGATCAACACGCAGTCGTAGTCTCCGAGCTTCTCCAGCGGCGTGCATTCCATGTTGAGGTTGTAGTGGCGTCCTCGTCCTACCCTGGGGAAGTAAGGATCGTTGTAGAGCACGTCGGCGCCCTGCTCGCGGAGCAGCTCAATGACGGTCAGTGAGGGCGATTCACGCAGGTCGTCGATGTCCTTCTTGTAGGCCATGCCCAGCATCAGGACCTTGGACCCGTTCAGCGGCTTGCGGTGATGGTTCAGCGCCTTGGCCACGTTCTCCACGACGAACTGCGGCATGCTCTCATTCACTTCGCCCGCAAGTTCGATGAAGCGCGTATTGAAGTCGTACTCCTTTGCCTTCCAGCTCAGGTAGAACGGGTCGATAGGAATGCAGTGGCCGCCGAGGCCCGGCCCCGGGTAGAACGGGTGGAATCCAAAGGGTTTCGTCGAGGCCGCGTCGATGACCTCCCAGATATCCACGCCCATGCGCATCGCGAGCACCTTCAGCTCGTTCACCAGTGCGATGTTCACGCAGCGGTAGATGTTCTCCAGTAGCTTGCTCATCTCGGCAACGCGCGTCGACGACACGCGAACCGCACGCTTGAAGATCCCCTCATACAGCGTCGCAGCCAGCTCTGTCGCAGTCGGCTCATGCCCGCCGACGACCTTCGGAATATCGCGCCGAGCGACCTGAGTGTTGCCCGGGTCCTCGCGTTCCGGCGAGAATGCGACATAGAACACGCGATCGCTGTCCTTGCTCGCCGCGGTTTTTACCTTCAGGCCCTGCTTGTTTTCTTTCTCCAGGATCGGAATCAGCATCTCTTCCGTCGTGCCCGGATAGGTTGTGCTCTCGAGTACGACGAGCTGCCCTTCGCGCAGCCACGGCGCTACCGCTCGCGCGGTGTTCTCGATAAAGCTGAGGTCCGGCTCGCGGTGTCCGGTCAGCGGCGTGGGCACGCACATGATGATCGCGTCCTGCGTGGCCAGCCTGGAAAAATCATTGGTCGCGCGGAAGCCGTGCTCGCGTGCGCTCTGAATCTCTGCCGCATCAATGCGGAAGATGTACGAGCGGCCGGCTTCGAGATCCTTGACCTTTCTCTCGTCGATGTCGAATCCCGTTACGCTGAAGCCCGCTTCGGCGAACAGAAGCGACAGCGGCAGACCGACATAGCCCAATCCAATGACTCCGACATTCGCGGTGCGTTTCTTCAGGCCCTCGAGACGTTGTTCAACCGCCTCAGCAAAAGATGCTTCTTTGGTAAGCGACATAGTTCTCCAATTATTTCATCTCGCACAGGACTAGCGTCTAAACTACTCGTGGAATATCGCCATACCTGTATGAGAGGTGAGATTCACCCGAAAGCATCATTGGCAGTATGGTGTGTCTAAATGAGCATGGAGAGACGGCATCTAGTCGCCGGCGCTGACCAGCCGCTCTCATCAGCACAGCGACCTTGGAAGAGCTCGCAGAGTAGAGGAAGCAATGGCACGTTTTCTGATCACCGGCATGGCCGGCTTTATCGGGTCGACGCTGGCGCACAAGCTGGTTGAGGAAGGCCACGAGGTCTCCGGGATCGACAATCTCTCCACAGGCAATCTGGAGAACCTGGAAGACATCCGGTCGGCCATCAAGTTCGAAGAGATCGATCTTCGCGACGCTGACGGCGTGCGTGCTGCCTGCAAAGGTGTCGAGTACGTGCTGCACCAGGGCGCGGTTGCCTCGGTTCCGCGCTCTGTGAAGGATCCTCTGGGCTCGCACGAGTCCAACATCAACGGCACGTTGAATCTGCTGCTTGCCGCACGCGACGCCGGTGTCCGCCGCATCGTCTACGCTGCCTCCTCATCCGCCTACGGCGATCAACCCACACAGCCAAAGCACGAAGAGATGCTGCCCAGTCCACTCTCGCCATATGCTGTGCAGAAGCTCACCTGCGAGTACTACATCCAGTCCTTCTTCCAGTCCTATGGGCTCGAGGGCATTTGCCTGCGCTACTTCAACATCTTCGGCCCGCGACAGGCGGCCGACTCACCATACTCCGGCGTCATCGCACAGTTCATCTACAAGATGATGGACGGCGTCACGCCGACGATCTTCGGCGACGGGCTCACCAGCCGGGACTTCACCTTCGTCGACAATGCGGTCAATGCCAACTTGCTCGCCTGCAAGGCCCCCAGCCAGGTGGCCACCGGCCGGGTATTCAACGTGGGGACAGGAAAGAACCGCACGCTGAACGAGGTTTACGACGGCATCGCTTCGGCACTTGGGTTCAAGCAGCCGCCCCAGTACGGTCCCGAGCGCGTCGGCGACGTCAAGCACTCGCTCGCCAGCATCGAGCGCGCCCGTACCGAGCTTGGCTATCAACCCAAGGCCGACTTTCAGCAGGGACTGGAGAAGACCGTGGCGTGGTACCTCTCGGAGCAGCGGAAGGGCCAGGCAGTCAGCGCCTGAGGCACTTGATCGCGCTTGGCGCGATGCCCACCTTAGCGTGGAATAAGGCTGCGCGCCAAGATGGGCACGCGTGGTTAGTGGTGTGTGGGCAGGAAGAGCAGCACGACGAAGTAGGCGACGAGCGCCAGGGAGATGGGCCAGGCGAGCATGCGTCCGTAGTTGAGGGTATAGCCGGCGCCGCAACGACTCTGTACAAAGAGGGCAGGGTCATTCTGGTCGACGTAGAAGAGGCCCCAGCGCCAGCGGTCGTCGGCGCCCATTTCGACCGGCGGGGGAACGAAGCGTTTCGCCCTGGACTGATTCCACAAGATTGTTCCCAAGGCTGATAGAAGAGCGATTGCGACAACCGCCTTGATTGTGTGCTGCTCAGGGAAGAAGGCAAGGTAGTTGCAAGTGAGAACGGCGAGTAGAAGCGCCAGGCCGGCCCACTCCATAACTACGGTGGCCCTGACGGTGTACTGCGCCATGTTGGTACGCAGGCGGGCCGAGCTCCGGAATAGAAGCAGCAACGCCGTGGCCGTAGCCGGTTTGTATCGTGCTTGACCTACTGAACTCACATCTACTGGGTCAATTCGTTGGCAACCGCCGCAAGTTCGTTGCGAACTGCGGGAAGTGACAGACCTTCCGCCCGCACCTGCGCGATCAGCTCGCGCAACTTCTTGCCGAAGTCTGCGCGCGCGGCAGGGGCGGCCTTCGGGTTTTGTCGTTCAGTGACGGTGGCCCCGTGTCGACGCTTGACTTCAAGCCAGCCTTCGCCGCTCAGGGTCCGGTATGCCTCGGCGACGGTGCTGAAGTGGATGCCGAGATCCAGCGCAAGCGAACGAATGGGCGGAAGGGTGTCGCCAGGGCGAAGCGCGCCATTGACGAAGAGCAGGCGCAGCCCGTCCACGATTTGTCGGTACGCCGGCACGGACGAAGCAGTGTCAAGACGAAGGGTGACTGTTGAACTCATTGTTGGATGTGTACCAACAATAAACAAACAGCGCAAGAGAAATTTTTTGTGGTTGTTTTCAAGGCGGATTGGTGGACGTCCAGCGCGATGTCGGCACTGGCGCTCATGGCGATAAAGCAAAAAGGGGATTCCCTGGGGGATGACAGAAAGAAAGGGCAAGGGCAGTCGCCCGCTACCACGCGCGATACCCTACCTGTGTCGCTTCGCGAGCCGAGGATGGGGCACCCGGCAGTTCGCGTTCCGATACAGCGAACCCGGTATTTCGCGCATAAGAAGGAACTAGAATTTGACCGCTATGGAGATAGGTTCGGAAGGCACCCGGTAGATCACCCTATGAACGGTGCGCCGCACGTCAGAACAAAGGAGCGAGATCATGTCAATCGAATCCCAACAGCTACAGGGAAGATGCGCATTAGTTACCGGGTCTTCGCGCGGGATCGGGCGAGGAATTGCATTGCGGTTAGCAGAACGAGGTGCTGCGGTCGCCGTCAATTTCCTTCGGAATGAGTCTGCTGCCTCGGATACTGTTACCCGAATTAAGTCTCGAGGAGGAGACGCTTTTGCAATTCAGGCGGACGTTTCTGATTCCGATAGCCTAGTCGGGTTGATACGCGATGTGCATGCGCGATTCGGGAGCCTGGACATTTACGTGCATAATGCTTTAGGCGATTTTTTGGGCTTCATGAGTCCTCCGTTGCAGGTCACTCGGGAGCAGTGGAATAGCTCCCTGCAATGCCAAACGCAGGCGTTTCTTGTGGGGGTGCAAACGGCCGCTCCGCTCCTGCGCGACAAAGGACGGGTCCTCGCAATAAGTTACTGGCCAGGAAGCCACATGGGAGGGTTTCTTCCCTACTTCGCGATGGGAACAAACAAGGCAGGCATCGAGGCCATGTGCCGTTATTTCGCTGTCGCGCTTGCGCCACGCGGAATCACCGTGAATGCAGTCTGTGCTGGGATCACTGACGACAGTATTTTGAATCAGCTTCCGCCACAGGCTCAGGACGCGATTGTCGGCTGGTTGCGCGATGGCTGGAATCCCTCGGGACGTCTGGGGAGCCCGGAGGACATTGGAGGAGCCGTTGCCGCGCTTTGTTCTAACGACGCTGGCTGGATCACTGGCCAGACAATCGTGGCGGACGGCGGCGCCTCGCTTATGAGTCCTGAGGTGCCGCTCGCGTTTCAACGTCCACAGTAAGCACAGTGAAAGCACGGGTCGCTGGCTGCGAGAAGCGAAACCCCACCCTGTCTTGCTTCGCGAGCCGAGGATGGGGCACCCGGTTTGCAGGCAACCGGCGTGTCTCGGAACTGCGGGTCATTGTGCGTGGGGGTGGGTTGTGAGGCGGCCGAGGAACTCTTGGGCGAGGGTGTTGGCGGCGCGGCCGGCGGAGAGGACGGCCCAGTTGGCGAGGAAGAGGCGGGCACCGCGGTCCGCTGACGGATAGTAGGTGTTGGCCAGGGCCGCGGAAGCCATGTCTCCGCCGATGCCTGAGAAGTTGAATTCGAGTTTGCCGTTGTCTCCGTGCGTGAGGAAGATCGAGCGCAGGGCGTGGGCGACTCGCTCTTTCTTTGTGCCTTCGCCGTCGTAGAAGTAGCGAGGGTCCTGATGGAGGAGAGAGGGAAGGATTGCGCCGCCGATGAGGATGTCGGAGACGCCGCCGGCGTATGCGGCGCCGTAACGCTGGCCGTATCCTTTGAGGCCCTGTTGGTAGGCCGGTGTGTCTCCGGCTTGATGCATTCCGGCGAGGAGTGCGGCTCCCATGAACGTTACCGTGTCGGTCTCAGCCTTGATGGCGAGATTGAATTTCAGGGAAGCAGGCATCGGGACGGGGTTTCGTCCATAAGCAACGTAGAAATTTGGGACGACACCGAGGACGCGCTGCGTTTCCTCGCCTTTCACTTGTTGCTCAGCTGCCTTTTCCGCGAACACGGCAGTGACGCTGGTCTCGACGGCTGAGATCTTCATTTTGATGTTGTCGAGATCAAGGTCCTGGCCAGGCTGCAAGGCGATATCCGGAGAGTCCCACTCGCTGAAGCCGGGAGCTGTGATGCTGAGACGGTAGGTATTGCCAGCATCGAGGTCGTCGAAGGTGAAATGCCCGGTTGCGTCGGCGGTCGAGGAAGACTTGTAATGGCTCTTCTCTCCGATGATGGAAATTGCTGCTCCTGAAATGGAATAACCCTCGCGATCAAGCACGGTGCCATTGATGATGGCAACGCCCGAAGTGGACGCCTGCAGCGCCTGGCCGAGCGCGTATTGCGGCGCGGCGTAAAGCGCGAGGCACAGGGGGATTGTCGCAAGGAGACGCATGGGGGGCAACTTCTCTCCGGACTTCGCTGGTGATGGACCGGCGATGAGGGTACTTCAAGAGTAGACCTTCGGGGCACGGGGAGGGGCATTGCATCTTCGTGTTAGTGGGCCCACGTTCGCGGTTGAGGGTGGGCAGCAGGAGAGAGGATGAGGGATTGGAGCGGATTGTAAAACCTGAGAGAGTGCTGGACGGTTAAATACGAACGCGGCAGCCTTGCGGCTGCCGCGCTGTTCATGGAGCGTTGGAGCGCTAGGAATGGAAACGGCGACGCAGGACGCCGCACGCACCGATCAGGCTGGTGCCGAGGAGCGCGAGGCTGCTGGGTTCCGGGGTCGCTGCGACCGAAGCGGCTGAGCCGTACTGCACGTCGTCGAAAGCTACGATGTCGAAATTGGCGTTAAAGCTCACGCTCGCGATGCTGGCTCCGGGATCGGTAAAGCCCATGAAAGCACCGCCTCCGTTGAGGCCGCCGGGCGCATCGATGGTTTCGGTCGAGCCATCAGAGAACGTGATCATTTCATTCGGCACGGCGGCGGTCTGCAGTCCGGTGATGTACATCCCAAAGGAGTCAATTGGAGTAGCAAATGAGAAGGTAGCGGTGCCGCCCTGCTGGTAGTAGAAGAACTGCCCGCCGGGAGTGGTGTTGAATCCAAATACGTTGGCGGGGGTTCCGGCTCCGGCTGCGTTCGTTACGGAACCGCCGCCGGTAATCGTGACACCGGCCGGGATGGCGGTTTCGAAGGTGATGAGGTTGAGGCTTGGCGCGGCAGCGGCGAAATTTGCTTCCGCGGCCTGTGAGTTCGTCATCTGACTTAGGTTCGAAGCGCCGTTGTCCGACCCGATGTAGGTTGTGAGTGTGGCGTTCGCAATCCCAGCAAAGCTAGCGAACGAAATGACGGTTCCGCTGACGATCAGCAGTTTTTTCATCCGTGCGATGGTGAAATAGAGACTCATCAGTTGCACTCCTGTTATAGGAAATGAATTTTGTGAGGCCCGACGTCTGTTTATTGCGGCGCAGTGATTTCCCCATCCGGTAACGGTGCAAGCAAGCGGCCAGCGCGGACTGTAAAGAATTCAATAGTTTGCGGGGGCTATGGATTGTCGAGATGCAACTATTTGCACGACGAATGGAAGCCGTGTGCCGAGTCGGTTCGCGGGAAACGCTTCAGTTGAGGCGCTGGAGGCGGGCGATAAGTTTTTCGGCAAGGGGCTCGCCGGATTCGGTCCAGAGGAGGCGGCTGGAGATGCCGCAGTGCTTCTCGACCGAGAGGGTGAAGGCGAGGAGCTTTTCGATATTCTGCTGGACGCGTTTGGCGGTGTCCGCGTCGAGGGCTTCATCGTCTGTGCCTTCAAAGGTCCAGGGAGTGTCGAGGCCGAAGTCGACGCGGATGTGGCCGTTCTGCTCGTAGGAGCCGAGGTCGAAGTCGGGCCCGAAGCCGACGACGCGGACGCGGGCTGGCTGGAGGCGCCAGGTGGTGTCGAGGCCCGCTGGATTAGGTTCAGGAACCCAGAGGCGCCAGCGCATTTCGAATTCGTAGGCGGTGTCTTCGTGGAGCTGCTCGGTGGCTTCGGCGACGGCGCTTTCGGGGAGGGAGATATCGGCGTCGGAGGCTTCGGAGCGCTCGTCGTTGACGTAGATGCGCTGATAGATGGGGGACTCGGCCCAATCGATGGGATAGGCGGAGGCGGCGGCGACGCGGGCGAGCTCGGGGTGGGCGCCGGCCTCGCGGGAGACGCTGATGAACTGGCGCAGGACGCACACGAGGGCGTCCGGCAGAGATTGAAGCCGGAAGTTGGGGAACCAGAGGCTCAGGTATAGCTGGTCGGCCATGAGGGAATTGTAGTGTGCGGATGCGAATGTGGTGTGGATGAGAAGATGATGTGAGGCAAGAGAATGCGTCTGGCTGGTTTGTCAGTAGAGAGATTGAGGTGGGGACTGCTGGCGGGGGCGCTGTTGCTGATTGCGGTGCTGGTGGTGTTGCTGAGTTATGGGCGGTATCGCGCGGTGAAGGCGTGGAAGCAGATTGTGGCGCGGTCAGGCGCGACGATTACGCACGAGACGAACGGCGTGACGTATTCGCAGGCGGTGGGCGGGAAGACGATCTTCACGCTGCACGCGAAGCGGGCTGTGCCGCATGGTCATGGGCGGTACACGCTGGATGACGGGATGCTGCTGCTGTATGGAAAGGATGGGCAGCCGGCCGACCGCATCTCGGGCGCGCAGTTTGAGTATGACGAGAAAGAGGGCGTAGCGCAGGCGGTGGGCCAGGTGGATATGGAGATCGAGCCGCCGGCGGGAATGACGTCCAAAGCGCCGGGCAAGGGACAGATAGCAGCTTCGCAGGTGATTCATGTTCGCACGAGTGGGCTGACGTATGTAAAGAAGCTGGGTGTGGCGTCGACGAGCCAGGATGTGGAGATCGATTACGCCGGGATGTATGGGCATGCGCGTGGGGCGGAGTTCGATTCGGGGCGGGACGTGGTGCATCTGCTGGCGGATGTGCGGGTGGATGGGATGCTGCGCGGGGCGCCGGCAACGCTGACGGCAGCGAAGGCGGACCTGGACAGAGATCAGAATCAGATTGCGCTGACGGCGCCGGTGTTGCGGTCGGGCGGGCGAACGGGGAGTGCGGGTGCGGCGGTGCTGCATGTGCGGAGTGATGGGTCGCTGGATAGGGTGGAGGCGGGCGGCGGCGTGAAGCTGCAGCAGCAGACACGCACGATTACGGCGGCAAGTTTGAGGGCCGCTATGAATGAGCGGTCTCAAATGAAGAGCGCGGATCTGGCGGGCGGTGTGGAGCTGGTGGACACGAGTGCTGAGCGGCCGATGCGGGGAGCGGCGAAGACGGCGCGGGTGATGTTCGATGTTGCGGGATTTGCGACAGGCGCGGTGATGGATGGCGCGGTGACGATGTGGATGCAACAGCACAAGGGTGCCGGCCCGGCGTTGACACGAGACATCGCAGCGGATCGGGTGACGTTGACGATGGAGCGGGTTGCCCGGCTGGGAGCCAGGAGCGGCGGAACGAGAGTGTCGGCGGTCCATGCGGAGGGGGGAGCATGGGCTCGCGGCGATGCGCTCGTGCAGGGGTCGGGTGCAAAGGCTGGGGAGCTGAAGTCGACGTTGATCGCGGGCGATGATCTGCGGCTGGCGCTAGCGCAGAATGCGGCGGGTAAGGATGAACCGCGGGCGCTGGGCGGCGTCGGGCATACGCGGATTGAGCAGAAGACTGCGGATGGGACGGTGGAGACGAGCACGGGGGATTCTCTGGAGGCGAAGTTTGCGCAGCAGCCTGGGCGCGGTGTGGAGATTGCGTCGGCGGAGCAGGTGGGCAATGTGCGGTTACGGAGCGTGCCGGCGAAGGCAGGTGAACAGCCGAGCGAGGGTGTGGCGGAAAAGGCGTCGCTGGATGGAGCCAGCAATGTGCTGACCCTGACCGGAAAGCCGCGGCTGACGCGGGGTGATACGAGCGTGACGGCGGATACGATCCGCATGATGCAGCAGACGGGCGATGCGGTGGCGGATGGGAGCGTGGCGGGCACGTTTGTGAGTGCGAATGCGAAGCCAGGGGATCCTCTCACGCATGCGCTGGCGGCGGATGCGGTGCTGCACAAGGCCGCGCAGACGATGGAGCTGAAGGGCACGGATGCGGCGCCGGCGAGGATGTGGCAGGGAGCGTCGCAGGTGGAGGCGGCGAATATTTTGCTGGATCGGGCGAAGGATGAGATGCAGGCGTGGCCGGCGGGGAAGACGGGGGTAGTGAGGGCGGTCTTCGCGCAGGCAGCAAGGGGATCGGATAGGCAGGGTGCAGGGCCCAGGACCCGGGGTCCAGAAGGCCAGAAGGCTAGAGGGAGGCAGACGGCTGGCGAGCGGGTGGTGAGGGTGACGAGCGGGCGGCTGAACTACTCGGGTGCAGCGCACCAGGCGGTATTTACGGGAGGCGTCACGGCACAGGCGGAGGATGGCCAGGCGCAGGCGCAACTGGGGGTAGCGTTTATGGCGCCGACGCAACCGGCAACGGCGGCCGAGCGAACGGCCGCACCGCGAGGGAACGCATCGGCGGCGAAGGGGCAGCCGGACCCGCTAGCGTCGTCGCTGGAAAGGATCGTGCTGTCGCATCGGGTGAAGGTGGAGCAGCCGGGCAGGGTGGGGACCGGAGAAGAGCTGCTGTATACGGCTGCCACGGGCGACTTCGTTCTGACGGGAACGCCGGGGCATCCGCCGCAGGTTACGGATGACAAGCAGGGCAGCATCACGGGACATACGCTGCTGTTTCATTCGGCGGATAGTACGATTGTGGTCGAGGGCGCGCCGGGCGTGTCAGGATCGCAACGTGTGCACACCGAGACAACGATAAAGAGATGATTGCCGTCCAGCAGGAACGAAGCAGCCGCCGGGATGCAGCCAGCCCGAAGAGAACGCTAACTACCGAGCACATTACCAAGGCTTACGGGGGCCGCGAGGTGGTGCGCGGTGTGAATTTGGAGATCCATCAGGGCGAGGTGGTGGGGCTGCTGGGGCCAAATGGTGCGGGCAAGACGACGAGTTTCTACATGATCGTGGGGCTGGTGCGGCCGGACGATGGGAAGATCCTGACCGATGGTGTGGACATCACGCGCACCCCGATGTACCTGCGGGCTAGGGAGTACGGAATCAGCTACTTGCCGCAGGAGCCTTCGGTGTTCCGGAAGCTGACTGTCGAGGAGAACATCCTGGCGGTGCTGGAGACGCTGCACATCACGTGGGAGGCGCGCCGGAACCGCACGGAGAACCTGCTGAACCAGTTGAACCTGGGGCATGTGCGCAAGACGCGCGGGTATGCGCTTTCAGGCGGGGAGCGGCGCAGGGTTGAGATCGCCCGGTGCCTGGCGATCCAGCCGGCGTTCATTCTGCTGGATGAGCCGTTTTCGGGTATAGACCCGATTGCGGTGCTGGATCTGCAGCAGATCATCTTTGAGCTGAAGGCGGCGGGGATCGGGGTGCTGATTACGGACCACAACGTCCGCGAGACGTTGAACGTGACGGACCGGGCTTATATCATCAACCAGGGATTGATCTTCCGGGCAGGAACGCCGGGGGAGCTGGGGCGGGATCCCGAGGTGAAGCGCATTTATTTAGGCGAAAACTTCTCGTTGGGGTAGGGGTTTCGAGGATGGCGCATTGAGGTGAATGTCGTGTCCGGACAGTTATGGCGGACTGCCACGTTCAGGTGAGAACAGGTTTTTGATCCGGCGCGCTAAACTGGCCCTGAACTTGCTTGCAGTCGATTTTTCCTGCGAGTAGGATTCAGGCCCGCGCCGGGTGCGCAGTTGAGAGGTTCCCGTTGTTACAGCCCCGTTTGAATTTGAAGCTGTCGCAGCGCCAGGTGTTGACCCCTGGACTGGTGCAGATGGTGAGTGTTCTTGCGCTCAACAAGCTTGAGCTGAAGAGCATGATCGACGGGGAGCTTGTTGAGAATCCGGTCCTAGAAGAGGTGGACGAGTCCACCGAGACGCTGGACGAGCGCGCGGCCCGGGAAGGCGACCGTGAGCGCAGCGCCGAGGAAGTGGCGGCCGAACGAACCGAAAAGGACCCGTTCGACGAGGTGGACTTCGGGAGCTACTTCCAGGATTATCTGGATCCCGGGTACAAAACGGGCGGGAGCCTGGATGAGGGCGATCCGGACCGGCCGTCGTTTGAGAATTTCCTGTCGCAGCCGAGCACGCTGACCGACCACCTGCTGTGGCAGGTGGGTGCACTGGCGCTGTCGCCGAAGCTGCGGGCGTGCGTCGAGCTGATCGTCGGCAACCTGAACGAAGATGGCTACCTGACGGCGAGCGACGAGGAGCTGGTGCAGGGGTTGGCGGGGCATCCGACGAAGAACGAGGAGGTGCTCGCGCTTGTGGAGCAAGGCCGAAACCTGATGCGGCAGCTGGACCCACCGGGAGTGGGCGCGCGGGATCTGCGCGAATGCCTGCTGTGGCAGATTGAGGCGCAACGGCGCGAAGCGGATCTGCTGGCGCACCGGCCGGCCAATGGTCATGCACTGAATGGCAATGGCGAAGTGCAGAACGTGCTGGATGTGGCGGCGATCATTGTCGAGGGGCATCTGCCGCTGCTGCAGCGCAAGGACCTGCGCGAGATTGCGCGGGTGACACACCGTGCGGCAGAGCAGGTGCAGGAAGCGGTGGAGTACATTCGCCGGCTGGACCCGCGGCCGGGGCAGAGATATAACCAGGCGGCAACGCGGTTGATTGAGCCGGATGTGGCGTTTGTAAAGCGCGGCGATGAGTACGTTGTGGTGATGAATGACGAGAATATGCCGTCGCTTCGGCTGAACAACGGCTACCGGAGGATGCTGCGCGAGAAGGGAACAGACCGCGAGGTCCGGGACTATGTGAAGGAGCGCTATCGTTCGGCGATTCAGCTGCTGAGAAACATTGAGCAGCGCAAGAACACGATCGTGCGGACGTGCGATGCGATTGTGCGGAGGCAGCAGGAGTTTCTGGAGAAGGGTGTCGAGGGGCTGCGGCCGATGATGATCAAGGAGGTCGCCGAGGAGATTGGCGTGCATCCTTCGACGGTGAGCCGCGCGGTGGCGAATAAGTATGTCCATACGCCGCAGGGAGTCTATGAGCTGCGGTTCTTCTTCTCAGAGGGCGTGAATGGGCCGGAGGGCGGGGATTTGCCGCTGGTGCTGTTGAAGCGTCGTGTGAAGAAGCTGATTGAAGAAGAAGATGCTCGCAAGCCGTTCACGGATGAGCAGTTGGCGGCAGAGCTGCAGCGGCAGGGTATCCAGGTGACGCGGCGGACGGTGGCGAAATATCGCGAAGATATGCAGATTCCATCCACACACCAACGGCGAGTACGATAGCGACATCCAACTCCGGAAGGAGAGGAGATGTCGATGATTGTTGAGTACACGGGCCGCAGAACCGAAATCACATCCAAGTTGAAGCAGCTGGCAGAGGAAGGTCTCGCAAGAATAGAACGCGTGACCAACCGCTGTACAAGCGCCCACATCATCCTCACAGAAGACAAGTACCGGCATATCGCAGAGATCACGGCGCACTGCCGTAACGAAGATCTCGTCGCGAGTTGCGAGGCTGCAGAGATGGAGCAGGCCTTGCGCGAGGCTCTGACGACGATCGAGCAGCAGGCGATCAAGTCGAAGGAGCGATTCACAACCGTGCGCAGCCGGCCGAAGCCGCCGGCGCAGGAGCTATCCGCGTAGCAACTTTGCAGGCTCAAGGCTGAAAGATGCAATAGACGAGCGAATCTCCTCGCGGGGTTACGCGTGCGGGGAGATTCTGCGTCTTTGAGGCGCTGCCCGTTTCAGAGAGGGTGAATATCCTGCGCGGTGCTAGGATGGCGCGTATGGCGAAGCAGCGCGCGGGCAAGAAGCACGCGAAAGCGAACAAGACAGACGGGAAATCTTCTTCGAATGGGGCAATCCGTGAGCTGGTGGTGCTCACGGGAATGTCGGGGTCGGGAAAGTTGTCGGCGCTGAAGGCGTTCGAGGACCTCGGATACTACTCGGTGGACAACCTGCCTTTGGAACTCATTCCAAGGTTTGCGGACCTGGTGCAGAAGTCGGCGGAGATTACGCACGCAGCGCTTGTGATCGATGTGCGCGAGGGCAGCAGGCTGGACCGCTTTCCGGAGATTCTGGAACAAGTGCGCAAGGTGCTGCCGGCGCGCGTGGTCTTTCTCGAGGCCAGTGAGGATGCGATCGTGCGGAGATTCTCGGAGACGAGGCGGCCGCATCCCCTGGGCCGCGGCGAGACGGTGATCTCGCAGATCCGCGCAGAGCGCAAGCGGCTGGATCCGGTGCGGAACGTCGCGGACATTCTGATCGATACGACGAAGTTCACGGTGCATGATCTGCGCGCGCATATCGTTGCCCAATTTGAGCGCGGCGGAAGCGACGAAAAGAACCTGACGATTTCGGTGATGAGCTTCGGGTTCAAGAATGGTGTGCCAACGGATGCGGATGTGGTGTTCGATGTGCGGTTTCTGCCGAACCCGCACTTTGTGCCGGAGTTCAAGAAGCTGACAGGCAAGCATCCGAAGGTGGCGAAGTATGTGAGGCAGTTTCCGCAGACGCAGGAGTTTCTGGACAAGGCGGCGGACATGCTGACGTTTCTGCTCCCGCACTACATCAAGGAAGGAAAGAGCTATCTGACGGTGGCGATTGGGTGCACGGGCGGGCAGCATAGGTCGGTGATGATTGCGGAGGAGTTGAAGAAGCGGCTGAGTGAAGCGGGGTATCGGGTGAAGTCATCGCATCGGGATATGCCGCGATGAAAGGATGTTGCGGGCCGGGCTGAAGCCCGTGTGGTGGGCTGGCGGCTTCCGCGGGCTGAAGCCCGCTGCTACTCCGATAGAGTCGTACACTAAGGGGCAATGAGAGCGGAACGAAGCCGACAGCAGCGGGGCGTGCGATGAAGCGCATCTGGCGGCTGTTGAATTACATGCGGCCGTATTCGGTGCATGTGGTGGTGTCCGTCGTGCTGATGGCGGTGGTGGGCGCGATGGCGGCGTTCCGGGTGCTGCTGATCAAGCCGATTCTGGACAACGTGCTCAGCGCGAAGTCATCGCCCTCGCAGGTGCTGGTGTTTCCGATTGCGGGCGGGAAGCACGTGATCAATCTGCAGGGATGGCTGCCGCACTATTTTCACAATGCGTGGACGGTGGTGGCGGTGGCGCTGGTGGGGTCGGCGGTTGTGAAGTCGACCTGCGACTACCTGGGCACGCTGCTGACGAACAAGGCTGGGTTCGGGATGATTACGGACCTGCGCAACGATCTGTACGACACTCTGCTCAAGAGGTCGACGGCGTTCTTTCAGCGGCACTCGACGGGGATGCTGGTGTCGACGCTGATCAATGATATTGAGCGGGTGCAGTCGGCGATGTCGACGGTGCTCAGCGATTGTTTGCAGCAGACGTTCACTCTGCTGTTCATGATTGTCGCGGTGGTCATTGTGGGCGGCAGGATGGCGTGGGTGCTGCTGCTTTTTGTGCCAGTGATTATCAGCTCGGCGAGGCGGATTGGGCGGAGCGTGCGAAGCACGACACGCAGGGGCCAGGACAAACTGGCCGAGATCCAGACGATCGTTCACGAGACGGTGACGGGCAACAGCATTGTGAAGGCGTTTGGGATGGAGCTGTGGGAGATGGGGCGGTTCCGGCGCGCGGCGGACCGGCTGTTGCATGCGAATATGCGGTCGGTGGCGGTGCAGTCGATCTCGTCGCCGCTGATGGATGCGCTGGGCGCTATGGCGATTGCGCTGCTGCTGTTTGTGGGCCGCGACCGCATCGTGCATGGCCCGTGGACGAGCGGCACGTTCATTGCATTTCTGGCTGCTGTGATCATGCTGTATGACCCGGTGCGGAAGATGCCGCTGTACTACAACAACTTTCAGCAGGCCGCGGGAGCGAGCGAGGAGATCTTCAAATTTCTGGATGCCCAGGACGAGGTGCGCGAGCGCAAAGGCGCGGTGAAGCTGAAGACCTTTACGGATGCGATCGAATTTCGTGATGTGTGGTTCAGTTATGAGCACGATGGAGAGAAGCACGAGGCGCTGCGCGGGGTATCGCTGAAGGTAAAGCGTGGTGAAGTGGTGGCCCTGGTAGGGCCGAGCGGGGCGGGGAAGTCCACGCTGATGAACCTATTGCCGCGATTTTATGACGTGAGCGAGGGCGCGATCCTCATTGATGGACATGATGTCCGGGAGCTGACGATTGCGTCGCTGCGAAAGCAGATCGGGAAGGTGACACAGGAGACGGTGCTGTTCAACGACACGGTGCGGAACAACATCGCGTATGGTCAGCCCGACGTGCCGATGCCGAAGATTGAAGCGGCGGCGAAGGCGGCGCGCGCGCACGAGTTCATCATGCGGTTGCCGGAGGGGTACAACACGCAGATTGGCGAGCGCGGGGCACGGCTTTCCGGCGGCGAGCGGCAGAGGCTGGCGATTGCCCGCGCTCTGCTGAAGGATGCGCCGATCCTGGTGCTGGATGAGGCTACGTCGTCGCTGGACACGGAGAGCGAAGCCTATGTGCAGGCGGCGCTGGCCACGCTGATGCATGACCGGACCGTGCTGGTGATTGCGCACAGGCTTTCCACGGTGCGGAGCGCAGACCGCATTGCGGTGCTGGAGCACGGACGAATTACGGAGCTGGGCAGCCATGAGGAGCTGCTGGCCCGAGGGGGGACGTACAGCAGGCTCTATCAGCTTCAGTTTGGCGAGGAAGAGGTGCTGGTGACGGCGGGTGAGACGGGAGCGCAGGGGTTGGGCACAGCGTAGATGGGGTATGTGCGATTTTTCTGAGGGAAACGCGGCCGTAATTGAGATTCGCGCTCGTGCGGGGGATGGACGGCGGGATAGACTAGCGGAAATACTCTAAGAATGGCCGGAATTCTCTTCATCATCTCGGCACCCAGCGGCTCAGGCAAATCCACCCTTGTGGCGGAGGTGAGGCGGCTGGTGGAGGGTCTCGAGTTTTCGATCTCATATACGACGCGGAAGCCGCGTGGGTCTGAGGAGCCGGGACGGGAATATCACTTCACTGATGTCGAGCACTTTCTCGGGATGGTGCAGCGCGACGATTTTCTGGAGTGGGCCGAGGTGTTTGGAAATTACTACGGCACGGCGCGCGGAGGGTTGGAGCACGCCCGGATTGCCGGGAAAGATCTGTTGCTGGACATCGATGTTCAGGGGGCCATCCAGGTAATCCACAAGGTGCCGGAGGCGGTTTCGATCTTTATCGTTCCTCCGAGCCCTGAGGTGCTGGAACGGCGATTACGTAATCGCAGTCAGGCAGAGGGTGTGACGGATGAGGCCGTGATTCAGCGGCGGCTGGCGCAGGCCAAGCAAGAGCTGCTTACCTTGGACAAGTACAAGTATGTGCTCATCAATGATGTGCTCGACGAGGCGGTGACGGAGCTGCGCGCGATAGTTCAGTTCGAGCGCGGCGAGGGCGGAGCGGAAGCGGCGCGTATCGCCGAGGAGTGCAAAAAAAAGGGCCGCCCTCGGCTTGAGAGGGTGTTGCACACGTTCGGGGTTTCTGTGGCGGGGGTATAGGTTTCGCGCGATCGGAGTTTGTATTGCGCGTAGCAGGGCAACGGTAGCATGATGTATCAGCTTGGGGAGGCTAGAGGTATGTCAGAGGATCTTTCATTGTTCAACAACAAGTACAGCCTGGTGAAGGGCGCGGCCCGGCGAGCGCGGCAATTGCAATCCGGCGCACCGGCGCTGGGCGTTTCGAACTCGATGAAGGCCTGTAAGGTGGCGCAGGATGAGATCAAGCGCGGGAAGGTGACGTACAGCGTTGTGGAGAAAAAATCCACGCCGCCGCCTCCTGTATCTTTGGATTAAATGAGCGCTTCACCGGAACAGCAGCTACGCGCCTACGTGGAGTACTTCCGCGATCTGGGCGTGTATGAGCTGTACCGGCACGCCGAGGCTGAGATCGCGATGCCGGAACGGTGGCGTGAACTGCTGGTTCGGCCGAAACGGCCGGTGACGTCGCAGGCGGCGACAACCGCGAGACCGGTGGCTGGCGCGCCGAGAACTCAGATACCGGCAGGGAAGCCAGTGCCGAGTCCGGTGCGGCCGGAAGGATCCCAGGTTCCGGCGCAACGGCCAGACGCGCAGCCGGCGCAGGCACATATTCCGCACGCGCGTGTTGAGCCGGAGCCGCAGCGGAGTTACTTTGACGCCGGGCTTCCGGAGGAACTGCAGGCACCGATGCCGAAACCAGTTTCGTTTGATGCGCTGGCACCGTTGCCCTCGGAGATTGTGCCGGCTGGGCAGCGTGTGGCGGCATTGGAGGCTGTCCGGGCGGAGATTGGCGACTGCACGCGGTGTCCGCTGGCGTATGCGGGCCGGCACAAGATTGTGTTTGCGGATGGCGATCCCAAGGCAACGCTGATGTTTGTGGGTGAGGGGCCGGGCGCCGATGAAGATGCGCAGGGACTGCCGTTTGTGGGCAAGGCCGGGCAGTTGCTGAACAACATGATTGGGGCGATGGGGCTCAAGCGCGAGGACGTGTACATCGCGAACATTGTGAAGTGCAGGCCGCCGGGAAATCGCACCCCGGAGTTCGCCGAGGCGAGCACGTGCTCGCAGTTTCTGCTGAAACAAATTGATATCGTTCGGCCCAAGGTGATTGTGGCGCTAGGAGCAACGGCGGCGACGTATCTGCTCGGCGTGAGGCAATCGCTGAGCTCGCTGCGCGGCAAGTGGCACTCAATACGCGGGGCCAAGCTGGCGGTTACGTATCATCCGGCGTTTTTACTGCGGGATCCTCGGCAGAAGGGCGAGGCGTGGAAAGATCTGCAGATGGTGATGGGTGAACTCGGGCTGAAGGCGCCGGCGAAGAAGAGTTAGGAAGTTCGGAGTTAGGTAATTCGGCGGGAGTGGCGGCTAGAAGGAACTGTTGTCGCCGCCACCATCGTCGAAATTAGAGCCGGAGTCATCGAATCCGGAGTCGTCGAAGCCGCTGTTGTCGACAAAGTCGGTGGAATCATTTCCGAAGCTGCCGATGTCATTGCCGGAGTTGTCGCTGGAATCCGCGAAGTTTTGGGATGAGCTCTGGTCGCCGAGGTCCTGGCGGCTTGCGTCGTTTTCAGGGTTGTAGAAGTTGGAGTCGTCGACGTGGTGCTCGTGCTGGCCTGCATCGTCGTAGTAGTTGTTGACGACACTTTCGCTGGGGTGGCCGTAGCCGTAGGGTCCGCCGCCGAAGCCGTGGAAGAGTGACTCCATACTCTCGAAGGCCATCTCTCCCATGGCAACACCGGCTGCGGTCTGCAGCGCGCCGCGGAGAAAGCCTCCGCCGGCAGAGGGGTAGACGGCCTGCGTGTAAGCGGGCGCGTATGGGGGCGGATAGCCGGGGTTGATCACGGGCTGATACTGCTGTTGCTGTGAGGTGGATGGGCCGCCGAAGATCTTGCTGAGGAAGTTGCCGCCTCCGCTCTGCTGCGGGTGCTGGCGGACTTCGTCGAGCGCAGACTGCAATTGCTGCATCTGCTGCTGGGCCTGTTGAAGCCCGTACTGCTGCACGAGGACTGTCTGCGCGAGAATGTAGAGTACGTCAGGAATCGTGGCGAGATTCTGCTGGATGTAACGCTCGACATCGAGGTCCTTGTCCGTGACCTGCGTGTTGCGGATGCGTTCGATGAGGGCGTCGATCATCTGCTGCTCTTGCGCTGTCATGGCGTCTCCGTTGATCTTCTTGCCGATGTATACGATACGACGAGTGGCTAAGTTCTGACGTCGCCGGTTTGGAGCGGGGAAGAAGTCCTGCTAAACTGAGGGGGTTGCAGATCGCGCGCCGGCTGGTATTGAGGGGCGCTGGATGTGCAGGTGTGGGGCTGTAGCTCAGCTGGGAGAGCGCCTCGTTCGCAACGAGGAGGTCAGCGGTTCGATCCCGCTCAGCTCCACCAAAGAAAATCAATGGTTTTCTCGAGAATCTGGGTCACAAAGAAAATCAATGGTTTTCTCGAGAATCTGGGTCACGAAAGAGGCGAATAAACCTCGTGGGTCGCGAATGGGTCAGCTAAGCAGCTTTCCCGTCGTCTTTTTCGAAGATTGCTTTACGGAGCGGCAATGCGTCGGCAGCGGGAAACCGTCTCTTCGAGACCGGATCTGATTCCAGAACGTCAGTGGACAATCAGTGAAGCCAGTAGGAGTTACCCGCCTCATGATGATCAGGAAGCAGAATGAGGTCGTAGAGGCGAATGGTTAACGTCTGATCCTTATACTTTGTCAGATCCATGTGAAGATGCTCCCAGTGACGGTACCTCTTCCCGAAGCGATTCAATGAGGTCCTTCAGAGAGGGCAGGAAGACGAAGCGGACGAGACCATTAGCCGGCTGGGCCTGCTCCAGAAGTTGCAACTGCGACGATTTCCAACCGGTTGGTACTTTCTGAGCACGCGCGGCATATCCAACTGCCTGCTGCCCCATGGCAGCGAGTTGCAAAAGCTGGTCGGCGCGCGGCAGGACCTCTCGAAGGCTTGGCGAGGCCAACAGCTGGCTCCGCAGCGGAGGCACCGATTGTGTCAACTGCGCAAACCATGAGGAAAGGGCCAGTTGATCGGCTTCATCATGCTGCGGATCCGCGAGATACCGCTTCATGCTTGCCTCAAACCAGTAGCGCGTCGGCGGATCGGGACGCACAGCGTCCACCAAGTTATCGAGTGGGGTGGCTTGATCGGTATGTTGCGTGCTGGCACGCTGCTGGAAGCTCACCGGTTCGAGCACAGCCGCAAATTTCCGCAGCGTGTCAATCTGCTCCGTTCCCTCAAGCTCACGCAAGAGCGCCTCGCCTGACTGGAGATGGGTCAGGCCAACATCTTCGAGCTCGATCGATGTCGTTTCGAGACGCCGGTACATACTGTCCGAATCCCTCACGCTCTCGGGGGACCAAAAACGCTCCGCGATTGCTGCGGCCCTGGGCCAAATGCGCGAATCGATCGTTCTGGCATTGATGTGCTCGCCCCACATGCATATCTCACCGCCAAGAACGTGGCTTCTCTCCGCAGGCGTAAGGTCCGAAGACGACGGCAACGGGTCCGCCAGATAGAGGGTCTCGGCAGATTCCATATGGTCGAGATAATAGGGCGCCGAAAGGACCCCATCGTATCCCAGCTTCGCACCTTTGCTGAGGGACGCCACTCCGCGCCACGACTGCACGACCACGTTCCTGGGCAGCCCCGGCGTAAGAATCTCGTCCCACCCCATCATGTGCTTGTGCTGTGCGGTGAGGATTCGCACAACGCGGGTATTGAAGTAAGTCTGCAGGGCCTCATTGTCCTTCAGATGGTGCGCTTTCATGAACGCGACGATGCGCGGATTGGTCTTCCAGTCAGGAGCCGGTGTCTCGTCTCCGCCGATATGAACATAGGCATCCGGGAAGATCGTCGACATTTCGGCAAGAAATCGCCGGATAAAGACGTAGGTCTCTCCTCGCGTCGGATCGAGGGCGGATGGGCTCACTCCAAACTTGCGGCGGATTCCAGCCGGTTTGGTGCCGCTGGCGAGCTCCGGGTAGGCCACCAGCCACGCCGTGCTGTGCCCGGGCATCTCAAACTCCGGCACGACGCGAATACCACGTGCGCGTGCATAAGCGACGATCTCTCTAGCCTGCTCCTGTGTGTAGAACAGGCCATCCGAGCCGTGCTCCGTCAGCCTTGGATACAGCTTGCTTTGAATGCGAAAACCTTGGTCTTCTGTGAGGTGCCAGTGAAAGACGTTAAGCTTTACTGCGGCCATCCCGTCGAGGTTCCGCTTGATAACATCGACCGGCTCAAAGTGGCGCCCGCAGTCGATCATCAATCCACGCCAGCGAAAGCGCGGCGTGTCGTGAATGGTGACCGCGGGAATTACGTATCCACCCGACGTGGGCTGTAAAAGTTGCACGAGTGTCTCGAGACCGTGCATAGCTCCCGCGTCGGTGGCCGCATCGATCTCCGCGCCGGCAGTCGTTACGACCAGGGAATAGGACTCATCTTCGTTGACGGACTGGACGGCCTCTCCGGGGCCGACGACCTTGATCACCAACCTGGTGGTCGGCACGACCCCGTCGATTGCATGACGGAGACCCGCCTCCCTCTCGATCTGGCGCAGCGCGCGATCGATAGCGCCTCGGAGCCGCGCGTCGTTATGATTCGGCGCTTCCACCGCAAAGGTCGAATGCAGCGCAAGCTCCCCCTGCGTGACGGTCAACTCCGCAGGCTGGGGCATTAGATGATTCACGAACTGTACCTGCGCCGCCACATGCTTCATCATCGAAACCAACAACACGGCCGTGGCAATTCTAGTCAACGTATGCGCGTTCAATCTCCGCTCCTATAAACTTCTGCTCCAATGATTCCTCACAACTTCAGGCGCGATGCTCGGCGTCTCGAAAGCTGCGGCCCTCCAGCTAGTCTGAGACTTACAGTTTTACCGCAAGCTGAGCCAGCAGACCGCCATCGACCGGCAGCAGGGCTCCGGTCACGAACGATGCCTCGTCGCTCAGCAGGAAAGCGATTGCCTGAGCAATCTCGCGCGGGTGTGCTACACGACCCAGCGGATGCGTCCTGCCCCAGTTCGCGACGACCACATCAGACGATTGTCCTTCGCTGAACATCTCCGCGGAGGCGCGCACCATCGGCGTATCGACCGTCCCAGGCAGCACCGCATTCACGCGGATTCCTTGCGCGGCAAAGTCAAGCGCCATGGCTTTCGTCAGCGTGTCGAGCGTTCCCTTGCTCGCGGCGTACGCGGGAACGTTCGTCTGGCAGGCGATGCCCTGGACCGAGCTAACGTGCACGATTGCACCGCCGCGTGTCATCTTCGGCACGGCAAAATGCGCTGCGACGAACGCGCCGCGCGCGTTCACACTCTGCACCAAATCCCACTGCTCAATTGATGCCTCGTCTGCCGTACCGTACCTCTGGATGCCCGCGCTGTAGACCAGCCAGTCCAACGGTCCTCGCGAGGAAACGGTATCGACGGCTGCGGCAATCTCATTCTCGTACCTGACATCGGCGTGTATCCACTCGACACCTGCCGAGTCGTGCAGCGACTCCGGCCTGTTCGCCTCCGGTCCCACGGTCGTTACCTCAGCTCCTCGCTCGGCGAGCAGTGCCGCCGTTGCGAGACCGATGCCGGATGTTCCGCCGAAGATAATGGCGCGCTTTCCTTGATAGCTCTTCATCGTCCCACCTCAGTTTGATAGCAGACGTTC
Organism: Bryocella sp.; assembly: GCA_036273275.1. Lineage (GTDB taxonomy): Bacteria > Acidobacteriota > Terriglobia > Terriglobales > Acidobacteriaceae > Granulicella. Next base: position 53,289 of record DASUHZ010000031.1, read on the forward strand.
CGTTGCACGCATCACTCCCCGCAGCTCGGCCAGGCCGCGCAAGCGGCCGATCGCCGGATATCCAGCCTGTGCATTGCGTTCCGAATCGTTAAGAAGCTCATGGCCGTGGTCCGCGCGGAACGGCAGCAGCAGCGAGTCTCGTTCGCTGCGTCTTCGGCGCTCCTCTCGCACGAGCTCTATAACAATGCCCACGAGATCTGCATCGCCCGCAAGATGGTCCGCCTCAAAAAAGCTCTCGCCGTCCGGATCGCGCTGCGTCGAACGCAGATGGGCGAACCATATCCTCGGCGCAAACCTGCGCACCATCTCGAGCAGATCATTGTCCTCGCGAACGCCCAGCGCTCCGGTGCAGAAGGTAATCCCGTTTGCTTCGCCCGGCCACTGCTCCATCAGGAAGGTAAGGTCGTCCGCCGTGCTGACGATTCGCGGTAGACCCAGCAACGGGTGCGGGGGATCGTCCGGATGCACACAGAGCCGCACACCGAACTGCTCCGCAGCCGGACAAACGCGCCGAAGAAACTCTGCGGCGTTCGCGCGAAATGCTGCCGCATCGATCCCGCGATACCGTTCAAGTCCGCGGCGAACCTCCTCCAAGGTGAACGATCCGTTCCCTCCCGGCAGTCCTTGCAGGATAGTGCGCAACACCAGCTCGCGTTGCTGTTCCGACATTGAGTCATACACCTGCCGCGCTGCCCGGCAACGTGCGTCACCCCACTCCTGCTCTGCTCCATGCCTGCGTAGCATGTACAGGTCGAAGGCCGCGAAGACCGTCGCGTCGAAGCGCGTGGCGGTGGCCCCACTCGCGACGGGAAAGCGCAGATCCGTCCGCATCCAGCTGAAGACCGGCATCAGGTTGTAGGCCACCACGCGAAGGCCGCAGCCCGCGAGATTGCGCAGCGAGGCGATGTAGTTCTCGATGTCCTGCTCAAAGCCGGGCTCGCGAAGCTTGATGCGCTCACTCACATCCAAGCTCTCGACGACCGTCCACTCCATTCCTGCGGCACGAATGCTTTGCTGGCGTTCGGCGATCGCTTCCACCGTCCAAACCTCACCGATGGGCACGTCGTGCAGTGCCGTCACGATGCCCTCCGCGCCCGCTTGTCGCGCATCGGCGAGCGTCACTTTATCTCGCGGACCGAACCACCGCCACGTCTGCTGCATATCTGTCTGCTTCCTTCCCGTACTTCGTCCATCGGCTACTGCGCTGCCACACCCATCTGCCGCTGAGTTCCCGGAACTCGATCGAGAGCTCGACTACATCGCCCGGCTTCAGGTCGCGATCAGGCTGCCGTCCATCCGCCATCGATCGTCAGCACACTTCCGTGCATAAAGTCCGCTTCGGGCGAGCAGAGATACCGCACCAGCGCCGCGACCTCCTCCGGCCGCCCCAGCCGACCGACCGGCTGCCGTGCGCTAAGCTCCTCGCGCACCTTCTCTTCCTCCCCGGCATGATACTTCGCCAAGTATCCCGCAACAAAAGGGCTGTCGATCGTTCCCGGGCAGATGCAGTTCACTCTCAGCTTGTCCGGGTACTCCACCGCGAGCTGACGCGTCATGGCGACGACAGCACCCTTCGACGCGCAGTATGCGAATCGCTGCCGAATCCCGACGAGCCCTGCGACCGAGGCGATGTTCACAATCGAACCGCGCGACGCGACTAGCAGCTCCAGCGCAAGCTGAGTCACAAGAAACACAGACGTGACGTTCACGTGCATGACGCGTTCGAAGTCCGTGAGCGAAGTGTGTGCGATGTCCCCGACGAGGCCGATGCCAGCGTTATTGACGAGCACATCGAGGCGGGCGATCGACTCTAGAGCCTTTCGAATGCTCTCAGGAGAGGTGACGTCCATCTGCACCGCTCGCGCGTGTGGAAGCTCCGCGGCAACCGATTCCGCCGCTTCCATATTGATGTCTGAGATGATCAGCTGCATTCCTGCGCGGGCCAGTTCGCGTGCCGTAGCCGCTCCGATGCCACTTCCGGCGCCGGTAATAAGCGCCGTCTTAACGCTCCCATCCACATTCGGATTTGTTTCGCTGTCCTCGTATCTCGGCATCTTTCCTCCTCTAGTTCATCCACTAAGCGTTCACCGCAGTGCGTCTCGCAGACCTGATGCGGCTGTTCCAGGACCGTACTCACGAACACCTTCAAGGCGTACGCGGCGCAACCGTCGGCCTCCGTTTGCGAGTCCCTCTGCTGTCACTATGCTGCGCTCATTACGTCTCACCCAAGCAGGAACCTCGCCAGTCCACGCGCTCGCACCTCAACCGCTCGACCGCCGTTCATGATTCGGAGAAGATCGCCTTCCACCATGATGTCTTCGATCTCTCCAGCCGGATCAGGCAATCGCACGGCTGCCATTGCCCACGGTGCCCGTATTCGCTCATTCGGTGCAATGCGACGTGACGTCGCATGCCCCATGACATCGCCAGCCGCATCGATCGCTCGCCTTCCAAGCGGCAGTGGCGTAGTGCCAAACTCGAGCCCTCGCGCCTGCACGTGGCCGTTCCACGGATACTCCTGTCGACAACGATTCTCCTCCCACAACGTCAGCCACGGGAAATCGCTGGCCGCAAATATATAGATCAGCGCAACCCGCACTGCAGGGTTCACGGCAGCAACGAATCCGATCCCGCGCTCCGGCTGTCGAAGGGCCGCAACGAGTCCTGTTCCAGTTTTCCCAAAAAGCTTTCGTAGATCGACCGGTCCGCCATCTGTTCCCGGAGCGTGCGGCCAGTTGAACTCTGCATCTGCACACAACCGATCAGCATCCCCATACATCCTTGGTCCCGTGATCCCTCTCGTGGCCGACGTAGCAGCGCGCGCCCCCTCACCAAATAGCGGCGGCCCCACCGTCGCGTGCTGCACCCAATGAACTGGCTGCGCTTCGGCTGACAGATTGATGACGGTCTCGTCGACTCGTACGATGCTCTCCCCCGGAAGCAGCGAAAGCCGACGCTCTACGCGCAGCCGTGCCAGCGGAAGCTCCGTGGTTGCGGAGACCGAAGTCGGCTGCACCTCACGGAAACTCCAGTCGCGCAGGGAAGCCTCGCCATGCAACCCGCTCCCGGCAGCGACATCCTCCTCCGATGCTGCACCAAACTCGTTCAGGCACAATGCGTGCCCGGTGAAGCGTTCGAGGAAGCGTCCAGTGCCCACATCTCCATACAGAGCGCGCACTTTGTCATCACTGCGCACGCTCGAGTTCTCCTGTGTCCACGGGCTCTCCCAAAGCAAATTCTGCGAATGCCCGCCGTCGGCGAGCATCTGCCCGAACTCCGCGAGCATGCAACCCTCACACAGCACGGTGAGATAGACCATATCGTTTACAAGCCGCACGCACCTGCGTCCTCGCCAACGAGGCTCTTCAACATTCATCGGTCTACACCCTGCGCCATCCGTAAATTCACGGTCAGCATATTGAATGACCGCACCTTCAAAGCCGTGCCTTGCGGTCTCCCGCCAGCGGCTGCCCGGCGACTTCGACCGAAATCGCCGAGATGTGCCAGCGCCCCAGATTCGCAACCAGCATCGTCCTGCGGTCGGCTCCGCCGAACGCGATATTCGTCGGCCGCGCCAGAATCGTCCCCTCCGGGTCGTACGCAAACAGTTCCGCATGGCCGTCAGGGCTCACTCGGTAGATGCAGTCCGACGCATAGCACGTCACATAGAGCGAACCTTCAGCGTCCAGCGCCAGACCGTCCGGAACCCGCTGCAGACCTGACGCGTACACCTCGCTCGCGCTCGCGCTCCCAGCGCGCGCGAGGTCAATCCGCGTGACGCAATCGCGCTGGCTCTCCGCAATGAACAGCGAACTTCCATCCGCGCTCATCGCAAGGCCGTTCGCAAAGAGGAACGGCCCAGCGACGTGCTCCGCCCGGCCGCTGCGCCGGACACAATACACTTGGCCGTCCCCTCCATTCCACGTGCCGGAGTCTGAGAAATATAGATTCCCATCTTCATCGAAGACAGAAAAGTTGGGCGTTTTCAGCGCAGACCCGCCGGCACGGTCAATCGTCCTCAGCATCTTTCCCGCGCGATCGACGTACTGCACGCAATGAAGGCCTGCGTTGCAGACGACGATCTCCTGCTCGGGCGAGATTGTAATTCCGAGACAGAAACCGCCCAATTGCGCGACCACTTCCACCGATTTTCCACGAATGCGATACAGCTGTCCTGCTTCTCCACCAGCCCACAAGTCTCCATCGCCGTCGACCGCGAGCCCCTCGGGATGGTCCAGCCCCTCGGCATATGTCTTGATTTCGCCTGCGCGAATAATCGGCTCTGTCGGTGGAGGGAAGAACACGGGATGGCTCCAGGATCGGTCGTAAATGTCAGAGAGACGAGCAGCCTAGAAGTCCCAACACTGCGAGCGCCGTCATCGCATTTTTAGCTTATCGCCCCGGGCGATGCAACGGCCGCTCGGCGTGCTATTACTGCCGACCTTCGTTATGCGGAATCGCTGCTCCGACAAAGCTTCGAGTCGCGTCTCGACGTCGACAGCCGCGGAAGTTCAGCGATGCATTGCTGCAGCGGCATTTGGTGCATTATTGTCAATTCACTGATCTAGAGCGATTCCGACCGAAAACTCAGTTTACGGTTTGCGTTGATTTTGAGAACGGGAGCGAATTGCCACTTGCCGTCGATTGCGAGATACTTTTTGAGGTTCACCTTCGCTGCCATGTTTACTATCCATCGATCGCTCCACCGAGGCTGCTAAGCACGTCGGAACGTGGTCAAAGAAGCAAAATGGATAGTAATGTGGATAGAAAGGCGGACCAAACGCTCTAAGTTGCTAATTCCAAAGAGCGGGAGTAGTTCAGTGGCAGAACGTCAGCTTCCCAAGCTGAATGTCGCCGGTTCGATCCCGGTCTCCCGCTCCAAGTTTTCCCGCGTACGGTCCCTGCGATCTAAAGCTATCTAGCTCATTTGGTGGCCTCTGCGGCTCTGCATCTAACGCGCGCCCCATCCCCCATTCATCGTATTTGTCCTCTTTCCAGCGATCACTAGAGTTGAGCTGGGATTACGTTATGAGACTGATGAATGCAGCCGTTTTGCTGGCCGGCATAGCAACGGCAGTTGGCGCACGTGCAGATGAAATCGTTTCCGGAAGCATCAGCAATCAAAACCTGAATGGCGGCGTCTGCTCATCGAGCTCGTCGAGCTCAACCTCCATCTCGCTCGCCTGCGTGTCAGGGAGCGTTACCGGTGGACAGGCTCAACTGAATGCCTCCGTGACCCCGCTGACTGCGTCGATGCAGGTGAATCTGTCCTCGTACGAGAGTCCTGCGCAACCGGGCATGTCAACGGTAGCCGAGGCGAACTTGTCGTTCACGATCGACGGAACCTACGTACTGACGGGCGGGACAGGATACGGCACTGTCATATGGACGGCTGATTCCTACCGTCACGGTGAGGGTGGCGGCGGAGTGTTCGGCCCTTGCAGTCTCACGATTGCCGGTGTGACAGAGACCTGCGACCTGAACGCCGGTGTCCCGTTGATGGGGACGTTCATTGTGCCTTACAACACGCCGGTGTCGCTGCTGTTCAACGCGTCATACTCTGCCGGGTCGGTCGATTTTGATGACGTCTATAGCGGGATGAACTTCGATATCGACCCCATGACACCGACGGATATTCCCAAGACTTCTGAGCCCGCGACCTGGATGTTGTTCAGTCTCGCAGCTGCGATGGTCTGGTTCATAAGTCGCAGACAGGCTCGAGCTTTGCGTTAACTCATCGGATTGCCGATCGCAAGCGGTAGCTTCAGGATCATCGTCGAGCCTTTGCCTGGACCGTCACTAAGGGCGCGCACGTCGCCTCCGTGCTGGCGCACAATCGTACGAACCAGGAACAGCCCAAGCCCTGTACCTTTGATTTTCACGCGATCGTTTGCTGCGGCTCGATAGAAACGTTTGAATATGCGGCGCAGATCACGCGCCTGGATGCCCAGGCCTCTGTCCGTAATGGTGAGCACGGCCCATGTGTAGTGCTCGATCATAAGGCGGCAGCGGACGTGCACGCCCTGGGGCGAATACTTCACTGCATTGTCCAGAAGGTTCAGCACGGCCGTGCGCAGGTCCTCCGGATTGGCGACCACGATCAGCTTCACATTCCCCGGAACATCATCCATCTGAATCGCCTCAGCCGGAAGATGGTGGCGTGTGAGCGTGATCGAAACGCATTCGGCGACCAACGTTTTCAATTCGATTCGACTGCGCTGTTGCACGCGCCCGCGGTGTCCCAGTTCACCGGCCTTTAGCACCTGCTCTACGGTGGCGAGTAGACGGTCGGTATCTGAGCGCATTGTGGCGTAGAAACTCTGGCGCTGCGGTTCATCGATGGGATGACGCTGAAGCGTGTCCAAATAAAGGCGCATGCTCGCGATGGGAGTTTTCAGCTCGTGTGTCACGGCATTGAGAAACGAATCCTGGCGCTCGTTGCGGCGGATCTCGCGAACCAGGAAGACGGTGTTGAGCACCACTCCCGCGATAAGGATTGCGAAGAGAAATACCCCAAGCACGTCAAGGGCAATGCGGCGGCCGTTGATGTGCACCCACGTGACGTTTAGCGCTATGGCCAGAGCCGTAAGGCAAACGCCAAGCGTAATAAAGAAGGCAATGGCTCCGCGGCGGCGTGTGAGGTTCATCCTTGCTCAGGAGTATACGGGCAGGCGCGTCAGCTCGAGACTGAAGACGACAAAAGCCGCCCGAAGGCGGCTTTGGCAGGAGCAGAGTTGTTTATGAACCGGCTGGTCGCGGGTTATTCGGATCAAAGCTCGCGACCTGCACCCTCTTGGCGAGACCAAGCTTCTCCATCACCCATATGCCGTAGTAGTTCACGTCCAGCTCGTACCATGCGAGGCCATGCCGTGCGCTGACGGGGTGGGCGTGATGATTGTTGTGCCAGCCTTCGCCACCGGTGAGAAGTGCAACCCACCAGCTGTTGCGCGAGTCATCACGGGTTTCGAAGCGACGCGATCCGAACATGTGCGTGGCGGAGTTTACCAGCCACGTGGCATGCAGGCCAAGGGTCGCGCGCAGGAACGTGCCCCAGAGCAACATGCTGAAGGCGCCGATAAGCCGGTGACCGGGGCAGAGTGCCGCGCCCAGCGCAAGCTGCAGAAAGCCGGCAACGGTCAGTGGAAGCCAGTGATACTTCGAGAGCCACACCTGGACACGGTCGCGGGTGAGGTCGGGAGCATAACGGCCGAGTAGTGCGGTCTCCGAATGCAGCGCACGCCCGGAGAGGATCCAGCCAGCGTGTGCCCACCACGTTCCCTCGTTAGGAGTATGAGGATCGCCCTCGTGGTCGGAGTTCTGATGATGAACGCGATGCGTTGCAACCCAGAAGATCGGTCCACCCTCGAGCGCCATGGTGCCGCACGCCGTGAGGAAATATTCGAGCCAGCGGGGAACCTTATAGCCGCGATGCGTCAGCAGGCGGTGATAAGCCATGCCAATGCCAACGTTGATGGCGAAAAAGTACATCACCGCCGCAACGATAAGGTTTTGCCACGAGAAGAAGAACAGGGCGGCGATGGCACCAACGTGAAAGGCGCCCATAAAGAGACTGGTGATCCAGTTGATCCGGCCTTCCTGGTAGGTGCGCCCCATCCGCAAATCCTGCTTCAGGCGCTGGCTGGTCTCACGCACGGTTGCAAACCGGTCAGGCTCACTGGAAAGGGAAGGAAACTCGAGGACAGAAGCCGTGGTGTGCGAAAGCACTTCCTCACGCTCTTGTGTTGCTGTATCGATCAATGCCGTAGCCCTTCTGAAACTTCTTTCTTGACCTTACATGTCGGATGAAGAGTCTTGTGTAAGACTTTTGTAATGCCGCTCATCCGACGTACCACACTTGTTGCAGAAGTGACTCAACTCGTCATTCTGGGCTGGTTCGCAGTTGTAGCTGCCCCGACCGCTTGCCACGCCCAGCAGACATCGGCCGATCGAATTGATCTGCCGACGAGCAAGCAACTCTTCGTTCCTGCGCCCGGAGATCCGCGCCGCGTGAACAGTCTTCCGATCTCGCTGGCCGTGTCTCCGGATGGCAGGTGGGTGGTGTCGCTCAATGCCGGTTACGGGACTGTGGAGTCCGATTACATGCAATCGCTCTCCGTTCTGAATACCAGCACGGGCGCCGTGCAGGATGTGCCGGACGAGCGTGTATCACTACACGCGCCACAGACGTTCTACTCCGGGCTTGCCTTCAGCAGCGATGGCACCCATCTCTATGCGAGCCTCGCATCCACGACCAATCCCGAACCAGGCGCTCCGCACGCGACTGGCAATGGTGTGGCCGTATTCAGCTTCGCGGCAGGTGCGCTCAAGCCGGAGCGCCTCTTGAAGTTGCCCCTGGTCCCACTCGCCGCCGGCAAGACAACGGCATTGCTTGCGGCCGATGGCGGCCGAAAAGGGATTCCATTCCCAGCTGCAATCGCGGTGGTTCCCGGCGCGCACGAGCGGCTCCTCGTGGCCGAGAACCTTTCCGATAGCGTGGTCCTGCTGGATGCAAGCACCGGAGCGATAGAGCATACCTTCGACCTCAGCTCCGGTGCCTACGTCCCGTCCACCTATCCGATCGCTGTCAGTGTAAGCAGGGACGGGAAGCGTGCGTTCGTCGCTTTGTGGAACGCCAGCGAGGTCGACGAGCTTGATCTCGAAGGAGGCACAGTCGTTCGTCGAATCGATTTGATGAAGCCGCACTCGCCCACAGCTCCGGGATCGCATCCTTGCGCTTTCCTGCTCGACGAACGAGCCGGGATCTTGTATGTTGCGCTTGCCAATCGTGATGCAGTTGCAGCGGTGCGCGTCAGCGACAAGCATCACCACACGGAGCTCGCGCTCGCTGGTTACTTCGACACCCGCCTGCCAGGCCAGAGTTACTTCGGCGCCGAGCCCGACGGACTTGCCGAGAACGCCGACGGAACGAGACTCTACGCGGCCAACCTCGGCTCTGATGCGGTGGCAGTGATCGATCCGCGGCACCCGAAGCCGATTGACGATCAACGCGGCATGGCTCAGCCGCTTGGATTTGTTCCGACGGAGTTGATGCCAACTGCGCTTGCATTTTCCGGCGACACCCTCTACGTTGCGACTGATAAAGGCAAGGGCACTGGACCAAACGCCATGGCGCAGGCTCCCGCGGCTCATCCGGGCAGTGGCAGGTTGCCGCATGGCAGCTTCACGTATTCACCTACGCTGATCCATGGCTCGCTGGCATCTTTGTCGAAGCAGGCGATCCAATCGAATCTGAAGCAGTCGACCGAGGCGGTTCTGGATAGCAACCGCATGCGCGCAGCCAGCGAGACCATCCACTTCGCGGAGACTCGCAATCCGATCAAGCACGTGATCTACATCATCAAGGAGAACCGCACCTATGACCAGATCTTCGGGGACCTTGCGAAGGACGGCCATCCTGTTGGCAACGGCGATCCCAGGCTGACGATGTATGGCCAGGCGATTACGCCGAATCAACACGAGCTGGCCTTGCGATTCGGTGTGCTCGATAATTTCTTCGACTCGGGCGAGGTCTCCGGCGAAGGTCACGTCTGGTCGACCGCCGCCATCGGTACGGATTATCTCGAGAAGACATGGCAGATTAACTACCGCGGAAGCCAGCGCACCTATGACTACGAGGGCATGGTGGCTGATGGATATCCGCTGCTGCAGCACATACCCGACGTCAACGAGCCCTCCAGCGAATACATCTGGAGTAACTTGGCCTCGCACGGGAAGTCCATCTATCACTTTGCGGAATACGTGTCGTCGATATTCTGCGGAGAGCGTGGAGCGGTGGAGCGTGCCCAGAAAATCCGTTCGATGGATCCGCAGCAGGGGGCGGTGTCGGGCGAAGAGGTAGTCTGTTCGTCGCCCAACATCAAACCTGGCCAACCATTGCCGGAAGAGTGGGGGGGCGGAAAAAACCTTTGGCCGTGGGCAATACCGCGCCTGGCAGCGAACGTCGCTACGAAACCGGAGCTCGTCGGCCACTTCGCTCCGGAATCGCCTGACTTCAACCTGCGAATTCCCGATCAGATCCGCGTCGCAGTCTTTCTCCGCCATCTTGAGCAATGGAAGAAGGACCGTGCCGCCGGCCACGACACGATGCCCAACTTCATTCTGCTGCGGCTGCCCGACGATCACACCGCCGGCACAACTCCTGGCGGGCCCACGCCGCGATCTTCGGTTGCAGACAACGACCTCGCCGTCGGGCGCGCTGTCGATGCGATCTCGCACTCTGCTTATTGGGATGACACGGCGTTTTTCATTCTCGAAGACGATGCCCAGAACGGAGGCGACCATGTGGACGCGCACCGTTCCACTGCATTGGTCATCAGCAAATACGCTCCGCATCCGAAGGCCGGCGAGCCCGCGGTGGTCGACAGCCGGTTTTATTCGACGGTAAGCATAATTCGCACGATGGAAACGCTGCTCGGCGTTCCACCGATGAACAACAACGATGCCTTCGCGTCGCTGATCTCCACACTGTTCACCGGACCGGGGGACCAGCCGCCATTCGTGGCCGACTACGTAAATCGCGATAACGGCCTCATCTACACAGCCAACAAGCCGAACGCAGTCGGCGCGGCCGCCTCCATGAAGATGGACTTTACGCACGCGGACCGGGCACCGGCAGACAAGCTGAATTTGATCCTGTGGCAGGATGCGAAGGGAACGCAGCCGCCGCCGGCCATGCTGCTCAAGAAGCATCCGAAGCACAAGGACGATGATGACGACTAATGCGAAGGAGGCGCTTTGCGTCAGCGCAGAAAGACGCTGAGTTCGGCTGCCGCTGCACGCAGGTGCGGAAGAAACCGCGTCTGCATCTCCAGCATCGGCATGCGTGGCGCGTGCCCGCTCAGGTTGACGCACGCCACCACGCGCCCGTTCGGAGCCTGCACGGGAACTGCCAGCGAACGCAGCCCAACCTCATACTCCTGGTCGCACAGGCCGTAGCCATTCCGTCGCACATTGCGAAGCGCCAAACGCAGCTTGTCTATAGATGTAATCGTCTTGGGCGTGTACTGCACCATGTGCACACGCGCAAGGTACTGCTCCAACTGGTCCTGCGGCAGATAGGCAAGCAGCACACGCCCCATGCTCGTGCAGAACGCCGGCAGGCGCGATCCGATGTGCAGATCCACCGCCATCACGCGCGTCACGGTGGTCCGCGCGATGTAGACGATGTCGTCACCGTCCAGCGTCGCCACAGAGAAGCTTTCGCCTAATTGCGCGGACATCCGCTCCAGGATCGGCTGCGCTGCATTCGCCAGCGTGCTCGAGGCGGTATACGTATTCGCCAGCGTCAGCATCTTCGGCCGCAGCGAGTAGCGCTGCGCCTCATCCGCGCCCGCGAAGCCCAGCTTGCATAGCGTGTAGAGACAACGCCGCACCGCGGCGCGTGACAGTCCCGTACGCAGGCTCAACTGCGAGATCGTCATCTGCGGCATCTGCGGCGTGAACGCCTGGATTACTACGAGGCCGCGCGCCAGAGAGGCCATGAAATTCGGGTCACCCGCATAGACCTCAAGCGCGACCGCGGGAGTAATCTTAGGCTTCGGCGCAGGAGTCGTGGCAGTCGAAGGAGCAGGGGCGGAGAGCGTAGCAGTATTCATAGCTTTTCATGTGCGGACGATAGCCGCTCTATATCAACGATAAACGCACACCGCGTTCACTGCAAGAGAATGGGGCAGATCGCACGATCCGCCTCATTGCCCGCCTGTTTTCGCGGCTATTTGCGTGCGCGGTAGCGATTGATCAGATTATTTGTCGAGCTGTCGTGCGCCAGTTTGGGCTCCTCTGCCGATTCCAGTTCGCCGATGATCCGCTGCGCCAGCACCTTGCCGAGTTCAACGCCCCATTGGTCGAACGAATCGATGTTCCAGATGACGCCCTGCGTGAAGACAGAGTGCTCGTACAACGCGATCAGCCGTCCCAGCACCTCGGGTGTGAGCACATCGGCAAGGATCGTGTTCGATGGCCGGTTGCCCTCAAACACCTTGTGCGGCACGAGCCACTCCGGTGCACCCTCGGCCTTTACCTGCTCAGCCGTCTTGCCGAAGGCGAGCGCCTCGCCCTGCGCGAACACATTGGCCATGAGCAGATCGTGATGGTTGCCAAGCGGATTCAACGTGCGCGCAAAGCCGATGAAGTCGCAGGGAATTAGCCGTGTCCCCTGGTGGATCAGTTGATAGAAGCTGTGCTGTCCGTTCGTTCCCGGTTCGCCCCAGTAGATCGGGCCGGTTTCGTAGGTCACCTTCTTCCCGTCGAGAGTCACATGCTTGCCGTTGGATTCCATCGTGAGCTGTTGCAGATAAGCTGGGAAGCGCTTCAGGTATTGCTCATACGGCAGCACCGCAACCGTCTCAGCGCCAAAGAACTCCGTGTACCAAACCGTGAGCAGGCCCAGCAGGGCAGGCAGGTTCTTATCAAACGGAGTAGATCGGAAGTGCTCGTCCATTTGGTGAAAGCCGTTCAGCATCGCGCGGAAGTTTTCCGGTCCGATTGCGATCATCGTGCTCAGCCCGATCGCCGAATCCATCGAGTAGCGTCCGCCCACCCAGTCCCAGAAGCCGAACATGTTCTGCGGGTCGATGCCGAACTTTTTCACCTCTTTCTCGTTCGTCGAAATCGCCACAAAGTGCTTCGCAATCGCCGATTCATCACCGCCAAGTCCCTTCAGCGCCCACTCGCGCGCGCTGTGCGCGTTGGTCATGGTCTCAAGCGTCGTGAACGTCTTTGACGCGACGAGGAACAGCGTCTCGTCCGCGTGCAGATCGTGCACCGCTTCGACAAAGTCCGTCCCATCCACATTCGACACGAACCGGAAGTTCAGATGCCGGTCCGAGTAATGCCGCAGGGCTTCGTACGCCATCACCGGACCGAGATCGGAGCCTCCGATCCCGATGTTCACCACGTTCTTCACCCGCTTGCCGGTGTGGCCGCGCCACTGGCCGGACCGCACCTGGTGCGCGAACGACGACATCTTGTAGAGGACCTTGTGAACCTCCGGCACTACGTCCTCGCCGTCAACATTGATGTGTTCTGACTTCGGAGCACGCAGCGCTACATGAAGGACCGCGCGATTTTCCGTGATGTTGATCTTTTGCCCGGTGAACATTGCTTCGATGCGCTGACGAAGCCCGCACTCTTCAGCCAACTGAACCAGCAGCTTGATCGTCTCGTCCGTAATGCGGTTCTTCGAGTAGTCAAGAAACAAGCTGCAGCCTTCCGCGGTCAGGCGCGTGCCGCGATTCGCGTCGTCGGTGAAGAGCTGCTTGATGGTCTGGTTGCGCATCGCGTCCGCGTGGATCTGGAGAGCCTTCCACGCAGGACGGTCGGTCAAAAAAACGGATTCTTCGCTCATTCTCGGTTTTCTCCTCTGAGATTGATGGGAGCTGTGAGGTTGTTCCATACCGCGCACGTCGCTGCGCCTCCTGCATTAGAACACCGTCAACGGACTCGATGCATAAAGCCGTTTTTATGGCGGTGGAATCCGCACGGTGTTCGCGCGGCAGGATCGCACGGAGCTGCAGGCGATCGCGTGAAGCTGCTTGTCCAGGCAGACCTCGACAGCCGTCAGGTAGTTGTTCCCGCAACTCAGCGCCAGGCTGTTCGCCGGGATGGATGGGTTGCTCTGCGTCACCAGCGAAAGAATCTGAGCCGGCGGCATCGAAATCTGCGCGTTGAGCTGGGCAAGCCTGGGCGGCACAGTGAACGACCGGAACGCTGCACGCGCTGTAGTGAAGAAATCGTCTGCCGAAAGCCCCGAGCACGTTCCATGCGTCTTCCACTCATGTTCCAGCAGACTGGGGTCCGGATAAATATCGCTGTATTGCGCAGGGTCCGCCGGACCTGGTGCATCGCTGCAGTTCTGCGGATAACTGCCGTCGGTATTCTGCGGCCACAATCCGTGCAGCACGAAAGCTGCATGGTGTCCGCATTCCGGCGCGCTCGCATGCGAGTGGCAAAACTCCGGCGACCACGACAGATTCAGCAGAAAATAGTCGAAGTTTTGCGGCCCTGCAGCCCGGGCTGCATAACCGGGCCGCGCAATCGCCGTCGGAGTCCTGGCGGTCGGCCCCGGAGCGTTGCAGGCGGTAAGGCAAAGAAGAAGCGCGGGATAAACAATCTTCTTCATGGCCCGGAAAGCATAGCAGGGAGCTGCACTTCCGGCACCGGGCCGGGCAGCGCATAGCCCCAAATCCTCATCCAAGTTGCGCATGCACGTTTCTCGGGTGAGCAGGTGACCACGCGGGCTCGAACGACACAGTTACGGGTGGACCCACTGGCTGAGCCGCCTGATCCGAAAGAATCGGCCCAGGCGGCGGGCCTGCGCTATGTCACCGACGCCAAACCTGGCATTCGCCGCATCCGCTGCGGAAAGGGCTTCCGCTACACCGCGCCCGGCGGCGCGACCATCCACGACGAAGAGACCTTGAGCCGTATCCGCTCGCTCGTCATCCCGCCCGCCTGGACCGGAGTCTGGGTTTGCACTATCCCCAACGGCCATCTCCAGGCTACCGGACGCGATGCCCGCGGACGCAAGCAAAGCCGCTACCACCCCCGCTGGCGCGAGGTCCGCGATGAGACCAAGTACGAGCGCATGGTGCAGTTCGCCCAGGCGTTGCCGCAAATTCGGGAGCGCGTGAAGAAGGACCTCGCGCTTGCCGGCCTACCCCGCGAAAAGGTGCTTGCCACCATCGTCAGCCTGATGGAGCAGACGCACATTCGCGTCGGCAATCAGGAGTACGCCAAGGAAAACGGCAGCTACGGCCTTACTACCCTGCGCAACAAGCACGTTGAGGTCAACGGCTCGCAGGTCACCTTCAGCTTCCTGGGCAAGAGCAAGGTGCACCACACCGTCAGCCTGCAGGACCGCCGGCTGGCGCGCATCATCAAGCAATGTGAAGACCTGCCCGGCTACGAGCTCTTTCAATACGTCGACGAAACAGGCGAGCGTCACGCCATCGACTCCTCCGACGTGAATGAATATCTGCGCGAAATTACCGGCCAGCACTTCACCGCCAAGGACTTCCGCACCTGGGCCGGCTCCGTGCTCGCCTGCGATTTGCTGCGCGGTATCGGCGCGTTCGAGAGCCAGACGCAGGCCAAGAAAAACGTTGTCGCTGCGATCAAGTCGGTCGCCGCAAAGCTCGGCAACACGCCGTCCATCTGCAGAAAGTGCTACGTGCACCCCGCCGTGCTCGAGGCCTATCTCGGCGGCATCTCCGTCGAAGAGGCAAAAGCCGAGCTCGAAGAAGATATCGGCGAGCACTCGAACGCGCTTCGCAAAGAGGAGCGAGTTCTGCTGCGCCTGCTCGAGCAGCGCAGTCTTCTCGACAAGGCCGCCTGATCTATAGCGCCGCCAGCACGTCCGCCGGATCCGGCCGCACGCGATGGTCTGCATGCGCCTCCGCGAACGCAATCGTGGCCTGCCCATCCGCGCCGGGCTTCAGCACGAAAGTGGCCGCAACCGGCAGCCGCCACGTCGCCTCGGCCTGATCGCCATGAACAAACGGAATGTTGATCATGATGGACCGCAGGTGAGCTCGCATGCGCTCGGGCACGGTGTAGGCTACGCCAAACAAGTCGGCCACGCGGCATCCGGCATCTGACAGCACCGGAAACGTGAGCGAGTGGTGTTGCACCGTGAAGTCGTTCTGCCTCGGCAACTGCGGCGAGATCGCCACCAGCAGCGCGCCGCGTCCGCGCACCCGCGGGTACGCAGTCTCCCACGCCTCGAGCTCCGTCACGCAGTACGGACACCAGCGCCCTCGAAAGAAGTTCACGATCACCGGGCCGAGCGCAAGCAGGTCCGCGGACCGCACGGGCTTTCCGGTGAGCGCGTCCGGGAGAGTGAACGACGGCGCCGCCGCCCCGACAGCAAGGACGCGCGCCTCAATCCCGCTCGCAAGCAGGTCGTGAATCGCGTCCTCGGTAACCGCGAGCCGTTCGGGCTGCACAAGCGAGCGCGTCTGCGCGGTGATAGCGTCAAGCTGCGACTGAAGAGAATCTGCCACAGTTCAAGTTTAGGGGATAAAGATTCTGAGCAAACCTCAGCAATCTATTGTTTGCGCTTGAGACGAATCTTGTTCCACGATGGTAGGATTTCGCCGATGACCAATTCACTTCAACGGCGCACCTTCCTCTCGCTCACTGCGATGGCAGCCGCAGCAGCCGCACTACCGCGCGCATTCGCCGAAGACGCGCAACCCGGCGCGGCCGCGGGAAATCTGCCTGTCCGCCTCGGCATGTGCAGCTATACCTTCCGCAATTTCGATCGCGCCCAGCTCATTGGCTTCCTCAAGCAACTCAATATCTCCACGATCAATCTCAAGGATGCCAAGGACCATCTGCCGTCGACCTCGGCCGCCGACGAGCAGAAGGCGCTCGATGACTACAAGGCTGCAGGCATTACACCCACCGCAGTCGGTACCGTCTACTTTCCCAAAGACGAGGACGACGACATCCGCGCGAAATTCGACTACGCCAAGCGCGCCGGGGTTAAGGTGATTGTCGCCGGCGATCCCGCGCCGCAGGTCCTTCCTCGCATCGAGCGCTTCGTCAAGGAATACGACATCGCCATTGGCGTGCATAATCACGGACCCGAAGACAAAATCTGGAAGTCACCACTTGATGTCCTCAAAGCCGTGCACGGCATGGACGTTCGCATGGGCTGCTGTGTCGACGTCGGCCACACGATGCGCGCTGGAGTCGATCCCGTTGATGCAATCCGCGCTGCCGGCCCGCGCCTGCATGATGTCCACATGAAGGATCTTGCGGAGCGCAACGTGAAAGAGTCGCAGGTCGCCGTTGGCCGCGGGCTCATGCCCGTCAAGGAGATTTTCGCCGAGCTCGCAAAGATGCGCTATCCCGGTTACGTCGATCTCGAGTACGAAATTCATGGCGATGACCCGATGCCCGGCGTTATCGAGAGCATCGCATACATGCGCAAAGTCATGGCAGGCATGGGGTGGAAGAGCTAACACAGCCGCACGACTCGCAGGACTCAAGCGCCGCGCGGCGTGAGATGCTCCGCACCATCTTCCAAGAGACGCTTGCGGCCATCGATGTTCGCAAGGCGCTTGCCCGCACGATAAGTTGCCAGCAAGGCGTCCTTCAGATCGCAGATTTGGGCTACCGCCTGGCGGACTTCGATCGCGTACTGGTGATCTCCATCGGAAAGGCTGCGGTGCCATGCGCTGAAGTGTTGCTCGCCGCACTCGCCGGAAGCAAGACTCCTGTCGAGGCAGTTGTCGTCGGGCCAGGCGAGACGGTCAATTTCCCCTGCTCTATCCGCCGATGGCAGGGAAGTCATCCTTTGCCCGATGCGAGCGCACGCGAAGCGGCTCAGCACATCTTGACTGCACTGAGGAGTTCCACTGCACGCGATCTAGTCCTCTTCCTGATCAGCGGCGGCGCGTCGGCAATGGTGGAGCTGCCGCTCGATCCAACTCTCACGCTTGAGGAAACCTCCGCGTTCTATTGCGCGCTGGTGAACTCCGGCTTGCACATCGCCGAGATGAACACGCTTCGAAAGCACCTCTCCGCAGTCAAGGGAGGAAGGCTGGCCGAGGCCGCCACTGACGCGACCAAATGCACGCTGCTCATCTCGGATGTTCGCGAGGGCCGGGAAGACGTGATCGGTTCGGGGCCCTCACTGCCTGACTCATCCACGCGTGAGGATTGTTTTGAACTCATGCGCAGACCAGAGCTGCAGGGCAGGGTACCGCACCGCGTGCGCGCGTTTCTGGAAAGCGCGGAGCTCGCGGAGACGCCGAAGGCCGGGGCTGCGTGCTTCGCCCGCGCGAACTCTCGTGTCCTGCTCTCTACGGAAACCATGCTTCTCGCCGCCGCAACCGCCTGCCACCAGCGCGGATTTCACATCGTTATCAACAACACATGCGATGACTGGGAATATCGCGCAGCCGCCGACTACCTGCTGGACCGGCTGCGCGATCTCAGCGCCGAGTACCCGCGCGTCGCTCTGCTCTCAGGTGGCGAAGTGCTCGTCAGCGTCGGCGCGAATGCGGGCATCGGCGGCCGCAATCAACAGTTCGCACTTTATTGCGCCACCAGGTTGCGCAGAATTTCAGCGCGTACGACCGTACTCAGTGCGGGTAGCGATGGTATTGATGGAAATAGTCCGGCCGCAGGAGCCGTCGTCGACTCTCACATGATGACGAGCGCGCCTCAGCAGGTCAAAGAAGCTCTCGATCGATTCAACAGCTATCCGCTTCTCGCGCAACTCGACGCTGCGATCGTGACGGGACCCACAGGAAACAACCTACGCGATTTGCGCATCCTGATTGCGGAACGCTAGTGCTTGGAACTCACAGGTGCGCGGAAGATCGGAAGCGCCTGCTTTTCGCCTTGCTTGTAGGCGATGGCGGCCTTGAA
Source organism: Bryocella sp. (assembly GCA_036273275.1). GTDB lineage: Bacteria > Acidobacteriota > Terriglobia > Terriglobales > Acidobacteriaceae > Granulicella. The sequence goes on from DASUHZ010000031.1 coordinate 71,691, forward strand.
GTTTGCGGCGATGCGGTGGGATTTTGCGACGACAATCTCAGCGTGCTGGGGCTCCATTACTTCGCGGGCGGTCTCCTCGAACAGGGCCAGCCATCGGGCAAAGTGCTGGGGGGCTAGGGATAGCTCCAGGTGTTTGGCGAGGGGATCGCCCTTGTAGCGGCGTTCGGTGAGGAGGACCGTGGACCAGAAGTCCTTGAGGAGGCTGAGGTGTGCGGGCCAGTCGTCGACCGCGGCGTTGAAGATGGGACCGATTTCGGGATCGAGCTGCACCTTTGCGTAGAAGCGGTCCACCAAATTGTTGATTTCTTCGGGTGAAATGGACTGCGCATTCTGCATCGTGGGCCGCTCCTTTTTTGCCTGCTTAAAGGATACCGCGCCGCGTTTTTTTGGATTTTTTGGGGGGTACCCCCCCCGTACTTTTTGCGCAAAGTCTTCAGAACAGATACTTTAGGTCTGGACTTTGGTGTTTTGTCCGATATTCGAACGAGTGGAGCGGGGGTGGTTGGGGGTGGGGTTTGTCAAGTCGGTTCAGTCGGGGTTGTAGCCGAGATCGCGGAGGCGGGATTGGAGGAGTGTGAGCTTTTTCTGAAATATTTCCTGCTCTCGCGGTTCCATGATGACTTTATGGCGCAGGCGGCGGATGGTGTCATAGGCTTCCAAGGCGTGGCCCTGATTTCGCTGGCGTGTTTCGGCGGAGGAGGTTGCGCGGGCGACGTCGAGGAACGTGAATGCGGCGTCGAGCTCGGTCAAAAGAAACTCGACGCCGAGGTAGTTCGAGTCGTACCGCAAGCTCGCAAAAGAGGCCATAGAGCGGAATGGTACGCCGGTTGCGGGGGGGGGCAACAAGTGAAAAGAGGGTGTATTCTGTGCTCTCGAAGAGGGTTCCATGGCGGGTGAAAGAGAGCATCCGGGCGGCGGCCAGCTAGAGAACGAGACGGCAGAATCGCCGGTCCAGAATCCGATTAAGGATGGAGAGCCCTCGGCGCGAGAGACGAGCGCTTCAGAGAACCCCGACGGGGCGGGGCACGAGGACAGCTCTGGCAGTCTTTCGGTGGAATCGACGAGCGAAGAGAATCTAGCGCCGGCTTTGCCGTATCCGGTGGTGGCCTTTGGGGCTTCGGCGGGTGGGCTGCCAGCATTACAGGAGATTCTGGAGAATCTGAATCCTAATACCGGGATGGCTTTTGTGCTGGTGACGCATATGTCGCCGGACCATAAAAGCTATCTGACAGAGATCCTGGAGCGATCGACGAAGATTCCGGTGAAGCCGGTCGTGGATGGAGAGAGACCCGAGCCGAATCATCTCTATGTCCTGCAGCCGGAGCAGCGGCTGACGCTTCGCGCCGGAGCGTTTCGGGTGGAGGAGCGGCTTCCGGGGCGCGGGCCGCTGATTATCGACACTTTTTTCCGGTCCATGGCGGCTGACCAGAAGAATTATGCGATCGGGGTGGTGCTTTCGGGAGCGGATTCGGACGGCGCCTCCGGCCTGAAGGCGATCAAGGGCGAGGGCGGCATCGCGCTGGTACAGAGCCCGGAAAGCGCGGCGCAGCCCGGGATGCCGCAGAGCTCCATCGCTGCCGATCACGTCGACCTGGTGGTGCCGCCGGCGGAGATCGCCTTCGAGCTTGGCAGGCTGGGTGTGCAATTTGGACGACCGGAGGTGCGGTCGCTGCGAGAGGGAGTTGAGCCGCTGGGCGACGAGCAGTCGTTCGAGCGAATTCTGAAGTTGTTGCGAAGCAAGTCTGGAATCGAGCTGCGACAGTACAGGCCGGAGACGCTTCGCCGCCGGATGGCACGGCGACTGATGCTGCTGCGGCAGGACAATCTGGAGCAGTATTACAAGTTTTTGCAGATCCGTCCGGATGAGTTGCGGATGCTCCAGGAGGATCTGCTGATCAGCGTGACCAGGTTTTTCCGGGATCCGCCGTTCTGGGAATCGCTGCGCGACAACGTGCTGCCGCCCCTGCTGCAGAACAGGCAGACGGACAAACCGGTTCGAGTATGGTGCGCGGGCTGTTCCTCCGGTGAAGAGGCATATTCGCTGGCAATCACGTTGATCGACTATCTGTGGTCGAACAATCTGGATGTCGCGGTCCAGATATTCGGCACCGATGCGAGCGAACAGTCGATTGAAAGGGCGAGACTGGCGGTGTATCCCGAATCGCTGGCGCAGGAGATTCCGCCGGAGCGGCTGCGTCGCTTCTTCGTGAAAGTGGATCGAGGCTACCAGGTGGCGAAACGTGTACGCGATATGTGCATTTTCGCCAAGCAGAACCTGAGTAACGACCCGCCGTTCTCGCACATCGATATTCTGAGCTGCCGGAACGTGATGATTTATTTCAACCAGGCTCTGCAGCGGCAGGTAATGATGATGTTTCATTACGCGCTGGAGCCCGGGGGGTACATGCTGCTGGGCATGTCTGAAGGGCTGAGAGATTTCAGTGACCTGTTCACCTCCGTGGACCGGAAATACAAGATCTACATGAAGTCCGGGGTTAGTCTGCCGCAGATGTACGACCTGTCGCGCAGCTATGCGATGGCGCAGGCGGCCGACGCGGGGCATTCGCCTCAACCGGCTCTGCAGCCTGAGAGCAACACATGGCCTGAGCTGGAGCTGCAGAGGGCTGCGGACCGGATTGTGCTGGCGCGGTTTGGACCGGCCGGATTGATTGTCGACGAACGGCTGAACCTGCTGCAGTCGCGTGGACAGACGGCACCTTATCTGGAACTGGCGTCCGGTGGCGTGAGCTGGAACCTGCTTCGAGTGCTGAAGGAGGGACTGGCGACCGAGACGCGGAATGCAGTGCAGCGGGCGATTCGTGAGAACATCCCGACGACGGCGACAGTGAGAATCGTCGATGAAGAGAAGGGTGAGAAGAAGGTTCGGATCGATGTGCTGCCGATCACGAGTGTGGTTGTGCGTCCGCGTTGTTTTCTCGTCCTGTTCCAGGAGAGCGAAAAGGTCGAGCAGCCGAATTTGAACGAACAGGTGAGCGGATCAAAACTCACCCAGGATGAGAAGGACCGCCTGATCGCGCAGTTGCGGCATGATCTCAACTCGACGCGATTTCATATGCAGTCGCTGGTGGAGGAGCGCGACGCGCGCAACCAGGAGCTGGTGTCTGCGAACGAGGAGATCCAGTCCGGAAACGAGGAGTTGCAGAGCACCAACGAGGAACTGGAGACCACGAAGGAGGAGCTGCAGTCGGCGGTTGAAGAACTGCAGACGGTAAACGAAGAGCTGCAGCAACGAAACAGCGCTCTGGTACAGACCGGCAATGATCTGACCAACCTGCTGAACAGCGTGAATATTCCGGTGGTGATGCTGACGGCCGATCTCCGCATCCGGCAATTTACACCGTCGATGCAACGCCTGCTGAGCGTTCGGCCGGAAGACATCGGGCGGTCGATCACCGATATCCGGCTGCAATTGAGCCTTGATGATCTTGAGCCGATTCTGCATGAGGTGTTGGAGACGCTGGGACCGCGCGAGCTGGAGGTGCAGGACAAGGAAGGGCGGTGGTACCTGCTACGGGTTCGGCCGTATCGCACTGCGGACAACAAGATCGAGGGTCTGGTGGTCGTGTTTCTGGACATCGACCAACTGCGGATCACGCAGCAGCAAGCGCTGGAGGCCGATCACTTCGCGGGCGCGGTAGTTGAGAGCGTGCCGGTGCCGCTTGTGGTGTTGAACGAGGATTGCAGGATACGAACGGCGAATACGGCGTTTCGAGAGCTGTCAGGGATCAGCGGCAAGGACCTGGATGGGAGATCGCTGCCGGAGCTGGTGAATCTGCTGTGGGGGATCGGGACGTTGCGTGAGCAGCTGCAAGAGGTGCAGGACCATCCGGAGAAGACGCTTGAGTTTGAGCACGAATCAGAGATGGGCGAGAAGAAGATCCTGCTGATCAGAGGACAGGTGCTTACAACGGATGGAAGGAAGGTCTTTCTGCTGATGATTGACGACATCACGGTGCGGCGCGAGGCGGAGTTGCTGGTGTCGAAGAAGAGGGAGGAGCTGGAAACAGAGATAGAGGAGGCGGCGTCGACGCTGAGCCGGACGAAGGAACAGTTGCGCGGGCTGACGAACCATCTGTTCCACGTGCAGGAAGAAGAGCGGCAACGCGTGGCGCGCGAGCTGCATGATGATTTGAGCCAGCGGCTGAGTTTTCTGGAGATGATGTTGTCGGACGTAAGCGCTCCGCCGGAGAGCGCGAAGAAGATTGAGTCGGCGAGGAGTGAGCTGCAAGGGCTGAACACGGATGTTCGGATGATGTCTCACCGGCTGCACCCGAAGGTGCTGAAGGACCTTGGGCTGGCGGCGGCGCTGCGTGGATTGGTGGAGGAGTTTGATAAGCGCGAGGGGATGCCGGCGACGTTCTCCTCCCGGAATGTCCCGGAGGCTCTGCCGGAAGACGCTACGACGGCGATCTACCGGATTACGCAGGAGGCTTTGCGGAATGTGGCGAAACATGCGGGGAGAACGCATGTGAAGGTGGCGCTGGATAGCATGGATCACACTCTGGAGCTGAAGGTGAAGGACTTCGGTGTGGGATTCGATGCTGACGCCAAGGAGGGGTTCCAGGGGCTGGGGCTGATCAGCATGGAAGAGCGCGCGCGAATTGCGGGCGGGTCGTTGAGTGTGGACTCTGACCTGGGTGCGGGAACGACGATTACAGTGCGCCTTCCGCTGGAATAGATATGCGACGCATCCTGATTGCGGACGACCATGTGCTGGTGCTGGAGGCGCTCTGCGGGATCCTGGAGCGCGAGTACAAGATTGCGGGGACGGCGAAGAACGGGCGCGAGGCGGTGGAGAAGGCGCTGGAGTTGAAGCCGGACCTGGTGATCCTGGATGTGTCGATGCCGGAGCTGAATGGGATCGAGGCGATGCGGCAGATTCGGGCGGCCGGCTCTTCGGCGAAGATTATCTTTGTGACGCAGCAGATCGAGCCGGCGTATATTCGAGCGGCGTTTGACGCGGGTGCGATGGGATATGTGGCGAAGCAATCGGCGTCGTCGGAGCTGCTGCTGGCGGCGAGGATGGCGATGTCGGGGCGATACTATGTGACTCCGCTGGCGACGGCGAAGGGCGGCTTCGATGTGGAGTCGCGTTCGCCGCGGATGAATCCGGCGGAGATGTTTGGCGCAGGATTGACGACGAGGCAGCGCGAGGTTCTGCAGCTGGTGGCGGAAGGAAAGACGACGAAGGAAGTAGCGCTGACGCTGAAGATCTCGCCGAAGACGGTGGAGTTTCACCGCAATGCGATTATGGATCAGCTTGGCCTGCGCACGACGGCGGAGCTGACGCGCTATGCGCTGTCACACGGGATTATCCAGTAAGGACGCGGATTATTTGAGTCGGGCTACTTGACTTGATCGAGGAGGGTCTCGACGGCTTTCTTCAGTTGGGCGTCTTTTCCGGATTCGGTTTCGCCGAGGGGGCGGAGAGAAGGTTTTGAGGATTGCGCAAAGGCGGAGGTGCAGATGGTAAAGCTCAAGAGGATCGACAACAACGAAATCCGGGCCAACGCGGCACCTCGTGCAGGGAAGTTTCGGTTGTTTGCGACGTGACGTTTCTATCACGCGTTCAATGGCCGCTCGTGCGCGGGAGCGGGGACGGCCTTCCCGATCGCTCCGGCTGCTAAACCTCTAAGCTCACTGGATTTCACCAAAACAACGGGGCAGAGCCTCTACTCGCTGGCGACCGCGGCTCCGCCGAACCCGCAGGCGGTCTTCGGGCCAGATCCTGCGGCGCTCGGCACGCCGAATGATCCGATGGCCGGTAAGGCGATTGGCGGGATCATCGTATTCGCAGGTGGACTTCCGCTGTATGCTGCGGACGGGCGCATCGTCGGCGGTCTGGGCCTTAGCGGCGACACGTCATGCACGGACCACGTCATCGCGGAAGGTGCGGCACGAACTGCATCTCGATGCTGTGCCGATGGGACCTTCACCGGACCACAATGACAACATGATTCTCGACTTCCATAACGGCGTCAGCGCCAGCGGGTGTGGGCATCCCTCCTGCAAGGGTGGCACGCAAGCAGACAATATTAGTTGAGAGCCTCTCTCACGATTTCCCGACCGGCCCGCGACGCCGCTGATTCTGCAGGTTGACGCGATGAATCTCAACGATCGGTTGAATGTGATCGACTTCGGCGGCCTGTTCTCCGGCAACGCGATCGCACCCGCAGGGGTGTGATGCTCCGAGTGAACACGTGGTTCTGGATGGCTACGTTTTCACATCTATAACGTCTCGCTCGCCGCTGCAGCGTCTGCGCCCAGCGTCCCTTCGCGCGGAGGTTTGGCGAGCGTCGCGTAACTCAGCGCGCCGAGCAGCATGACAGCGCTGCATAGTTCGAGCGACAGTGTGAAGGAGTGCGTGCGATCGAGCAGCCATCCTGTCACGACCGGAGCTGCCGATGCGAAGACGAAGCTGGCAAAGTTCATCAGCGCGCCAATTGGAGCCGTGTACCTGTCGCTGCCCATGGCCTGCGCATAGCCCCAGCCTGACGTGCCTGCGAAGTGCACGAAGAACAGCGCCGCGCTTATGCCGGCGATTGCGATCGGCGTGCTGTCGCTTCGACCGACGATTAGAGTTCCGGCCGCGGAGAGCACCATCCCGACGACCAGGTTGATGCGATGTATCTTCACCAGTGGCGCTCCGCGGCGGACGAACCAGTCGCTCATCAACCCGCTCAGCGCCATGCCCAAGGTGCCGAACAAAAAGGGAATCGCTGCCAGCCAGCCGCTTTTTCCAACGCCCAGATGCCGGGCCGACTCCAGGTAGCCCGGAACCCACGCCGTATAAAGCCATGCTGTGTAGTTGATGCCGCACCAGCCGAGCATCATGCCCCACATCGTTCTGTGCCGCAGCAGGACGCGCCAGGCGCTCGGGCCTTTTGCGGCTGGCAATCGCTGGCCAGCAGAATCCAACCTCGCGCGCTCCACATACCAGACCATCCATGCCGCGCCTACCAGCAAACCGGCGATGCCCAGGAGGCCAAACATCCAGCGCCAGCCGAAGCGAAGCATCACGATGGTCAGTACGGGGGGCGCGGCCGCCATAGCAATTGTTGACGACATGTTGAGAAATGCTGTGGCTCGCGCGCGTGTTTCAGCGGGAAACCACTCTCGTATGACGTGCACGCCGCAGGGATAAAACGGCGCCTCGCCGGCACCGAGAAGAACGCGCAATGCGAGGAACGGACCGAGACCGCGCACGAGGCCGGTTAACAATTGAGCGGCGGACCATAATCCCAGCCCTCCGCCAAGCGCTCGCCGGGTTCCAAAGCGTTCGAGAATTGCAAGCAGCGGCAGTTGCGAAAAGCCATATGCCAGCGAAAACGCCGAGAGAAGCCAACCAATCTCGGTAGCGCTCCAGTGCATCTCGGCGCGGACGGTGGTGTTCGCCACGCTCAGCGATGCGCGATCAAAAAAGTTCACCGCTCCAGCCGCAAAGAGCAGCATGAGGGTAACCGCCTGATTTACCCGAAAAGACTGCTGCCGAGATGTCGACGCACGATTCAGATGGTTTTTGTGAGAGACGAAGTGGTGAAGGCAAAGGGATTCGAATCCCTGACGCAATGCGCGGCGGAGGGGATCGGCGGCGGTGGATGCAGTCTACCTCGAACTCTTCTCGCTACGAAATTCCGTTGCCCGGGTAAGATTGACAGGGACTGCGGCGCAAAATCACCAGCGTGATCCCGATTAACGGACCGAGATGCGCGGGTTCTAGCGGAACCGAGCGGGGCAGCATCCGCAGATATCCGCATGCGATGCCGACAATCTTTCAATTTCGGCCGCTCGGGCAGCCTTCGTGATTTCGTAATACTCAGAGAATGAGCCTGATCTCCTTCGCCTTGCGTACCGCTCGTGGGCCCACGTAAAATCCGCCGAGCTTTCGTTATCGTTTGCGCAGGTTTTCAGGCGGTGTTCCCTGGCATCGACTTCTACCCACATCACGCCTGTTATTTCCGCTCCCGTGCGCTCCATGCATGGACTGGGCGTGTTCTCTGCCATTGCGGCAGCCGCCTGGCTGGGCGGCGCGGAGGCTCCCACCAAGCTGGTCGCCGTCGGCTACACGCCGGTGGTCATCTCGCTTTGTATGATCGTGGGTGTATTCTTCGCGCGCTGGACAGTGCCCACGTTCCTGAAAGGGACCACGTATGTGCTGCACGACCTGCGCCGGAAGCCCCACCTGATTCCCTGGGCTATACTCGCAGGCGGCATTTGGGCAGTCGCGAATACGCTCACCATCGTCGCGGTCCGCGACGTCGGCCTGGCGATCGCCTTTCCGCTGTGGAACGTGAACTCGATCATCGGCCTTTTCTGGGGCTGGCTGCTGTTCGGGGAGCTGCGCGGCGCCGGCGCGAAGACAACAGTCCGGGTGCTGGGTGGAGCATTCGCGATCACCGCAGGCGCCTTCGTGCTGGCGCGCACCACGGCCGGCTCCGGTACCGTTTCTTCTGCACGCGTTTTGTCCGGCGTTGCAGCTGCCGTAGGGGCCGGGCTTCTGCTGGGCACGATGTACATCCCTTATCGCAAGGCGTATCTGTCCGGGCTGAACCCGCTCTCGTTCGTCACCATCTTCACGCTCGGCGAACTCGCAATCGTGACGACACTGGCGTTCACGCTGCATAGCGATGGCCCTTCGACGATGGAGCAGCTCCGCTCCGTGCGACCTTCCGTTCTTTGGCTCTTCCTCGGCGGCTTCTGCTGGGTGATCGGCGATATCTTCCAGCAGTACGGCACCAAGTATGTGGGCATCAGCCGCGCCATTCCACTCTCAAACACGAACCAGCTGTGGGGATTGATCTGGGGTGCGCTGGTGTTCGGCGAGTTTGTGCACTTCACGCGCGCAGCGCAGGTGGTCATCTTCTGCGCCTCCGGGGTGATGATCCTCGGTGCGCTGGCCATCAGCTCCGCATCGGCTCCCGCTGGGGAGCGCGATTCCTGCCACGACACTATTGCGCGCGAGTGCACGCGCTATGACATGAATCTTGAAGAGACGCTCGCAATGCAGTACGGCGAGGAGATCTCAAACGGCACACATCCCCGCCGCTGGTGGGATTGGCTTATCCTTGCGATCGCCCTCGGTGTTTTCGTGCATTTTGCCATTGACGCGCGTACGCCGCCCATCGCCATTCGCTATGGCTATGCGGCGCTGCTGATCGCGATCATGCTCGCGTTCCTCGTCGCCGGAGGATGGGCGCTGTGGAAGCGCACGCGCTTCGCCTGAGGCGCACGTCTGCAATGCATTCACAGGATTGATGCCCGATGGTCCCGGCCTGTTGTTCTTGCGTCCAGGGAAGTTGTTAAGTTGTGCGCACACAACCACAAGTTGCTAACGATGGGCCGGTCGGCTCGCTTCGATATTTTCGTTACACGTTGCGGCTCGTCGGCGCCTACCCTGAGTTAGCGACGTGGAATTGCGCGCCGCCACAAGCCGGCACTCTGGAGCAAAGATATGAAGCGGGTGCATCTCTGGAGCACTTCTGTTGTCCTGGTTTTGAGTGTTGTTCTCGCAGCTGGTGCGGCGCCCGTCAAACTCGTGCAGCAGGATCCAGTTTCCGTCGTCAAATTGCCTGATGGTACATATCTTCTGGACTTCGGCCGAGTTGCTTTTGGCAATTTGCTGATCCAACCGCAGCCTGGCCAGACTGGTGAACTTACGGTCCGCTTCGGCGAAGCCATGCGCGATGGCCGGATCGATCGCAATCCTCCAGGATCCGTGCGCTACTCAGAAGTGGCCGTGAGTCTCAACGGAACCAGCAAAGTCGTCGCCCCGCCTGCTGATGCCAGGAATACAAAGCCTCCCGCGGTTTTGACACCCCGTGAGTGGGGAACACTGACACCGTTCCGTTGGGTAGAAATCGCAGGATGGCCAGGAGAACTACGCATCGGTCAGGTGCGCCGGAGGGCGGCTTTCGATAGCACCTGGGATGATCGTGCCGCCAGCTTCCACTCGTCGAACCCAATGCTCGATAGAGTGTGGAACCTCTGCCACTATTCCATCAAGGCGACTACGTTTGCCGGGGTGTTTGTGGATGGCGACCGAGAACGGCTGTCGTATGAGGCCGATGCCTACGTCACCCAGTTGGGCTACTATGCGGGCGATCCCAATCCACAAATGGCGCGCGACACCTTCACACGCCTGATGCAGTATCCGACGTGGCCCACCGAATGGGCGCCTCATATGGTGTTCGTGGCCTATGCCGACTGGATGCAGACCGGCGACAAAGAGTGGCTGGCGCGGCACTATGAATGGTTGAAGACGAAGACGCTCGCGGATCGCGTCGGAATCGACGGACTGGTCCACAGCAACGCGGCGCAGATCCATCGAAACGATATCGTCGACTGGCCAGCCGGTGAGCGCGATGGCTATGTATTTAGGCCTGTCAACACCGTTGTAAACGCGTTTCATCTGCGTGCAATGGAGGAGATGCGTCAACTCGCGCTCGCGTTGGGTAAAGAAAAAGATGCCGAAGAATATGCCCAAAGTGAGCGAGCGTCGCTGGCAGCTTTCCAGCAACAGCTTTTTGATGAAAAGACGGGCTTGTACCGTGACGGTGTTGGAACTGATCACACGTCTCTGCACGCCAACCTGTTTCCACTGGCGTTTGGGCTGGTCCCGGAAGATAAGCGTGCCCATGTTGCGGAGTGGCTTGCAAGTCGTGGCATGCGCGCATCCGTGTACGCAGCTCAATACCTGCTCGAGGCGCTGTTCGAGAATAACCAGTCCGCCGCTGCACTGGAGGAGATCACTGCTCCAGGCGATCGGAGTTGGCGGCATATGGTGGACAGCGGGACAACGATCACATGGGAGGCATGGGACCAGCGCTACAAACCCAACCAGGATTGGAATCACGCGTGGGGCGCGGCTCCGGCTAACCTGCTGCCGCGTTTCGTTCTCGGTGTACAAGTCAGCAAGCCAGGATGGACGGAGGCGGAAATTGCGCCGCATCCGGGTGAACTCCAATTTGCGAATGGCACTGTCCCAACTCCACGCGGACCGATCAAGTTGGATTGGAAACGATCCCCTAGGTTCACGCTATCGGCAGAACTGCCGGCAGGTCTGAGCGCGCAGGTGCGGCTGCCCGCGGTTGATGGTTCAAAAGGCGTTTGGAAGAATGGACAAAAGACGCGCGCTCACCGCGAGGGCTCCTGGTGGGTTCTCGACCGGAAAGTAAGCGGAAGAGTGTCGTTAGAAGAGCGGTGAGTAGACGGCTCGCGATCTCGATGATTAGAAAATCATCGCAGGGCCGAGATGCCAGGTTTTCAGACGAAACGGGAAGTTCATGCAGGGAATTCTAAAGACATCAACAGAGAATTGCTGAGAGATTACAGCGAAGCACAGTGCCTGGTTCAGGTTCTCATTTGCGCAGTGGGTGAAGTGGAATCTGGCCGACTTGGCGCATGATCGCTGAGCCGGCGCCAGCAGCTCCGGGATTCGCTGCACGCCTCAGTCTCAGACGGGACCGTTCAAAGACGTTGGCGCAAGATCGTCGCTCAGGCCGCAACAGATACGTTCAATCTCAAATTTCGTTTGCTCATCGAGCGGCAGCAAAGGAAGCCGGCACTCCCCACCAAAATAACCCTTCAAATCCATCGCATACTTCAAGCCTTGTATCCCATATCGAGGCGGAATGTTCGCAGCTTCCGCGATCTTCTTTTGAAGAAGGTCCGACCCTGAAAGATCCCCGGACCGATAGCGATCATGTATGAGCAGCGCTAAGCGTGGGAATGTATTCGCGACCCCCAGGATGCCGCCTTTTACACCCAAACGCAGACTCTCCTGGTATTTACCGGAAGCGCCCACCAGGACGTCGAACGTCGACGGCAGTGTCGATGTGAGTTTCCCTATTCTCTCCAAATCGGCGGAACTCTCTTTGATTCCAATAATGTTGGGATGTTCCGATAGCTCACAAACAACATCAAGAGGAAGATCGATACCTGTTAGTTGAGAGTAGTTGTATAGGAGGATCGGCAGAGGGGACGAATCTGCGACTGCGTGGAAGAAGGTCAGTTGCGAATCCGGCCTCAGCATTTGAGCACGATAGTAGTGCGGCGTAAGCACCAGCGCCGCAGCGTACTTCAACTCGCTGATATGGCGGATCAGCGCAAGAGTCTCACTCACCGACTCACTTCCGACCCCTGCGATAAGCAGACTGTCCCCAGCCGCGTCGCGAACCGCGCGGAACAGCTCTTGTTTCTCCCTGGAGCCCAGCATTGCCGCTTCACCAGTGGAGCCCGCGACTACAAAGCCCCGTAGCCCAGCGCTCCGGTATTTCGCAAGATTCTGCCGGAGGGCTGTGAAGTGCACTTCACCATTGTGTTCAAACGGTGTTGTAATCGGAGGGAAAATTCCATCGAGCTGCATTTCGCGAAACTACCATACAGAAAGGCTCCCTACAATCTTCCCCGCCGTTAGAAGACCAGGACAAATGGATATCGATGCGGACCTCGCGGCTCGAACGAGAGGCCGTGTTACGCGCCGACTGATCCCGTTCCTGATGTTCCTGTATCTGCTCGCGTATATCGACCGGGCGAATCTGGGAGTCGCGAAGCTCCACATGCAGTCGGATCTTGGGTTTAGCGATACCGTGATTGGCTTCGGCGCTGGAGTCTTTTACCTGGGATACCTGCTGCTCGATCTTCCGGGGAGCCTGATTGTAGAGCGATGGAGTGCACGCCTTTGGATCGCGCGCATCATGGTCTCCTGGGGACTTGTCACAACCGCCATGGCCTTTCTCGGCTATCGGTTTTTCGGATCGATTCAGCCAGTCACGCAGTTTTACAGTTTGCGGTTGATGCTTGGCGTCGCAGAGGCTGGCTTCTTCCCGGGCGTCATCGTATATCTTTCTCACTGGTACCAGCCGAAAGACCGGGCGAGGGCGAAGGCGTACTTTATGGTCGCGCAGCCTATTGCCATCGCGATCGGTATCCCGCTGTCACGCTGGATTCTGGAAAACGTTCATCTGGCAGGATTCGCCAGCTGGCGATGGGTCTTCGTCTTTGAAGGACTTCCACCGATCCTGATGGGTGTGGTCACGCTTTTCTATTTGACTGACAGGCCGCAGAATGCACGTTGGCTTCCGCACGAAGAGAAGGCTTGGCTCATAAATAAGCTCGAGGCAGATGAGGTCCGCAAGATTGCCGCGCATCGAGTTACGGTCATGGACGCTTTGCGCTATCCCCAGACCTTCTTATTGATCATTGTTTCTTTTCTCACCATTACCGGCAATCAGGCACTCATCATTTTTTTGCCGTCGATCACCGATAGCATGAAGAGCATGCCGGTCACCGTCCGGACCTGCGCCGCAGCGCTTCCTTACGCATGTAGTGCGCTGGGCATTCTTATCAACGGAAGCTGGGCACAACGCACAGGCAAACTCAAATGGCACACCGCGATCCCGATACTCTCAACCGGAACCTGCATTGGACTGGCCGCGTTGATGCACAACCATCCCTGGCTAATGATGGGTTTCTTTTGTCTTGCGGGCTTTACCGCGCAGGCTTACCTCCCGGCGTTTTGGACTCTTCCCACAACGCTTCTCGGGAAATCGGCCGCAGCGACCGCCGTAGGACTGATATGCCTTGGGAACCTCGGGGGCTTTGCCGGGCCCTCAGTGTTCGGCTATCTCAAGACTGCGACCGGTCAATACAATTCTGGTTTATACGTCCTTTCGGGATGCATGCTCCTGGCTGGTATGCTGGCCACTCAAATTCGAAGTTCTCAGCGTTCTTCTTTGGTGCGATTGAATGACAACGCTTAGGAGTCCCGAAAGTCTACGCAGCTTTATCTGGTTCGGCCCGGACACGATGCGCGGCTTCAGTCATCGTTCGCGCATGTTGCAGCTAGGGCATCGCAAAGAAGACTTCATCGGCAAGCCGGTAATTGCGATCGTGAATACGTGGAGCGAGATCAATCCGTGCCACGCTCATTTGCGGGAGAGGGCAGAGGCTGTCAAGCGTGGAGTGCTGCAGGCCGGAGGCTTCCCAGTCGAGGTACCTGCCTTCTCAATCACCGAGACTTATATGAAGCCGAGCCCTATGCTCTACCGCAATCTCCTTGCGATGGATACCGAGGAGATACTGCGCAGCCTGCCGATTGACGGAGCGGTATTGATGGGCGGGTGTGATAAGACCACTCCAGGGTTGCTGATGGGCGCTATCAGCATGAATCTGCCAGCCATCTTTCTGCCTGCCGGCCCGATGCTACGCGGCAACTGGAACGGCATGCCACTGGGTAGTGGCACTGACGTCTGGAAGTTCTGGACCGAACGTTGCGCGGGGAACGTCAGTGACGAGGATTGGTCCGGCATCGAAAGCGGAATCGCACGTTCGCCTGGATTTTGCATGACTATGGGTACTGCTTCCACGATGACGGCTCTGGCCGAAGCCATGGGCATGACGCTACCCGGAGCATCGTCCATCCCCGCCGCAGATTCCAACCACGTCCGCCTCGCGGTGGATACCGGAAAACGCATTGTCGATATGGTCTGGGAAGATTTGAAGCCGGAAGATGTGCTAACTCCTGCTGCCTTTCGGAATGCCATCACCGTGGACATGGCGATCGGTGGATCGACCAACGCCATCATTCACCTCGTGGCGATGGCAAGACGTCGAGGAATTGATCTGCCGCTCGTGTTGTTCGACGAAATTTCCAGAAACGTCCCGGTGCTTGCGAACATTCGCCCTTCTGGCAAATTCCTGATGGAAGACTTCTATTATGCCGGTGGTCTGCGCGCTCTGATGTCAGAGATTCGTGACCTGCTGCATCTCGATTGCCGTACCGTTAGCGGCAAAGCTCTGGGCCAGAATCTCGAAGGGGCGCACATCGTAAACTCGGAGGTCATTCACGACCGGCAGTCGCCATTGATTGCGAGCGGCGGTACAGCCGTACTGTACGGATCTCTAGCCCCGAATGGAGCAGTCATTAAGACTGTTGCGGCAAGTCAGCAACTCTGGCAGCACACCGGACCCGCCATCGTCTTTACGGATTACCGGGATCTCGAGGCGCGTATCGATCGCGAAGACCTGGACGTTGATGAGAATTCCGTTCTCATCCTGCGAAATGCAGGCCCTCAAGGCGGTCCGGGTATGCCCGAATGGGGAATGCTACCGATCCCGAAGAAACTCTTACTGCGTGGTGTGAGAGACATGGTCCGCATCTCCGATGCGCGTATGAGCGGCACGGCATACGGAACCTGCGTGCTCCACGTCTCCCCAGAAAGCTATGTGGGCGGTCCGCTCGCACTGGTTCAAACTGGTGACTTCATTACGCTTGATATTCCGAATAGAAGGCTTGATTTGAATGTGCCTCAAACCGAACTTGAGAGGCGCCGGACCGAATGGGTGCGTCCCATCCCCGGCGAGCGACGCGGATATCTCGCTCTTTATCGCGAACGGGTCACTCAGGCTGATCAGGGCTGCGACTTCGATTTCCTGGCGGAGCCATACCATCAATAAAACGGTAGCGCTCTACCGTAATCCCCAGTTCGTCGGCAAGCGTCCGGAACTCGCGTTTGCTAAATGTCTTTTCGGGGGTACCGATCGGTCAGTACGCGGTCAAGGCCGGGGCTAAGGGTTTCCAAACCACAGTGCAGCAGAATATCACGCTGCACGTTGGTGATCGGCTGACTAAGGAGTGGCGGTGGATGCAGTCGACGACGAACTCGTCTCAGCCGGGAATTCCCTGGTTGCAGCGCGCGCGACTCGCAGTCCAGTTCGGCATAAAAGAAAGTGGCATAGCGATTGGAGCCGGACGCGTCGTAGAGGAGGCGGTTGACGTTGGCCATTTTGGTCCCCAAAAACCGTGCCGGTGGCGATCGTACGTTCCCCGCAGAATGAAACGAATAGCTCGGTGATTCTCGGAAATCCCGGTAGACCTGCGATAGAGGCATTTTGAAATCTAAAAAAATATTTTCACCGGCGTTGACAACGCTCGCTCGTACGGTCTAAAAACTCAGCCATCGAAGATTAAAAGGGCCTCGGTTCGTTGTGGTTATACGGATTTGGAGGTGAAGCATGCGCAAAGGAATCTTGCAGGCGTTATTTGCGGCAGTATTGGGCGCAGGATTGTCGCTGCCTATGACAGCTCAGCACACGTCAGCGGGAGTGGACGGAACGATCACGGACACGACAGGATCGGTGCTTCCCGACGCTCAGGTAATGCTGACGAACGTGGAGACTAATGTGTCTGCGCGCGCGATGACAAACAAGAGCGGATACTTCGCGTTTGTAAATGTAAATCCTGGACAGTACAAGATGACAATCACGAAGCAGGGGTTCAAGTCGGTCGTAATGCCGGCGTTCCAGCTCGTCGTTGATCAGGTCTTTACTGCGAGTCAGACGATGGAAGTGGGTGGGCTGAATGAGACGGTGACTGTCGATGCGAGCGCCGAGGGAGTGATGCTGCAGAAGAGCTCGTCGGAGCTCGGCAACGTTATCGAAGCGAAGGAGATTCAGAACCTGCCACTGAATGGACGGAACTTTACGCAACTGATGATCCTTTCGCCCGGCGTGACGCCGGTTTCGACGGCGCAGGGCTCCGGAATCAGCACGACAGATGCAGGTATCAGCGCGATTCCGGGCACGGCGTTCTATAAGCCTTCGTTCTTCGGCCAGCAGAACCGCGAGACGTTCTATCTGATGGATGGCATTGTGAACACGGACTTGCGTGGCGCGATCTATGGCTTTCTGCCGATCATCGATGCGATGCAGGAATTCAAGATGCAATCGCACATGGATAGCGCAGAATTTGGGGTCGTTACGGGAGGCGTGGTGAACATGCTCTCACGCTCTGGAACGAATCAGTTTCACGGGTCGGTCTGGGAGTTTGTCCGGAACAACATCTTCGACGCACGCAACTCGTTCTCCGACTTCTGCTCAGTGGGACGGTGCCCCGCGGGGACGCCGGCGACCAAACCTGCGCCCCCCGGGCACTACACGCAGAACGAGTTCGGCGCGGCGGTGGGAGGGCCGGCGCTAAGGAACAAGCTGTTCTTCTTTGGAGCTTATGAGGGATGGCGGTACGGCAAGCCGGTGCTTTCGCAGACGCTGGTGCCGACGACGCAGGAACTGAGCGGGGATTTTTCGAGCTCGACGTTTTCGTACTACCAGAACCCCATATTCAACCCGTACTCGACAGCGTGCTCAGGCGGGAAGTGCACGGTGCAGCAATTCAAGTGCGATGCCTCGGGGACGCCAATTACTCCCGATGTGAACGGGATCCAGACAGGAGGCACGCCTTGTCTCAAGGTTCCATCGGGCCTGATCAACGCGACGATGCAGTCATACATGAAGTCCTACTATCTGGCGGCGAACTCGGCAGCGTCGGAACCTTCGGGATACAACTTCATTGAGAGCCGGCCGAACATCGATAACAACAACGGATATCAGGTGAGGGTGGATTTTCATAAGAGTGATAAGAACTTCGGGTTTGGCCGCATAAGCCAGATGTGGGTTTACGATACGTCGCCCATAGCGGGCACGGTCGGCTCGAACGTGTCGAACTATCACGCGTACAACTTCGGCGGAGGCTACACGCATGTCTTTGGGCCCACGTTGATTTTGGATGCCCGCGGAGGTGCGATGTTGAAGCCCTATCAGTTCAGCCAGGCTTCGGCGCCGGGAGGATTCACAGGGGCGGAGCAGGCGGGATTCAAGAATCTCGCACAGTATGGCGGCATGTATATCAACCTTGCAGGACCTTATTTGACCGCGAATGCCGGCCATGAGGGGACGCTGTATCGCGGCAATCCGGTGGTGAACGGCGGCGGCAGCGCGACATGGATCAAGGGCAGTCACACGCTGAAGCTGGGCGTGGACAACATCTATCAGAACCGGCTGCAACGAAATCTCTATCAGCAGTTCACCTTCAGCGACTCCGTGACGAGCAACATCAACGCTTCGAAGACCGGTAACTCGATGGCTGCGGCGCTGCTGGGGCTGCCCGCGACGTTTACCGCACAAAACCCGATCTACTCTGAGGACTTCTTCAGCATGACTCTGTGGTCGGGTTATGTTCAGGACTCATGGAAGGCGACGTCGAAGCTCACGTTGAACGTAGGTTTGCGGTATGACTACCTGCCAGCGATCCACATGCTGAATGACAGGCTAGCCAACGGTTTCGATATTCCGAATTCGAGATACATCATCCAGAAGAATGTCTCGGCCTGTACGACAACGTTCACGAATCCGTGCATTCCGGGCGGAATTGGAAGTGTTCCTCACAACTCGAACATCGTATTTGCGAATGGTGTGCAGCAGGTTGGCGCGCCGATCAGGGACAACATCGGCCCACGGCTGGGTTTTGCGTACCAGGCGTTTGACAAGACGGTGGTGAACGGCGGTGTCGGGATCCTCTATGACACCATCACGGCGCGAAGCCAGTGGGTGCAGAACAACATCGAAGGGCCAACGTGGCCGTGGACGACGGGGATCTCGGGCCAGCAGGTGAACTTTTCTCAAAGCGGCACCTGGCCGGGCGGACCGGGGAATCCATTGACGCCGATCACATCTCTCGAGGGGAACTTCCCGAATCCGGTGATTGCGGCGACGCCCTGGCTGACCACGGGAGGCGGTTATGTGAGCGCGCCGGACTTCACGGACGAGAGGGCGGTAGAGTACAACCTGCAAGTGCAGCAGCAGGTAAGAGCGAAGGGGTTATTCTCGCTCGGCTACGCGGGATCGAAGAGTACGCGCCTGCCCTTCACCGGGTTCGCGAATGCGGCTTCGCATCCCTCACCCGCCGGAACGGCACTGACGACGATCGATACGTACAAGTACATGCCGTGGGTCACGCCAGGGTGGCATTACTCGACCTCCACGGGCTATGCGAACTACAACGGATTGATGGCGCAGTTTCAGCAGAGGATGACGCGATCGCTGAATACGATTGTTTCTTATACGTGGTCGAAGACGATGGACAACAGCAGCGGATGGTTCAACGCTGAGAACGGCACCGGAGGAGGATCAGTAGTGCAGAGCTACTTCATGCCGCGAAATGCCTATGGAATCTCGTCGTATGACATTCATCACTTCTTCACATGGAGCACGGTATATGGGCTGCCGTTTGGAACGGGGCAGAAGTGGGTGCAGACAGGATGGCTCTCATACCTGGTCGGCGGTTGGACGACAAATTATGTCTTCCAAGTACGTTCGGGTCAGCCGTATGGGCTGAATGTTGGAGGCGATCCGGCGAACATCTCAGGCGACAACGGTTCAGTGACGAGCTACTCGCGACCAAATGTAATTGGGAATGCGTTGCAGGGGTCGTGCGGTTCGACACCTATTCACAAGCGAGGGACGAGCGGGTTCTGCGAGTTCAATCCGAGCGCGTTTTCGATTCCGAGTGGATCGTTCGGAAATATGGGCAAGATGCCGTATCGTGTGCCGTCTTATAACAACCTGGACTTCTCGCTGGTGAAGGACACGCCGCTGTACGAGGGAGTGCGACTGCAGCTTCGCGCGGAGTCGTTCAACACTTACAACGTGGTGATCCCCGGTAATCCAGGCACGACAATCGGGAACTCCACAGCGGGATTGGCAACGACGCAAGGAAACACGCCGCGCGAACTACAGCTTGGAGCAAAGATTACGTTTTGATGGGGTTCGGGTTTAGTGCAGCTCGCAAAAAAACCTGCGGGCCGAACTCGTGTGTGACAGCGAAGAATGAGTTTTTTGGCAGGGAATTTCAATGAGCGATGAGCATATGGGCTTCAGCCGCAGGAAGCTGTTAAAGCTGGGGGCAGCAGGTGTCGCTGTTGCGCGTGGCGGCAAAGTATTTCCCCAGCTTGCGGCGAACGCGGCGATTGAGCCAGTGCAGACGGTAACGGTGCGGAGTTCGGCGCTCGTGCTTACGATCGATGCAGGGAATGGCGCGCCATCGTCGTACCGGTTGGTGCGGTCCGGCATTGTATTTCGCGGTGAGGCGGCCGGTGCTCCACTGAAGACGCGGTTGTGCCGGCTGTCGCCACGGAGTTTTGCGGATGTCGACGTAAAGCCTGTGAGCCACAGTGTCACTGCCGGACGTGCTGACTTCAGGTTTACAGCGAAGTATGAAGACGGCGCACCCGCTGCGGAATTCACCTTGCGTTATGTGCTCGAAGGCAGCACGGTACGGGTGACGATGGAGGAGGTGAATGAGCGGGAGGGGTTCGAACTGATCTCGTTCTCGATGCCTTCGATCGTGTGTGTGGATGAGACGGACAGAGACGCATGGCTGGCCCATGGCGACGCCGGCGGCGATCTCGTTGCGCTGAAGGAAGCAAAGGCGGCGAGCCTGCCGCTGAATACATTCTGGGGCGAGATCAATGGTGTGCTTCCGGTAATCATGACGGGGCACTCAGGTGCGGTGTGCGTGCAGGAGACGACGGCGTACATGGATGGAACGCTGCTGTCGGTGATTGGTGAGGCGCCCACGCGCCGCGCGTGCATGGGAACGACCAAGGTGCATCGCGTGGACGGAAGTGCATGCTATGACATGAATCTCGGCAAGGCCGCGCCGAAGAGCTGCGGCAATGCAACCACACCGAATCTCCTGGTGGAGCAGCAATCCGCCTGCAGGTTAGATTTTCTGGAGCCGAACGCTGCAGGCACGGCGCTGAACTGGCTCGATGGCGCACGGCTGGTGCGTTCCAGGATGCCGCGGATTCCGAATCATTTCTACGACGACAAGCTCATCTATGGAATTCGCATGGATGAGCCGAAGTTTCCTAAGCCCTCTGCGACTTTCGCGCGATGCGAGGAGATGATCCGGTTGATGCATGCGCTGACGGATGGCGCGGCGCAACTGGTTCATCTGTGGGGCTGGCAGTTTCGGGGAAAGGATACGGGCTATCCTGCGGTGAATGTCGTCGATGAGCGCATTGGGGGCTATGACGGAATGATGCGCCTGATGGAGATCATGAAGCCGTTGAACGTGACGGTGAGTCTCTCGGACAACTATGACGACGCTTATCGCAGCAGCCCGGCGTGGAATGAGGAGATGATTGCGCGCAAGCCGGATGGCGATCTGTGGAAGAGCCGCGAGTGGACGGGTGAAGAATCCTACATCCAGGGATTGGCGAAGTACATGGAGGGCCCCGGGCCGGAGCGGGTGAAGTATACCTGCGAGCGCTACAAACTACCCGGCACGATTCATGTGGACGTACTGTCGTACTATGCGATCCGCAATGACTGGGATCGTAAGCGGCCTGCCAGCGGAATACGGAACCTGGTCGATGGGCGGTACAAGGTGCTGGAGGATTTCAAAGGTCATGGCGTGGATGTCACATCGGAGGGTCTGCGGTATCCATTTATTGGGAAGATCAGCATGAGTTGGTATGCGGGCGGGCCGAGGCCCTGCCCGTTTGGCGGCAGGCCGATTCCGATGTTGTCGATGATTTATCGGAAGAGTGCCGTTTGGGGGCGGGCCGGAAATGCGGGCGACCTGCCGCTGACTTTAATGATGTTTTACGGCGAAGCTCAGCACAGCATCCTGAATGGTGATGCTCCGATCGAACGCAGGCTGGACTCGTTTTACCTGGCGATGGTGCCGTGGTTCAGACTGCACATGTTGAACATTGAAGGCTTCGAGCGCGCCGGCGATCACACGGTGACAACACTTGAGGGGAAGGGCAATCGTGTTGAAATTGACTGGAGCAAACAGGCCTACACGGTCTTTCTAGATGGGGCGAAAGTTGCGAGCGAGACTGCTGTGTATTGCCCGTTGGGGGAAGACAGGATTGCGATGTACTCCATTGCGGACGCCCCGCTGACTGCGACGATACCAACCGAATGGGACATAAAATCTGTAACTGGCTTCGCTCTATCGCCTGAAAAGAAAGAGCCGCTGAAGTTGGAGTGGGATGGCCGGACAGTAAAGGTGGCAATGCGTGCGCGCCGGCCAGTGATGCTGTGCAGGCAGTAAGTGTGTGCCGATTACAGCGTCTTTTCGCGGACACTGGTTAGCTGCGTGTCAGCAACATTGGAAGAAAAGGCGACCCTGAAGTCCTCGATTTTGCTGAGGGCAAATACGGGTGTGGAGACGTGTTTCGGCGTTTTGACGCGGAAGAAATCGGCTCCATCGACGTTGTATAACCCGATGGCCGGGCGCGCGTCGGGCTGCGTCCACGCAATTTGCACGTTGGTGAACTCAATGTTGTTCACGTTGCGCACATAGAATCCGCTCGCGGGCACGCTGCCTACGCGATACGGCTCCGGATAGTCCGTGTCTTTTTCAAGGAAAACGCGGGTAGCCATTTCCGGGGTACCTCCACCGCGATGGTGCATATAGACATCGTGAATCTTGACGTCCTCAATCGGATGATCGGCGAGTCCCCAGATGAGGCCCGCGCCGCCAAAGGTGGCCACGGAGTTGTAGCTCACAATGTTGGAAATGATGATGCGCTTCAAGGTGCCTACGGAGGCACCCGCAGGTCCGCGCATTCGCCGTCCCAAGCGGAGATAGAGCGGCACATTGGTGCAGTCGCGCATAGTGATTCCCGTAAAGGTAATGTCTTCGAGTAATGCACCGTCCACGCTCTCCAGCGCGAAGCCGCGGCAGCCATCGAAAACACAGTTGGAGATCGTGATGTTCTTGAAACCGCCATTCGATTCGGTGCCGCATTTTATGCGGCCAGTAGGACTGGTCATCTTGCTGTCGGCTGGCCAGCGTTTCCAGGAGCCGTCAAGCATCGTTCCGAGTTGATACGCGCCCGTAACGTAGCAATTTGTGATGGTCACGTTCTCCGTGGCGCGGGGGTAGCCGAGAGCATAGGAGCTCTTCGGACAGATGCCGTCATCCCATGGCGAGTTGACGGTGCAGTTGGAGACGCGAACATTGCGGCAGCAGTCAATATCCATGCCGTCGCGGTCGGTATCGATCTTCAGGTTGTCGATGGTCATGTTGTCGACGCCTGTGGCAAGGATGCCGAACCAGCCTCCCTTGAGGATCGAGAAATCTCTCAGGATGACGTTGCGGCAGTTTTTCAGCGCGATCGCCTTGTTGCCGACGCCGGGGAGGTTTGCCTTGGGCAGGTTGGGATCCGAACCAACGCCGCGGCTCAAGCCGCGGCCCCAGATCAGCCCCGCGCCGAGGATGGAGATATCGTGAAGGTCTTCACCCCAGAGCAAGCTGTTGTGCCAGTGGTTGTGGCCGTAGTCCTGGAACGCGTGCCATGCTGTGTCTGGTTCTGCAGCGTCGTAGCCTTTGCCCGATCCTGCGGGAAAGCCTTCGAGCGGGACATCCGCGGCGAGTATTGTGGAGCCCTGGTCGAGGTAGAGGGTCACATTGGATTTGAGGCGGAGTGAGTAGCAGGAGTAAGTCCCGGCGGGGAAGAAGACGGTACCCCCGCCGGCCGCCGCCGCGCTTTCGATGGCGCGATTGATTGCCGGGGAGTCCAAGGTGCGGCCATCGCCGACGGCACCGAATTCACGAACGTTGAAGACGACCTTCCCGGGCGAAGCGGATCCCGGAGTTTGCGCCGAGAGAGGCCACGCGACGGCGCCGCCGGCGGCTGTGCCCGCTCCTATCACTTTGAGGAACGCTCTGCGTCCGACTTCCATTCAACCTCCAGCGGCAGTGATTCATGGCTGTGGACGCCAACATTAGGGGAGCGCTTGCTTACTTGTCAATGAAAGTTCTATTTTGTAGGAGAAAGT
>DASUHZ010000032.1:0-69991 GCA_036273275.1 Bryocella sp.
GTCCCCGCGCGCGTCTCGCAACTCGCCTCTGGAAACTCAAAGTTAAACGTCCGAATCCTGCGGCTCACGCCCAATCCCTTGACGCACCCGATACAATAAAGACAGAGAGCAAGGGTCTCGATCACCTCGCGGGCGATATTCGGTCGCGCAGACGAAGTCCAGACCTATCTCACCTGTTCTGAAGACTTTGCAAAAAAGTAGGGGGAGGGGGGTACCCCCTCCCCCAAAATCCCAATCTCACGCAGTAGCCCCAAAGGAGCACCAGAAAAAATGTATCCAGAGCTGATGGTCATCCCCATGCGCGAGGAACTCACCCGCGCCGGTATCGAAGAGGCCCGCACCGCGGAAGACGTCGACAACGCCGTCAAGCAGCCCGGAACGACCCTCCTCGTAGTCAACTCCATCTGCGGTTGCGCCGCCGGCAAGATGCGTCCCGGCGTGCGCCTCGCCCTCCAGCACGCCACCAAGCCTGATCATGCCATCACCGTGTTCGCCGGCCAGGACCGCGAGGCCACCGAGCGGGCCCGCAGCTACTTCCAGGGCCAGCCTCCCACCTCGCCAGCCATCGCCATCCTCCGCGACGGGCAGCTCGTGTACCTGATGCAGCGCTCCGCCATCGAGACCTCCACGGCCCCGGCCATCGCGCAGGAACTCACCCGCGCCTTTGACGCGTACTGCGCTACGTCGGCCGCCTGAGGCCCGACAGACACGCTGAATGTGGGTGGACTTCTGTCCACCCATAACTTTTTCCACACGCATTACTCAAGCTCTCGCCCGTGTCCGCCGATGGAGCAGATGTATGACTCCATTGATTCAGGTGTTGCCCGTAACACCAATCCGGCCCGGTAACTTCGCTCCCCAGCCCAAGTCGGCTGAAGCCAGACCTGACGCTCAACTGCTTGTCGGCCCGAGCCCGGCGATGGCGAGACTGTGGGCTCAGCTCCGCATCCTCGCTCCCCACTTTCGAGTCGCACTGTTGACCGGTGAAGCGGGTTGCGGGGCGGAGGCGGTCGCCCAGGCGCTGCACGATCTCTCCTGCTTCGCCGGCACACCCCTCATTCACCTGCGCGCCGCGGAAGCCGAACGCCAGCTCCGCCGCCCCACCAGCCTCCTCGGCACCGCAACCCGTGGCGCCCTCTTTCTTTCTGACGTGGATAGGCTCTCGGCGGCAGGGCAGCAGATGTTACTGCGTTTATTGAGATTGCGCCGGCACCGCAGGATCGCGATCATCGCCTCGACGAGTGCGGATCTTCGTTCATTGATGAGCGCGGGCACTTTCGATGGCGAGCTGTTCAGTCACCTGAGTTCGCTTCGCCTGCAGATTCCCTCGGTCCGGGAGCGGGTGGAGGACATTCCGCTGCTTACGCATCAGCTTATCCAGGCCGAGGCGACGCGCCGGGAACGGCGCATTCCCTCCTTTGAGCCCGGCTTTCTTACGGCGGTCACGGAGTACGCGTGGCCGGGCAACTTCCAGCAGATGCGACCGGCTATCGCGTGGATGGTTGAACATAGCGAGGCATCAGTCGGTCCCGCGGATCTGGCTGCTTCAATCGCAGAGGTCCGTACCGAACCTGCGCCGGAGGCTCCGGTGCGGATGGTACCGCTGGACGAGGTCGTCCACGAGCACGTTCGCGCTGTTTTGATCGGGTGCAATGGCAACAAGCTGCGGGCGGCGGAGGTGCTGGGGATCAGTCGCTCGACTCTATACAGAATGCTGGAGGCGACCGCTGTCTCCGGGGGGTCAGGTTCTCTGGCGCTGCTGGCGAGTTAGCAGCCCGCGCAACCGGATGCGTCTCAGGTCTCCCGTGTCTGAGCGGGCGTCTTCAACCGAGTCGCAACTCAGGTTGCGCTCGACGATAAAGCGACACAAACAGATTCGCAATCGAGCGAAGGAGCCACCTCCACATCGCTCCGTAATTTTGTGGTCCGAAGCTCATCAAGCACGAAGAACACGAGCATACTCCCCGACTCGCCCGTCTGATAGCCTTCGAGGATGAGCTCGAAAGATTCAGAGCAGAATGTGGCTGCCGGCCTGCGGGTGGCGGTGCTCGGTGCAGGCAAGATGGGCGGCATTCTCCTGCAGGCGTTCGTCCGCACGCGCCTCTTTCCCGCGCAGCAAATTGCGGCTACGGTAGCGCATGAGCTGCGAGCCGAGGCGCTTACGAAGCAGTTTCGCCTGGCCGTCACGACGGACAACCGACGGGCGGTTGAGGGCGCAGACATTGTCCTGCTCGCTGTGAAGCCGACGCAGGTGGTCCAGCTTGTGCGCGAGGTGAGCGCATCGCTGAAGCCGGGTGCGCTGGTGGTCTCCATTGCCGCATCGGTAAAGACTTCGGCGATTGAAGAGGCGCTGGGCGGATCGCCTGCGGTGATTCGCGCGATGCCGAATACGCCTGCGATGCTGGGCGCAGGCATTACCGCGCTGTGCCGCGGGCGTTTTGTGACGGACGAGCAGCTTAATCTGGCACAAAAAATCTTTTTGACTGTGGGCCGGACCGTGGTGGTCGATGAGCGGCACATGGACGCGGTGACTGGATTGTCAGGCTCCGGGCCGGCGTTTCTGTACATCATCCTGGAATCGCTGGCCGAGGCGGGCGTGAATGTTGGACTGCCGCGTGAGATTGCGACGCAACTCGCCGCCCAGACGGCATACGGCGCGGCGAAGATGGTGCTGGAGACGGGATCGCATCCGGCGCTGCTGAAGGATGAGGTCACGACTCCGGCCGGTTGCACGGTGGACGGGATCCTAGAGCTGGAAGAGGGCGGCTTGCGCGTGACGCTGATCAAAGCCGTCAAGCGTGCGACAGAGCGCGCCAGAGAGCTCGCCGGCAATTAATTATCGGAGAACGGCGATCAGAAAGCAGACCATCGCCGCAGTGAGAGTCGCGACACGTCCGCGATGCAGCAGTTCCCACCTTGAATGCTCGGCCAGCGAGGCTTGAGCCGAGGAGCCGGGTTGCAGCCGGATCATCCGGTTGTTGATCGGCACCAGAAAAATAAGGGTGAGAACGATCACCGCAAGCCATAGTACGCCGGCCGCAATCAATAACGATTCGCTGCTATCGTGGCGATGAATTGCAGCCTGAGCGAGAAGCAGTAGCGCACTGAGTGCATACCAGAACGGCATTGCCGCGCCAAGCCTTTTGGCGAAGTAGCTGATCAGCTTTACTCGGGTGCCGGTATCGAGCCGCTCCAATATTGGATTAATGAAGACCGATACTGCAAATTCGGTGCCGATGAGCAGGCCGATACACGCCGTTGTCAAGATATTCAGAAAAACCATCTGTTCTCTCCTGCATTGTCAGACGCGGCCCAAGCTATACTGACTCAAGTGTTTGTACTGACAAATTTGTCAGTACAAAGCGGACACAATACGGCCGGGGAGAACGAGAATGGCGGTCTCGAAGAAAGAGATGTCTCAATGCCCTATCGACGCGATGCTATCGGTGATCGATGGGCGGTGGAAGGGCACGATTCTGTGGAGGCTCTCGGACGGACCGATGCGCACCGGCGAACTGCGCCGTAGTATTCCGGGCATCACCGAACGGATGCTGATTCGGCACTTGCAGGAGCTAGTGCAGGACGGCATTCTTATCCGCCGTCAGGAGGCGGCCGTACCGCCGTGTGTGCGCTACTCCATTTCGAAATATGGAATGACGCTGGTGCCGGTGTTGGAGATCATCTGCACCTGGGGGCGCAAGCACCTGCAACATGTCAATCGAGCGATGTAGCCGTGCGCTCAACTGAAACGGCCGTAAGCCGCGACTTTTTCCGCCGCTGAAACCTGTCTTCCTTTCGATCTCTTGCGGACTCTTGCGTTAGTCCCCGAGGGCGGTTCATGCGTGTAGCCTTGATCGGCGATGAAGCGGGGCGGCCGAGCGCGCGCCGGAGCGACACTCCTGAGGATTCAGGCGGCGACCTTTTCCGCGGATGCCATCGTTTCACTTTCGATCTCTTCGAGGCTCTTGCCTTTGGTCTCCGGCAACATACGTGCTGTAACGAAGAAGCCGATGAGGCTGGCAGCGGCAGCGGCCGTCTCAGCTCCCGACAACCCTTTCCAATGCATCAGGAACGGAAAGAGAAATACGCCGAGAAAGCCGCCGAGCTTGCCCATCGCAGCGGAGATTCCGTGGCCGGTGGTGCGGACGCGCAGTGGGAAGATCTCGGCCGGGTACACGAAGGTTGTGGCGTTTGGGCCGAACTCCGTGAAGAAGAAGCTGAGGCCGTAGATGAGAAGGAACGGGAGAGTCATCGCCTCGATGTTCGGGATGAAGGCGAGCAACGCGAACGTAACCGTCATGACCGCGAAACCCAGCAACTGGATGACCTTGCGGCCGAGCCGGTCCATGGCGAAAACAGCGACTGCGTACCCGGGAGCGGCAAACACCACGAAGACCACGAGCTGGGTCAGCGTCTTCCGCAATAAGGTATGGTCTCCGTGCAGCACGGAGAGCACGAGCGGACTGGAGACAGTATTTCCGTAGTAGGCCGCATCCATGAGGAACCACGCAGCGCTCGCACCGATCAGCCGCCGGAGTAAGCGCTTATCACTAATAAGGCGATGGAAGCCGTCCCAGAATGGTGATGTTTTGACAGCGCGGTTGAATGGAGGGGAATTGCCGAGACGCCGGTTGCCCTCTTCAAGCTTGCCGGCGGCAGCCAGAAAGCGCGGCGTCTCTTTAAGGTTGCGCCGGGACCAATAGACTCCGAGCGCCGGAATCGCGCCAAATCCGAGCAGAACTCGCCAAATAACGGCATGGGACAGATGTGTAGTCAGCAGTGCGGATGTGAAAAGAGGGCCCAGAATCAGGCCGACCGCCTGCATGGTGAACACGAGCGTGACCAGCAGGCCGCGTGAGTCCTTTCCGGCGTACTCGGCCATAATGGTCGCCGAAACCGGGTAGTCGCCGCCGATCCCGATACCAAGGAGGAACCGCAGTCCAATGAGCCACCAGATGTTCGGCGAAAATGCGCACCCAAGGGCTCCCGCCGCAAGAATCAGGACTTCGAGACCGTAAATCCGCTTTCGGCCGAGCATATCCGCGAGCCGGCCAAAGAGAATTGCACCAAAAGCAGAGGCTAAGAGAGCACTCGATTCGACTAGACCCTCTTCCAGCCTGTTGACGTGCCAGACGGGCCGGATGAGGGCCATGACAACGCCGATGATGAACAGGTCATAGGCGTCCGTGAAGAAGCCCATCCCTGAGATGACCAATACCTTCCAGTGCTGCCGGGAGATGCCTGTTCTATCTAGATCGCTGAAGTCTGCCGTCGAACGCAGGTGCTCCATGCAGTCGTTCCTCAATTCCTCAATCTAAGATGCCTCGCGGTGCAGCCGTGGCCAAATCTGAGCCGGTTTGAGCTCGATTGAACCAAGTTTTCGGTTGCCAGTTCATAATGCCACCAATTCGTGGGGACCGTTCACTTCGTTGCGTCGGGCGTGAGATTCTGCTCGGTCTTCTTCTCGACGGATGTGGAAATGGAGTACGCGGAAGCATCCGATCGCGCACGGCTATCGCCCGCAGGTAGTCGCCGACAGACTCGTACAATCAGAACATGGGCACCGCGGATTCCGAGCGCAATTGGCGATCACTCTCGATGTACGCGGCAGGTGTGCTCGGGTTCATGATCCTGGTGATCTTGTGGGGAGCGGTAGTGCGCGCGACGGGTTCCGGCGCGGGCTGCGGCGACCGGTGGCCGCTGTGTAATGGGGATTTCTTTCCGCATCATCCGCGCATCGCGACGGTGATCGAATACACACATCGTTCGATGAGCGGCATTTGTACGGCGCTGGTTGCGGTGCTGATTGCCTGGACGTTTCTTGGCAGGCCGAAGGGCGATCGCGCGCGCAAGGCGGCGGTGTGGTCGGGAGTGCTGCTGATCGTCGAGGCCTTCCTCGGGCGCGCCCTGGTGCTTCACGGATGGGTAGATCGAAACACCTCGGATGCGCGAGCGGTAATGCAATGCATCCACTTCAGCAACACAATGCTGCTGCTTGGCGCGTTGACGCTAACGTGGTGGTGGTTGCGGAGAGGCTCGGCGCGCGGGATTGTGAGTGTGGATGGAGCGCGTGGGGTGGCCTGGCTCGCAGTCGCGCTGACCATCGTGACGGGGGCGACGGGATCGGTTGCGGCGCTGGCAGATACGCTGTTCCCTTCACCATCGTTGCGGGAGGGTTTCGTGCAGGATTTCACAGCGAATGCTCCGCTGCTCGTGCACATGCGGTGGCTGCATCCGGCCGCGGCGGTGCTGGCGGTGATCGCGACGATTTTGCTGTGCCGGCATCTTTCGAGAACGGGCGTGCGCTGGATTGGCGGCCTGCTGATTCTGCAGGTTGTGCTTGGGGCGGCGGACCTGGTGGCGCTTGCGCCGGTGACGCTGCAGGTGTTGCACCTGCTCGGCGCGGATCTGTTCTGGATTGCGCTGGTGGCGGTTGCGTCCGAGCTTATCTTCGCAGTCAGGCCGGCCCGCACGGCGACGGAGCCGGCCATGATCTCAGCGCAACATTCGTAATGATTGATCAGCGCGGAGGGTTGGACTCGCTCTCGGGTCTGCCGTTGATCTCGTGGGTCGCCTTTTTGGTGCCGTGCACGGTGTCATGGCCGACAGCCCTGCCGGCATCTTCGGTCTTGTGGGTCGCGACAGTCGCGCCGTGTGCCGTTTCATGCCCCGCTGTGCGGGCGCCTTCCGCGGTCTTGTGAGTGGCGACCTTCGCGCCGTGCTCGGTACTATGCGTCGCGGTCCTCGTGCCTTCCGCGGTTTTGTGGGCAGCGACCCTGGTGCCGTGGGCGGTGTCGTGGGCGGCAGTTTTCGTGCCCTGAGCGGTATCGCGGCCAACCTTCTTGCCGGCGTCGGCGGTGTCATGGCCGGCGTTCTTCATGTCCTGTCCCACAGTCTGAGCGTGCACAACGACCGGGCCCAGAGCAAAGGCGCCGAGCGCAGATGCTAACAACAAACTCTTCAGTTTCATTGTGATTCTTTCCTCCGTGTCTGCGTCTCTTTAGACGCAGGATGCGGCTGTGGCGGCTGCAGGAGGGGTAAACGCCGGAGTTTCACGCGATTAAGAAAACGTTTACGTTGTGCTGGTGGAGGCACGGAAGCTTCCTGTATAGTTGCACCGTTCCCGAAGCCGAACCTCTTTCGCAATTTCAGGTGAGATTCTTCGCGGGCACAAAAAATGCGTCGCGGGCTGTGGCCCACGGCCTCACAGGTGATTCATGCAGCCATTGGCAGCGATGCTGTTTTTTCAAAACCGGCAACTGACACATCTTTCGCCGGTGGACATGATCATTCTTCTGCTGTACTTCGCAGTGGTTGTATTCATCGGCTTCTACGTAAAGGGGTCGACGAATACCAGCGAAGAGTTTTTCCTGGCCGGCCGTGAGATGACGGCGTGGATCGCGGGGTTGAGCTTCGTCTCGGCGAATCTTGGCTCGCTGGAACTAATGGGATGGGCCGGCTCGGCATACCAGTACGGGATTCTGGCGACACACTGGTACTGGATCGGTGCGATTCCGGCGATGCTGTTTTTAGGCATCGTGATGATGCCGTTCTATTACATCTCGAAGACGCACTCGGTGCCGGGATACCTGCAGTTGCGGTTCGGCGAGGGTGCCCGGGGATTGGCGGCGATCTCGTTCGGGTTCATGACGATTTTGATGTCCGGCGTGAACATGTACGCGATGGCGCTGGTGATGAAGGTCATCCTTGGATGGGACATCAATTTTTCCATCTGGGTGGGCGCGGCGACGGTGGCGCTGTACGTGATGTTGGGCGGTCTGCGGTCGGCGATCATCAATGAAGTGCTGCAGTTCATTCTGATCTGGGCGGGCGCCGCGCTGATCCCCATTCTGGGCCTGATTGAAGCAGGCGGCTGGACCAATCTCAAGGCGCAGATCGTCGCCAACACCCACTCCATCGGGTACGTCCACATGTGGTCGACGCTCGGGCACTTCAAAGATAATCCGATGGGAATCAATTGGGTCGGCATCGTCTTCGGCCTGGGCGCGATTATCTCCTTCGGCTACTGGACCACGGATTTTCTTGTAGTCCAGCGCGTGCTCTCGGCGCACAATCTGCGGGCAGCCAAGATGGCTCCGGTGCTCGGCGCCGCATTCAAAATGGCGGTTCCCCTGATCGTGATCGTTCCGGGACTGCTTGCACTCGGCGTGCTGCGCGACCCACACACCCATCAACTGATTCATCTGGTCGGCGAAAATCAGGTCGACGCAGCGCACCCATACAGTTACAACGAAGTGCTGCCGCTGATGCTGATCCGCTACTGCGGTCCGGGCCTGCTGGGCCTGGGCATTACGGCGCTCGTCGCAGGCTTTATGTCCGGCATGGCCGGCAACGTCTCGGCGTTCTCCACCGTATGGACCTATGACCTCTACGGCGCGTACATGAATAAACGCGCCAGCGACAAACACTACGTGCTAATGGGCCGCTGGTCGACGGTCATTGGCATGATCATTTCCATCGGCACGGCTTATCTGGTCATGCACGCCGCGTCCATCATGGATTACGTGCAGGCGCTGTTCAGCTTCTTCATCGCGCCGTTGTTTGGCACAGTTCTGCTCGGCATGCTCTGGAAGCGAGCCACGAACTGGGGTGGCTTCCTGGGGTTGCTTGCGGGTACGACGTCATCAATCGGGATGTGGATCTATACCAACTTCGGAACGGCGGCACACAAGGCGGATGCGCTGGCACATATCGCACTCTCGCGCGACGCGCAGCCGATGGCGAACGACATGTTCCGCGCACTGTGGAGCTGGATCATCTGCGTGTTGGTGACAGTGATCGTCAGCTATATGACGACGCCCAGAACGGAGGCGGAGCTGAACGGGCTGGTGTACGGCGCGACGGTGATTCCCGACGACGGCGCCACCACAATCTGGCAAAAGCCGATATTCTGGGCATGTATCGTCGCTGTGGTGTTCGTCATACTGAACATTATTTTCTGGTAGGAAAGCGACGGATTTGGGCCCGCTCCGGGGATAATATTTCTGGACAACAAACAAGCTAACGGACGACAGACTTCGCCCGCACGGAGGACGCGATGGCACAGGGTACAGGACGCGGAGAATCGCTTTCGATCTGGTTCTTCGTCGGGATCATGACGCTGTCCTACGGCATTGTGCTGTTCCCGTATGGCGCGTGGGAGTGGTTCGGGAACCATGAACCGGGAACAGTGTTGAATAATCTGCATCCGACGTTCTGGTGGGGTCTGCTGCTGCTGGCGTTCGGTGGCTTCTATACATTTCGCTATCGTCCGCGGCCGGGTGACAAGGACGTTGCCTGAGCGCATCGAGAGATTCAGCGCGGCGAACCGCCGCATTATTGAGGAGTTCAGAGCAGTATGGGCAGACAGATGACAATGGGAGTCGTGGTGGGCAATCGCGGCTTTTTCCCGAGCCACCTCGCCACGAGCGGACGGCTGGAGATTGTGGCCGCGCTCGAGGCTGCGGGCATCAAGTCGATCGTGCTCTCGCCGGAGGAGACCGCGCACGGCGCCGTCGAGACTTATGAAGATGCGAAGCGCTGCGCTGAGCTCTTCAAGAAGCATGCCAACGAGATTGACGGCATCATTATCACGCTGCCCAATTTTGGCGAGGAGCGCGGGCTGGCGGACACATTACGACTGGCTGATCTGAGAGTGCCCGTGCTGATCCAGGCGACGCCGGATTCGCCGGGCAAGATGGGCATTGCCTTCCGCCGCGACAGCTTCTGCGGCAAGATGTCGATCTGCAACAACCTGAAGCAGTACGGCATCCCATACACGCTGACGACGCTGCACACGGAGGCACCGGACTCCGCGGAGTTCAAGGCGGACCTTGCCTGGTTTGCTGCGATCTGCCGCGTTGTACGCGGCTTCCGCAACTTGCGGCTGGGCGCTATTGGCGCGCGGCCGGCTGCGTTCAATACAGTGCGCTACTCGGAGAAGCTGCTGGAGCGCTCCGGGATTACTGTGGACACCCTGGATTTGTCCGAGGTCTTTGGCGGTATTTCGCGCCTGAAGGACAACGATGATGCGGTGCAGCAGAAGCTGGCGGCGATCAAGGGGTACATCCCGATCAATAACACGCCGGAGGACGCGCTGCTGAAAATGTCGAAGTTGGGCGTCGTTATCGATAAATGGATGAGTTCGCATGAGCTGACCATTTCGTCGGTTCAGTGCTGGACGTCGATGGAAGAGTTCTTTGGCGTGGTTCCCTGCACCGTGATGTCGATGATGAGCGAGAAACTGATCCCGTCGGCGTGCGAGGTCGATACGCTGGGGACGCTGTCGATGTACGCTTTGTCGCTGGCGAGTGAGACGCCGTCGGCGCTGCTGGACTGGAACAACAACTACGGTGAAGACCCGAACAAGGCGGTGTGCTTCCACTGCTCCAACCTGCCGAAACACTTCTTCCGGGAAGGCGTGAAGATGGACTACCAGCTCATCATCGCGGGCACGGTGGGTAAGGAGAACACGCACGGCACCCTGGATGGGACCGTGAAAGCCGGGGACATGAGTTTTGCGAGGTTCTCGACGCTCGATCTCGAAGGCCGCATTGCGGGTTACTGCGGGCAAGGGCGCTTCACGGACGACCCGCTGACGACCTTTGGCGGTGCGGGCGTCGTCGAGATTCCTAACCTGCAGAACCTGTTGCATTACATCTGCGAGAACGGGTTCGAACATCACGTCGCGGCGAACTTTTCGCATACGGCGGATGCGGTGTATGAGGCTGCCATGAAGTACCTTGGATGGCAGATGCATCGACATCAATAGAATTGCTTGATGACGGCAAGAACCGCCAATCGACGGTCCTGCTCTTTTGGATAAACCCTTCAATTACTTCGGTTTTCTGCGCGTTCTGCTCGATGCGCTACCCTTGAGGGGATATGGCGGCGGGAGCGACAGCGATACGACGGCGGTCGGCCGCGCGGAAAAAGCGTGTGGCTCAGCTCTCCGCAGATTTGGCGGAGAGCCGGTATCTAAACCGGGATGAGACGTGGCTTGAGTTCAATCGCCGCGTCCTGGAAGAGGCGGACGATCCTACCAATCCGCTGCTTGAGCGAGTGAAGTTTCTCGCGATCACTGCAAGCAATCTCGACGAATTTCTTGAAATCCGAGTGGCGGGTATCCTGCAGCAGATCGAAGAGGACCTGGGCTCGTTCCAGGCCCTGGACGACACCGGGGTGACGCTTGTGCAGCGCCTCAAGCGGCTGGGTGAGCACTTGCATGAGTTCACGCGGGAGCAGGCAGTCGCGTGGAACGAGCGGCTGGCGCTTCAGCTGGACGCGGCGCAAATTCGAATGGTGCGCTGGCGGCAGCTCTCGCGAGCGGATCGCGCGTTTGCAACCCGCTACTTCGAAGAGCAGGTTGATCCGCTCCTGACGCCTGTGACGATCGATCCGTCGCACCCGTTTCCCCGTGTGCTGAACAAGGCTTTGTGCCTGGCATTGCTGCTGAAGCTGAAGCGGCGGGCACGCTCCACCACCACACCCCCGTCATTGGGCGTGATTACCATTCCGCGTTCGCTGCCGACGCTGATTCCGCTGCCAAACGGAAATGGCAGGCATGATTTCCTTTTGCTGGATGAGCTCATCAAGGCGCACGCGAGCCAGATGTTCCGGGGCTACAGAGTGCTGGGTATGGGGGCGTTCCGGGTGACTCGTAACAGCAATCTGTACATGGAGGAGGAAGAAAGCCGCTCTGTGCTGGAGAGTGTTGCCGAGGAGTTGCACAATCGGCGCAAGGGTGACGTCGTCCGCATGGAGATCGACTCGGCCGCGACCGACGAGATTGTTGAGAGATTAAGCCTCAACTTCGAGCTCGACCCGTGGCAGGTCTTCGCGACGGATGCGCCAGTGAACCTTTCGCGCCTGATGGATCTTTATAACGCTCTCGATATGCCTGACCGCAAGTTTCCAGAGTTTCATGGGCGACGCGTGCGATTGAGCAAGGGCTCGAACGGCATCTTCGACGAGCTGCGCAAGCGCGACCTGCTCTTTCATCATCCCTACGATAGTTACAGTGCGGTCGAAAATTTCATTGAGGCGGGCACGACAGATCCAAATGTCATATCGATCAAGCAGACGCTGTATCGCACCAATGCGAACTCGACCATCTTCCGAGCGCTGACCGAAGCTGCGCAGACCATCGATGTAACCGTCGTCATCGAACTGATGGCACGATTTGATGAGGCGTCGAATATTCGCTGGGCGCGCGAGCTGGAAGACGCGGGTGTGCAGGTGTACCACGGCGTCTTCGGATATAAGACGCACTGCAAGCTTGCGATGCTGGTGCGGCGCGATTCTGATGGCGAGTTGCGCAGCTATGTGCATCTTGGCACCGGCAATTACAATCCCGTGACTGCGCGGTTTTATACAGACATAAGCCTGCTGACTGCGCGCCCGGAGATTACCGAGGCCGTGCAGCGGGTGTTTCGGTATCTAACAGCGGAGTGGGACGCAGGGCCCGAGGCGTATCGTCCGCTGCTGGTCGCGCCGGTGACACTGGCTACAGACTTTCTCGGCCTGATCGCGCGTGAGACGGAGCATGCGCGAGCGGGCCGCCCTGCGCGGATCATCGCGAAAATCAATGCTCTGGTGGATTTGAAGACGATCGACGCGTTGTACGTTGCATCGCAGGCAGGAGTGGAGATCGACCTGATTGTGCGCGGGATGTGCACGCTGCGGCCGGGAATTTCGGGTCTCAGCAACAGGATCCGCGTGCGCTCGATCGTGGGGCGGTTCCTCGAACACAGCCGAATTTTCTGGTTCCAGAACGGCGATTCGCCTGAAATCTTCTCGGGCAGCGCAGATTGGATGCAGCGCAACTTGTACGAGCGCTGCGAGGTCGTCTTTCCTGTTCTGGATCCTGCTCTGGCGAATCGCCTGCGGAATGAAATCCTTGAGGCTTATCTGCGCGATGACACGAAGGCGAGGCTGATGCAGCCGGATGGCTCTTACGTTCGTGTGCAGCGCAAAGGCGCCGGATTCGCTGCTCAGGATTGGCTTATGGCGCATGCGCTGGAGCCGGAAGCTGAGGTAACGGTTACGGGCTAGTGCCGGGATCGGACTGGATCGTCATCACGCTATCGATCCAAGGCGCGTAGTAAGAGATGCGGGTGTTGTAGGTCTCGTCGTCGTAGACGAAGTAACGATAGTTGGCGAGCGGGCCGACAGCATACAGTCGCCACATCAGTCCCGCGAGAGTCCACAGACCGTGCACCTTGATCAGAACCGGGCCACCTTCATCTCCGTTGCCGGGCATGCCTTCGAGCGGGAGGGCCTCACGCTTGGAGTGAAACTGCAACTTGATCCAATGGCCTTCTGCGCTTTCGATGCGGGTATAGGCACGGCGGAGTTCGCTGCGATGGGGCGAGTTTGAGTACTCGCCGATGAGGCCGTTCCCTGCGGCTCCCTTGCCGATGATCTCCGCGTCTTCGTTCCTCTCGTCCTGGCCGCGATAGAGCAGAGCTGGCTGGACATCGCTGACCGGATCCTTCAACTCGATCATCGCGATGTCGTCAAGGTCACGCTCAAAAAGCAACAACGGAGTGGCGTCGCCGGAATAAAGTTCTTTCGGTGTGGGTTTGTAGCCCGGATGGATGATGATGCGGGCCACCGGCCGCGGTGTGCCGTTGATCGTGACCTCGTGGATGTCCTTGCCATCGACCTCACTGGCCAGCGTGACGACCCATGCGGGGGCAATGAGAACGCCCTGTCCTTCGACGGGAAGATCGGCGAGTGCCGGAAACACCGAAGCCGGGATCTTATATTTGTCATCGGGCACATCATGCCGCATGATGACCGCCTGCGAGGTGCCGCAGACAAACGCCAACCCAATCGTTAGCAGACGAGATGCCTTCACGGAAAACTCCTGGATTGCCCTTCAGCATACGCTCGCCGGGCCGCCGGCACTCTAACAATTTCTCAGACTTGCGTGGCGGCTATGATGGCAGAAGGAGGCTCCCGCCGCGTGCCTAATTTGAAGCTTCATCTCTCCTGTTTCGTGCTTGGGCTTGTTACTGTATCGAGTCCGCTTCGGTCGATTGGACAGCAGCATCAGGCGCAGGACCCGTTCGAGAAGAACCTGGAGGCACGCACGACTGTGAAGGTGCTGCCCAACGGGCTCACGCTCGTACTTTGCGAGCGTCATGAAGCACCGGTTTTCAGCTTCTACACCGAAGTGGATGCGGGATCGGCGAATGACCCCAGCGGCGAGAGCGGCCTCGCGCACATGTTCGAGCACATCGCGTTCAAGGGGACCACTGAAATCGGGACAACCAACTACGCGGCCGAGAAGGTTGCGCTGGATAAGGTGGAGACGGCCTACGCGGCCTACGACGCCGAACAGCGCAAGCGCGTCGGCCAGGATCCGGGCACGCTGGCCACGCTGAAGAAGACTTTCGACGACACTGTTGCGGCAGCACAGAAGTACGTAATACCGAACCAGTTTTCCGAGATCGCGGAAGAAAACGGCGCGACGGACGTGAACGCTTCCACCATGGAAGACACAACGCAGTACTTCTGGTCGATGCCTTCGAACCGGCTGGAGCTCTGGGCATACCTTGAATCGAGCCGCATTGGCTGGCCGGTCGCGCGGGAGTTCTACAAGGAGCGCGATGTGGTGCAGGAGGAGCGCCGGATGCGCGTCGACTCTTCGCCTCAAGGTCGGCTCATCGAAGAGTTTCTCGCAGCGGCGTATATGGCGCACCCGTATGGCCGGCCCGGCGTCGGCTGGGAGAGTGAGATCTCTCAGGTCTCGGCGACTGAGGCCGCCGCGTTCCACAAGAGGTATTACGTGCCCTCGAACATCGTGGTCGCGGTGGTGGGTGACTTCAACATCAAGACAGCTCTGCCGATGCTGGAACGGTACTTCAGCGCAATTCCAGGAGGGCCGCCGCCGGAAGGCATGACCACAATCGAGCCAAAGCAGACGGCGGAGCGGGACGTGGTGATGCACGAGCCGACGCAGCCCATTTATCTCGAGGGCTACCACAAGCCGGACTATCGCTCGCCGGATGACGCGGTGTATGACGCGATCACGGACATCTTCTCGAACGGCCGGACCTCGCGGCTTTACCGCTCGCTTGTACGCGACCAGCGGATCGCAGTCGTTGCGGAGGGATTCAGCGGGTTTCCGGGAGTGAAGTATCCAGGTTTGTTCGCGTTTTATGCGGTGCCGATGCAAGGCCACACTGCCGAGGAGATGGCACCTGCAATTCATAAGGAGCTCGAAAAGCTGAAGACGACGGATGTCTCCGATGCCGAGCTGGAACGCTTCAAGTCACGCGCGCGCGCCGACCTCTTGCGCTCGCTGGGTGACAACTCGACACTGGCCAACATGCTG
This sequence comes from Bryocella sp., assembly GCA_036273275.1. GTDB lineage: Bacteria > Acidobacteriota > Terriglobia > Terriglobales > Acidobacteriaceae > Granulicella. The sequence goes on from DASUHZ010000032.1 coordinate 15,344, forward strand.
GCCGACTACCAGACGCGCTACGGCGACTGGCGCGAGATGTTTGGCGAGCTCGACAAGATTGATGCAGTGAGCAAGGCGGACATCCGGCGTGTGGCGCAGCAGGTCTTTGTGGACTCAAACCGCACCACCGCACGTATCGAGTTTGCTCCGCCGCATCCGCCGTCGCCACCTGTCGAGCCGGCAGCTCCTCCGGCCACAAACGCGCCTGCAACAACTCCGCTTCCGCCGCCGACCAGGACGCCTGAACAGCCTTCGCAGCCCAAGCCTGCTCAGCCGAATACACCTGTAAAACCGGCGACTCCTCCAACAACGAATCCACCGGCAAACCCGCCGAAGACGCCACCGGCATCGGCCGGCAACGGAGGTGCGCAATGAACGTCCGCACCTACTGTGTTCACCTTACGACCGCGTTCCTTCTGGTGTCGGGGCTTGCACCGGCATTGTCTGCTCAGACTGCCCAGCCGATGCAGAACCGGCCCGGCACAGAACCCTGGAAGTCAATTGCGATCCCGCCGCTGAACGCCTTCAAACCTGCGGAACCCACACGCGTGACGCTCCCCAATGGTGTCCAGCTTTTCCTCGTCGAAGACCACGAACTTCCCTTCATTACGGGCTTCGTGCGAATTCGCGGGGGCAGCCGCGACGAACCCGCGGAAAAGGTCGGCCTCGTGTCGCTTTACGGGCACGCCTGGCGTACGAGCGGAACCGCAAGCACGTCAGGGGATGTGCTCGACGACCAACTCGCCGCCAAAGCGGCCAGCGTCGAGACCGGCGGCGCACAGGCGTCCACTTTCGTGAGCTGGAACAGCCTGGCAAAAGACTTTGACTCGGTTTTCGCGACGGCACTGGACGTGCTGCTGCACCCGAACTTCCAACAATCGAAACTTGACCTGGCGAAACGCAGCGAGCTCACTGGCATCCTCCGGCGCAACGATGACGCATCCGCGATCGCCAGCCGCGAAGCGGTCGAGATCGCGTACGGTTCGACGAACCCCTATGGCCGCATCCCGGAGATCGCGACCGTGTCAGCCGTCACGCTGGATGATCTGAAGGCGTGGCATCAGCGAACTGTCGTCGGCGCAAATCTGATTGTCGGAGTAATTGGCGACTTCAAGATTCCCGAGATGGAGGCAAAGCTCCGCGCAGGCTTCTCGCCAATTCCGCAGGGTACGCAATTCCCTGCTCAGAAGATTGATTTCAGCGAGCCGAAGCCGGGCATCTATTTCGCGAACAAAGGGGACGTCGACCAGTCGAATGTCTATATGGTCGGCCTCGGCACAGAGGAGCGCAATCCGGACTTTTATGCGTTATCGGTGATGAACGAGGTGTTCTCAGGTGGGTTCGGCTCGCGCGTTGTGCAGGAGGTCCGGACAAAGCTTGGCCTGGCGTATGACGTCGGAGGCAGCTTCGGCGCTGCGTATGATCATCCGGGCCTGTTCGCCGTGGGTCTGGGAACGAAGAGCTCCTCGACGGACGCGGCCACCAAAGCGACACTGGATGAGGTTCGGAAGCTCCGCACCGAACCGCCGACCGAGACCGAGCTCCGCAAAGCCAAGGACGATCTGCTGAACAGCTTCATCTTCAACTACGATTCGCCGGAGAAGGTGCTGGGGCAGCAGATCACGCTCGCCGTCTACGGGTACCCGCCGGATTTCCTCGAGCGTTACCGGGCAGGAGTGGAGCGCGTCACGGCAGCTGACGTGGCTCGCGTCGCGCAGAAGTACGTGCAGCCGGAAAAGCTGGCCATCATCGTGGTCGGCAACCAGTCAGAGATCACGCCGCCGCTCAAACAGCTCGGCCCGGTCACGCCGCTGGACATCGCGATCCCCGGAGCGCCGCCTCAGGCTTCCGGCAGGCAATGAGGTTGGGCCGCCGAGTTATGGGCGAGCAGTCGGGCGAGTCTCGGTTCGGAATCCGGCAGCACTGCGTTCTCGGTGGCGCCAGTGCGACCACCCGAGGAACCAGACTACTGCAAAGGCGATCGCGACGATCGCGTTTGCGATGCCAGCTCCGTTAATCAGGCCGTCGAAGTTTGGGGGCGCCCATGGCTTCACGGTCGCGGCAACCACGAACGTCATCGCGGCAGTTGCCAGGTCGGCAATAACCATTGCCCAGCTCACTGGCGTGAGCATAATCGAGCGCACGACCGTCTCCGGCGCTCTCGCAAACCACCAGCATGCGCCCACGACGTTCGACAATATAAGGAACGTGAACCACAGCATGTAGACGTCGACGATCGTTCTCGCCCACGCGCCGCCATCCATCGCCACTGGCCATCCGGTTCCCTGCATCACTCACCTCTCCGTACCGCAGAGTCGCAGCCGCTTTCATCGCCGCGCAGATTCCACAATCTGACGGGCCCGAGCTACAGCACGTCACGATACCAGAATCCGCACAACAATCGCGGTAAACTAATGGTTGGCGTTCCCGAAAATCTCCCGTCACGCCAGCGGAGGTCCATTTATGCCTCACAAGAACGGTCACAACGCTAACGGCTCTGCGGCTTCGCTCCGCCTGAAAACCGGCCTTGCCGAGATGCTCAAAGGCGGCGTCATCATGGACGTCATGAACGTCGAGCAGGCCCGCATCGCCGAAGAGGCAGGAGCCGTGTCCGTCATGGCGCTGGAGCGCGTGCCGGCGATGATCCGTGCCGAAGGCGGCGTCGCCCGCATGGCGAACCCCAAGCTTATCAAGGAGATTATGGCCGCGGTGTCGCTCCCGGTCATGGCAAAGGCACGCATCGGCCACTTCGTTGAGGCGCAGGTTCTGCAGGAGCTCGGCGTCGACTTCATCGACGAGTCCGAAGTTCTCACTCCGGCGGACGAGCAGCACCACATCGACAAGCACGCCTTCACTACGCCGTTCGTCTGCGGTGCGAAGAACCTGGGCGAGGCTTTGCGTCGCATCGCGGAGGGCGCGGCGATGATCCGCACCAAGGGTGAACCCGGGACCGGTGATGTGGTTCACGCGGTAACGCACATGCGCACGATTGTGCGGGAGATGAAAGCACTTACTGTGCTTGACGAGAGCGAGCTCTACGCAGCCGCCAAAAATCTGCAAGCTCCGTACGAGCTCGTTCGTATGGTTGCCGAGACCGGTAAGCTGCCCGTGCCGAACTTCTCCGCCGGCGGCATCGCCACACCCGCCGACGCTGCGCTCATGATGCAGCTCGGCGCCGAGACAGTCTTTGTCGGCTCCGGCATCTTCATGAAGGAGCGCGCCACCCCACTCGACGTGGAAATCCGTAAGGATCACACCGCCTTCCCGAACCACAAAGACTACGAGGCTGCCGTCGCCAAAGCACAGGAGGAACGCGCCGAAGCGGTCTCCCGCGCCAAAGCTATCGTGCTTGCAGCAACACACTTCAGCGATCCAAAGATCGTCGCTGAAGCCAGCGAGGCTGTTACCGGCACGATGAAGGGCCTTGCTGCCGCCGGCATCGAAGAGCGCGATCGCATGCAGACCCGCGGCTGGTAGGCTCTGCCAGTCGAGTCGGCGTTCGAGGGACAGACATGTCTTCAGAAACTATCGCCGGCGTCGTTCCGATTCTCCCTGTGCAAGACCTGGCGCGGGCGATCGACTTCTGCGAGCGCCTCGGCTTCACTGCCAAGCGCTATCGAGACGGGGACTTCTACGCCTTCATTCAACGCGACGGCAGCCATCTTCATCTGTCGAGGAGACCCGACCTGGTCCAGGAGAATAACCCGGTCCACGTGTACTTCTACCTGCGCGAAGGAACCGTTGCCACGCTCGAAGCACATTGCCGCGCGGCCGGAATGACAATCGTCGAGCCTCTTGCTCCGCGCGAATGGAAGATGAATGAGTTTGGCTTGCGCGACCCTGATGGCAACCGCCTGATCTTCGGCGAATCGTTGGCCGAAGATCACCAGTAGCTTTGTGGACTCTTGTCAGCGCACGAAAACGCTTCCCATCAGCAGCGCGGCAAAAAGCGCGACAAACGCTCCCGTCACCTTGGGGAACGACCGCTTATAGGCCACTTCTCCCATCGCAAACAGCACCGAAATCACGAATAGGGCCACAGCAAACAACCTCAACATCAGTGGTTTTCTCCCGCGCAAAACGATACTGATGCCAGCCGACGTTTGGCAAGGTTACCTCCGCCGTATGATTCCTTCGGAGCCCCACACTGCTACCCTTAAGGGGTGATCGACTCTCCAAGGATCGGCGTCCTTGCCTTGCAGGGCGCGTTCGACGTCCACGCCAGGCGCCTGGACGACCTCGGCGCATCAGCACACCTCGTACGTAAGCCCGATGAGCTCTCCGATCTCGACGGCCTGGTCCTGCCGGGCGGGGAGTCCAGCACATTCCTGTGGCACCTCGAGCGCGCGGGCTTCTATGACGCTCTGGACGCCTTCGTTCGTACAAAGCCGGTCTTCGGAACCTGCGCCGGTTGCATCCTCCTCGCCAAGGAAGTCAATAACCCGCCTCAGCGCAGCTTCGGCGTGCTCGATATCGCAGTTGAACGGAACGCTTATGGCCGACAAAATGATTCGGTCATTCTCAATGCGCCCACCGCGCTCCCAGGAGGACCGATGGAGATGGTCTTCATCCGTGCGCCGCGAATCAGCCGCATAGGGCCCGGCATCAAGATCATCGCCCGGCGCGATGATGATCCCGTGCTCGTCCGCTCCGGCCGCACGCTCGCGGCGACGTTCCACCCGGAGTTATCGGAAGACCGCCGCGTTCACCAGCTGTTCCTCGACATGGTCAAGGTCAACCCATAGGTTCGTCCCTCCGCGTTACCATGCGATGCATCGAGTCCTTCCGCTGAGGCAACACGTGTGCGATCTCTGAAGATCTCCGGAAAATTGCGCTTATTAGCGAAGGTGTTGCTGTTCCTTCTCCTCTGCGCGATCATTCTCGTGATTACATCCGGCCTGATCTCAGGGCTTCCATCACAATGGTCGGGAGTGGCGATCGGGATCATTACGTCCCTTTGCACATTCGGTCTAACCGTTCTGTTCTTACGCTGGAATCGGCTGAAGCTGTCCGATGTTGGCGAAGCCGTCTCCAGTCGCAGTCCGTTTCGACTGGCCGTCGGTCTTGTCTGCGGATTTGTGCTTGTCGCCTTGCATCTTTGTCTATTGCTATCGGCCGGGCACGTCTCTCTTGTGTGCGTGAACGGCATCAGCGCAGCGTCCATTGGTACCGCTCTACTGATGTACCTGGCCCTCGCATGCCGCGAAGAACTGGCCTTCCATGGCTATGCTCTGCGACGTCTAGAGCAGCCGTTAGGGCTTTGGATCGCGCAATTTCTCATAGCATTTATCTTTGCCGCAGAGCACGTCGTGGGCGGTGTGACATGGATACACGCCTTCTCCGGCGCCGCCATTGGCTCATTGCTCTTTGGCATGGCCGCACTCGCTACACGAGGGCTCGCAGTGCCCATAGGTATGCACGCCGGATGGAACTTCGGCGAATGGGTCCTGGGGGGAAAGGATTCTCCAGGACTCTGGAAACAGGTTGCAGAACCAGGCTTTGGAAGCCGGCTTGAACTGACTGTAAGCCTCAGCTACATCGCTGTTTTCCTGTTCGCGACCGCAGCCTTCTGGGTTCTGTACAGAAAACGCAAACATAGCAACACCAGTGAGGCGATGCAGATCTCCGCTGCCGGATAGCTCAGGATACCGTCCGTCGTTGCTGCATCCTACAATCTCCTCATGCCCTCCACGCAGGCGATCCCGCCGGCCCTCCGCTTCTGGCACCTGCCTGTGGACGGCTCGTGGCATGGCCACGCGCTCGACTCGCATCTGCTCCTAAATCTGTGGATTGCGCTCGCGCTGTTTGCGCTCTCGAACCTCCTTCTATTCGTCGGCGTGCTCTCGAGCCGACGGGCGCACCGACCCATCCACAAGCTCACGCTGGAGTACCTCCCTCTCCTTGCCTTTGCAGCAACATTCTTGTTGCTCGGAAGCCGCGCCAGCTCGCTCTGGGCGACGCAGCGCTACACCGGCGCTGCCCCGGACGCGCTACAGGTTGAGGTCACCGGCCTGCAGTTTGCGTGGTACTTTCGCTACCCTGGCGCGGACGCGACCTTCGGCCACACGCGCAATGATCTTGTCTCCGCCGCCGAAGGCAATCCCGTCGGTCTCGATCCCGCCGACCCGCATGGCGCCGACGATATCGTGCGACCTCAACTGGTGCTTCCGGCCGGCCGCGAGGTCGACCTCACTCTGCGCGCGGTCGACGTCATCCACGGCTTCGCCATCCCGGAGATGCGCCTCAAGCAGAACGCCGTTCCCGGCCAGACGCAGCACATTCACTTCACGCCGGAGCTTCCGGGCGACTACGCCATCCTCTGCACGCAGGTCTGCGGCCTGGGTCACTATCGTATGCAGGCGGTGTTGCGCGTCCTTCCTGCAGCAGACTTCAACAAGTGGCTCATAGAGCAGGAACGCAGCAAGGACGCCGAGGCGCTGCCATGAGCGCGCCCTCACAGAGACTCCGCACCTCGCCAGCGCGACCCCATCGCATCGTCCGCGCCCTCACATCGACGAATCATCGCAACATCGGGTTCGGCTATCTCACGATCTCCACAATCGCGGTAATCTTCGGCACCATACTGTCGTGGCTGATGCGAATTCATCTCTCCTGGCCTGACTGGAAGCTCCCGCTGCACGGACCGATTCTGCCAGAGGATTATTTAGCGCTCGTCACGATGCACGGCACGCTGATGCTCTTCTTTGTCCTGACGGTCGCGCCCCAGTCGGGCTTTGGCAACCTCATCCTTCCCGCCCAAATCGGTGCGCGCCGCATGGCATTCCCTCGTCTCAACGCTCTAGGGATGTGGACGACGGCCGCAGGGCTCATCGTCTTGCTGTGTGCGTTCCTTGTCCCGGGCGGCAGCCCCATCGCGGGATGGACATCGTACCCCCCACTGTCAGTGACATCACTGGCAGGTCCCGGCGAAGGAGCTGGCCAGGACGTCTGGCTCACAAGCATCGCGCTCTTCGCAATTGGCGGGACGATCAGCGCGGTTGTGATGCTCACGACCATCGTCAAGCTCCGCTGCGCCGGAATGACGTGGCGCCGCGTGCCGCTCACCGTTTGGGGATGGTTCACAGCGTCGCTGCTCGTAGTTCCAGCCTTTTCCGTCCTGCTCGCGGCCGTTCTTCTGCTGTTCTGCGACCGTCACCTAGGAAGCGCATTCTTCATCCCCCACGCTGACGTCATCAACTCGACACTTGTCTCGCATCATGGCACCGGGTCTCCGCTGCTCTGGCTGCATCTCTTCTGGTTCTTCGGCCACCCGGAGGTCTACATCGCCATTCTTCCGGGCATGGGCCTCACGTCCATGGTGATCGCCAACTTCTCGCGGCGGCGTGTGTTCGCCTACCGCCTGATGATCGCTACGACGCTCGCCATCGGCCTGCTGGGCCTCCTCGTCTGGGGACATCACATGTTCGTTGCCGGGCTGAACCCCTTCGCTGGAACAGCCTTCGCCGCTGCCTCGCTCGCCATCGCCGTTCCTGCAACTGCAAAGGTCCTGAGTTGGCTCGCGACCTCCTGGCGCGCACGCCCCTGGCTCTCCACGCCAATGCTCTTTGCGTTGGGCTTCGTCTCGCTCTTCATCGCAGGCGGACTCAGCGGCATCATCGTTGCGCAGCCGATTCTGGATGAGTACCTGCACAACACGTTCTTCATCGTCGGCCATTTTCATCTCATCATGGCCATGGCCGGCGTCTTCGGCCTCTTCTGCGCGACGTACTACTGGTTTCCGCTGCTCGCGCATGGCCGCATGCTGTCGGAACGCCTCGGCAAATGGCACTTCTGGCTCACGCTGCTCTTCACCTACACCACGTTCCTTCCCATGTATTTCTCCGGCCTGGGCGGCGAGCCACGCCGCTATGCGCAGCTCACCGGACTGAACGCACCGGCGCAAGCGCTCCTCGCCGCGCACACCGTCCTTCAGTTCCACATCACCGGCGGAGCCATCGCTCTCGGCCTCACGCAACTCCTTTTTCTTTTCAATTTGGTCCGGTCTTTGCGTGCACCCTCGATTGCGCCCGACAACCCTTGGTCCGCAACGACCATGGAGTGGGCTCCTCAGGGGATGCTCGAACCCTCGCCCGACCTCCCCTCCCCGGCCGCCTACCACCGGCCCTGCCACTACACCGATGACGGCAGCTCCTTTACACCGCAATGGGAGTCTCCACAGCCATCCACCGTAGAACAGGAGTAAGCTGTTCTGACAGGCTGCCTCCGGCATCAAACCAGTCCTATGCCGACGATCCTCACACCCCCCGGAATCTATCAGCCGCGGCGTCCCGGGCGTCCCGGTGATCTTGGTGAAGGCGACAGCGGGTCTGGTCGTCGTCCGCCGACTGATAAGCGCACCGGTGGAAACGGCGACGGCGACAACTGGAGTGATCGCCCTCAAGGCCGCCGCGGTCCGCGCGAACGCCTCTCCCGCGCACGGGTCGGCCTGTTCTTCGCCCTTGGCGGCGACCTCATGTTTTTCATCGCGCTGGTCAGCGTCTTTTTCGTCGCGAAGACCAGCAGCCACTTCGACGCCTACAGCCGCCTCATCAACGACTGGCTTCCGACCGCAATTCCCTCTATCCTCTGGCTCAACACCGCAGTCCTTCTCGTCAGCTCAGTCTGCGCCGAGATCGCGCGCCGCAGCATGTTCCGCGAGACCGATCTGATGGACGAGTGGTTCGGTTTCGGCCGTCCCACATCACGCCGCGCTGCCATCTGGCTCTCGGCTACGCTGGCGCTCGGCGCCCTCTTCCTGGCCGGCCAGTGGGTCGCCTGGACACAGCTCGCCGCGCAGCATGTCCTCTTCAACTCGAACGCGAGCAGCCACTTTTTTTACCTCATTACCGTAGCGCACGCGGCGCATCTCTTCCTGGGGATCGCTGCTCTGGTCACCGCCCTGACCTTGCTCGCGCGCTCGCGCCAGCTCGCCACTCGCCAGGTCGCCGTCGACGCTACCGTCTGGTACTGGCATGCGATGGGCCTGCTTTGGATCTTTCTTTTCGTGCTCCTGGAGTACGGCCAGTGAGTCGCGGTCGTCTGCAACTACTCCTTAGCATCGCCGCCATCCTGTTCGTCTGTCTGGTCCCTCAGGCTTTTGCCCAGGGCTGCGCGCAATGTCTTGACACCACGCGCGCCACCCCGCCCGCGGTACAGGCTGCCTATCGGCACGCGATCCTGCTGCTCGTTGGTGCAGCTTCGGCATTCTTCGTCATTGGGTTGATCCTCCTGCGCCGCAACTCCTGACATACTCACTTGCGTCTGAGTAGAATGACCGCACAGAGGCTCTCGTGACGTTCCATACCAAGCGCTCCTGCTTCAGTTCCGTCTCGGAGGTCCCAAAGGGATGGGTGCGCGCTGGACGAGCCCTTCTGCTACTCAATTGCGTGGTGCTTATCGTTTCCACCTTCACCGAGCACTTCTGGACCTGGGACCGCTTTCTTCGCGGCGGTCAGGACTTCGAGCTCAGTCTCTTGGCCCTGCTCGCGTTCTTCTGCCTCATTCTCGTTCTTGCACAACATTTCCGGCGCAGCGTCTCTGAACTCCTCCGCCGGCGCAGCGCGATGTCCCGGATCTCTGACGAGGATTTCGTCTCCCCTTGTGCGACGCCGTTGCTTCTGGCCTTTTCCTCAGAGCATCCGCCGGGTCTGGCCCTGTTCAAGCCTGTTCGTTCCATCATCCTGCGCATCTGATCTTCCCGTCTTTCGCTCGCATCGTGGGAGCGCCGGCCTTTTGCGCGCGTCGCCCAACATGTGACTTACGCCCTCATATTCGGGCATTCTGCAGATATTGGCCGTTTCATCCAGACCAGGGAGATCAACATGGCAGGAATTTATACAGATGAAGATATTTTGCGCCGGGAGCTGGTGCGCTTCAGCAGGTGCGTTGCCCGGCTCGGCTTTACTCCCGGGACCGCCGGCAATCTCTCCGCACGGCTGGACAGCAATCGCCTGCTGATTACGCCAACCGGCATGAGCAAACGGTTTCTTCAGGCCGCCGACCTTGTCATTGTGGATCTCCACGGCCGTCTGGTGGCGGGCTCTCGAAATGCGACCAGTGAGCTCAGTATGCATCTTGCCATCTATCAGCTTCGGCCCGATGTGCATGCCGTCGTCCACTCTCATCCGCCGGTCGCGACGGCCTTCGCCTGCTCCGGTCGGGGGATCGACGATCGCCTGTGCCAGGAAGCTGTCATGACACTTGGCACTGTTCCGCTAGCCCGATATGCCACCACGGGAACCGATGAGGTCGCCTCCAGCCTCGCTCCCTTTATCCCCAATCACGACGCGATTCTCATGGAGAACCATGGCGCCGTCACCTGCGGCGCTACCCTCCTTGAGGCCTTTCTTTACACAGAGACTGTCGAACATCTGGCCCAGGTCGCATTGGCCTGCCATCAGTTGGGATCGCCCCGCCCGCTTGACGCTAGTCAGGTAGAGCAACTCCATCGCGCACGCCTGAAGTATGCCAGCAACGTCGCAGTTTTGAGTCCCGGGGAGCTTTGCCCGCGTTAGTCCGATCATCCAGTTTTCCCGAGTGAAAACCAAGAAGAGAGCTGTCGCGCCCTTGTTTCGCTTTTTATTCGTCTATACTGCGCATATGAGCCGGCTACGACCTGACCGAACGGTTGAGCTGCAGCGGCTGGGCGGCGCCCTTGTAAGCGGCGCCGCCGTCATCCTTGCGATAAGAACGGCCCGCAAGGCGCCGGAGTTCGATCCGCGCGACTCAAACCGCGACTGGGATCAGGAGATACATTTCGCCGTCGACCTGACGGCAGCCCTGCTAAGTTATGCAATCTCGCAACACGCTGAGCTATTCCGTCAAACTGCCGTAACGTTCACCGACGGGGTTGTCGAAGAGGACATAATGGAATGAGACAATCGCGCGCTTGATCGAACCTTCGTTCGGCACGCTTCCTTCAGGAGTACCCGGATGAAGAACACTGTGCTGTGCCTCGCGTTATGGATCGCGGCCAGCGGCGCATGCACGGCCCAGGATGCTGGATACGCCCAGGTGCACACTACAAAGGATTCAAAAGTAGCGCAACGAATCATCGACCCCGCACTTGAACCTGCTCTGTCGCATGCCGACAAACTCGCCCTTGCGCGTTCGCACATTCATCACATCTTTGTTCTCTTTCAGGAAAACCGCAGCTTCGACTTCTACTTCGGAACGTTTCCAAACGCCGACGGACTCTACTCCCAGCCCGCAGAACAAACAGCCGGCTTTGTTCAGCCGATCGTGAACGTCGACGGCACCATCGGAACCATCTCGCCGTTCCGCATACCACCCTTCGTGAAGACCTCCGCGGGCGCGACCGTCCCGCTCTATCCCGCAGACATCTCCTCCGTCAACCACGCGCATACCGCGATCGCGCGTAAGCTTTCGCTTGATGCTCACCTCGTTCCCCATAACGATCAATATGCGCTTACCGAAGAAGGCGTCACGATCGTCAAGGGAAAGCCCAACCACGCGCCTACTCTCGAGCGCAAACAACTGGCCGAACTCGCCATGGCGCACGTGGACTGCGACACCATCCCGTTTATGTGGCAATATGCAGACCGGTTCACCCTCTTCGATCACTTCTTCGACACAGTCATTGGCCCCTCCGGTCCAAACGCTGTCGCGATGATCGCTGGCCAGACCGGCGAGACGCAGTGGATGCTGCATCCCGAGTTGGCCAATCCAAAGGACGGAACGGCGTTGCCGATGGTCGCCAATGCCCTTCCCTACTGGGGATCGCTGCTCGATCCGGACAAGCTCGAGCCACAGCCTGTTCCCTCCGCGCACCCATTACCCAATCTCACGTTCGCTTCGCTTCCACTTTCGTTCATGGGAACCGGCATTCACGAGACAACTGCGCATGACCGCAGTCCCAAAATGGATCTTGGCGACGTACAAGCCGACATCGAAAAGATCGCCGGCCATGGAACCGCCGCCGTCCCGTGGCGTTGGTATCAGCAAGGCTACGATCATGAGCCAAACGATCCCTCCGGCATCGCCAATCACAAGGGGTACGTGGTGCACCACAATGCACCGGCGTACTTCGGCTATGTCTCCAACAACCCCGAAGTCAAGACGCATCTGCGTGGCTTAGAGGACTTCTTCACGGACGTAAAGAAGCACCGCCTGCCTTCAGAGGGTGTGTTCTATGTGCGCGGCGGCTATGGCAATCTGCACAATCTTCCCCCCGCGGATCCCAACCCGCGCCTCGCCACAATCTATGCCGGCGACGACGACCACCCTGGCTACTCCGACTCGCAGATCAGCGAATCCCTGATCGCCGAAGAGATTGACGCAATCGCCAAAAGTCCCTACTGGAAAGATTCCGTCATCCTGATCGCCTACGACGAATCGGACGGCGAATACGATCACGAGTTGCCTAAGGTGCGCTCGCATGACGCGCGTGGGCTTCCGCTCGACCAGGGCCCGCGAATCCCTTCCATCCTCATCTCCCCTTACGCTGTCGCGCACGGCATCTCGCACGAGATGGAAGAACACAGCTCAATCATCAAAATGGTCGACGAGATCTTCAGTCTTGTCCCACTCGCCGACCTGCCCGATGAAGAACGCGGACGCGCGATCGGCAAGGCGAATTTCGGGCAAGACCAGCTCGGCCCCGCCGACGACAAGGTGCCCGGCGTGGGCGACATGCTGTCCGGCCTCGACGATCTTCGTCTCGAAGGCAAGCAGCCGCCGCTTCCACCGTCCTACGCAATTATTCCGCAGCGTGAAATCAACCACTATCCACACCACCATGGCGAAGGCTGCAAAGCGGTCGGCATCACCCCAACCGATTGGGATCGTCCGAATCCCGTGCCGACCGACTTCAACCCTCGTCCCGATTCGCAGCCAGGCATTCCATCTTCCGGGACATGGCGCCAGTGAAACGCTTGCTGTGGGCTCTCGTTCTGCTGGCGAGCACCGCTGCAGCCCAAGCCTCACCCGCGCCCTCTACGCTCGCGCGTGTGCGCGCCTCCGGCATTGTGCACTGCGGGGTCGTCGAGGACGACGCGGAATACTCCAACGAGGACGACCACGCCTCCCGCGACGACTTCGATGACAACCTGTGTAAGGGCATCGCCGTTGCAGCGCTCGGCCCCAACGCTAAAGTAGATATCCTCCGCTTCCTTGACGAAGACTCCGCCGTCGCAGCACTCAAAAGCGGCAGCCTCGACGTCATCGCCACTCTCAGCGCGAGCGCCGTCCACACGTCCGACGCGAGCCTTCGGCTCTCCGTCCCTGTCTTCTACGACGGCACGGGTCTGCTGACGCCACGCTCCCTCCACATCAGCAACGTGCGCGATCTCTCCGGAAAAAAGATCTGCTTCCTCGCCGAAACAGGAACCGAACTTGCCCTGCAACAATGGTTCCCGGCACACCATCTGGACCTGCTTCCCTTTCCATTCCAGGAAGAAGGCGAAATGGAAGCCGCTTATGTGACCGGCAACTGTGCCGCAATCGCATCGGACCGCACGCGCCTCTCGCTCCTTCGCGCATCGCTGGGCAGCCTCGCATCGCAGCACGTCCTTCTGCCCACGCTGCTTTCGCTTCATCCTCTCGCAATGGCAACACGCGACGGTGACCCCGCTTGGTCGAGCCTGACCGACGCACTTATCTCCGTTCTGCTCCATGCGGAGGATCTCGGCATCAATTCGCGCGATCTCGCATCATCCACAGCCGCATCGCAGCCTGCTGTCCGGCAGCTCGTACACTCCGCGCAGGCTTCCGCCGCGTACCTCGGCCTTCGCACCACATGGGCGATTGACGTCGTGCGGTCCATCGGCAACTATGCGCAGGTCTATGACAGCACCTTTGGCCCGGGCCTCCCGCGCGCGCTGGACCGCTCCGTCAACCGTCTTCACGACCGCGGCGGCCTGCTGGCTCCCGCCCTTGTGCCCTGAGCAATCCAACTACAGGAGATCGATCGCATGCACTCTGCTCGTTGCGCTGTTTTGTTCCCTTTACTCGTGGTCGCGGCCGGTTCCGCAAACACCATGCACGCGCATGCCGCGCAGGTGGCCACAACGACCGCATCGGCGCACTACGAAGCAACCCAGCAAACGTTTCGTCTCGACGGCGGAAACGTCACCTATGCCATCGGTATATCCCGGACCGGCGAGCTGCAGACGGTCTATTGGGGCGCGCGGCTGGCGCCCGGCGATCCTCTTCCCACGGCTCAGCCCGTGGGCCGTGCCTTCGAAATCAACGATTCGCCGCAGGAGTTTGGCGGATGGGGCGGCGGCCTCACCGCGGAGCCCGCCCTCAAAATCACCTTCCCTGATGGCAACCGCGACCTCGTACTGCACTTCGTCTCCTCGGCTCCGCAGCCCAACGGCCTCACCGTTGTTCTCAAGGACATCGAGCGCGACGTCTTCGTCACGCTGCATTACGAGATGGATCGCGAGACCGGTATCCTCGCTCGCTGGGCTGACATTCAGAACCGCACCGCCGCACCTCTGATGGTCGAGCAGGCAGAATCCGCAGAATGGAACCTGCCTGCTGCCACGGGCTACTCACTGCGTTACCTCAGCGGCCGCTGGGGTGGCGAAGACCAACTCCAGACCCGCGCGATCGACCCCGGCGAGACCGTTCTGGAAAGCCGCCGCGGCTTGACCGGTCACGAGTTCGCACCGTGGTTCGCCATCGCACAGAACGCCGACGTGAATGAACGCGAAGGACAAGTCTGGTTTGGCGCGCTCGCCTGGAGCGGCTCCTGGCGCATCACCATCGAGCAGGATGAAATGCAGCAGCTGAAGATCGTCGGCGGCTATAACCCCTTCGACTTCGGCTACAAACTGGATCCCGGCGAAACTCTCAGCACACCGAAGTTCTACGGCGGCCTGGCCCAGCATGGCTTTCAGGAGATGTCCCGGCTCGAATCGACGTTCCAGGTGCATCACATCCTTCCGCAGTCTCCACATCCGCGTCTTCGCCCCGTACTCTACAACTCCTGGGAAGCCACCGAGTTCAACTTCGACGAACACACGCAGGAGCAGCTCGCCGACAAAGCCGCTTCGATCGGCGTCGAGCGCTTCGTCATGGACGACGGCTGGTTCAGCACGCGCACAAGAGATAACTCCGGCCTCGGCGACTGGTATCCGAATCCCCAACGATTCCCGCACGGCCTCAAGCCACTGATCGATCACGTGCACAGCCTGGGTATGGACTTCGGCCTTTGGGTCGAACCCGAGATGGTGAACGAGAATAGCGATCTCTATCGCAAGCACCCGGAATGGATCCTGAACTTCCCCGGACGTCCCCGCACTCAGGCCCGCTCGCAGTTTGTCCTGAACCTCGCCTTGCCGCAGGTGCAGGAATACATCCTCGGATTCCTGGACAAGCTGCTAAGCGAGAATGACATTGCGTTTCTCAAGTGGGACGCGAATCGAAACTTCAGCGAGCCCGGATGGCCGCAAGTGCGGCCCGACGAGCAAAAGAAAGTCTGGGTGGCCTACGTGCAGGGCTACTACCACGTCCTCGAGACCTTGCGGCAGCGCTTTCCTAAACTCGAGATCGAATCATGCTCAGGCGGCGGAGGACGCATCGACCTCGGCGTCATGCACTTCACTGACGAAGTCTGGACCTCGGACAATACTGATCCTTTCGATCGCCTGCTCATCCAGGAGGGCTTCACATACGCCTACACGCCGCAAATCATGATGGCCTGGGTGACGGACTCGCCCAACTGGTACAACGGCCGCGGCACGTCCCTTACCTATCGCTTCCTCTCCTCCATGCAGGGTTCACTCGGCGTCGGCGCCAACCTCGACAAGTGGACGTCCGACGACTTCGCAACCGCCAAAAACCTGATCACCGAATACAAGCAGATTCGCGCCCTCGTCCAGCAAGGTGTCCTGTATCGCCTCGTGTCACCGCGCGATGGTAGCAACGTCTCGTCCTCCGAATCCGTCTCGCAGGATCAGAATGCCGCTGTGGTGTTCGCATTTTTACACTCGCAGCAGATGCGTTATCCCTTCCCAACTCTCCACCCGCAGGGCCTTCGTCCGGACGCAACTTACAGCATCCGCGCGCTTAGCGGCACGCTTCCCAAGGGAACTCCCGCGCGAGCTTCCGGAGCGTTCTGGATGCACGAAGGAATCCACCTCGATCTCACAGGCGACTTCGCCGCGCAGGCCGTCGTCCTCCACACCGAACCACAATAACCGCTTCGGGCCCCGGACCGGCGCATGCTGCAAGAAAACAACTGCTGCCCGCGGACAGTCGAATTGCTACCGTTCGGTCGAGTTTTGCAGCTAGGCGCTGGGGTAGGACGAGTAGGATCCCAGTGCCTCGTGGTATGGAAATGAATCCCCCGTGGATTGGCTCCTTGCGGTTCATGTTCATCCTGCCGTTTCGCGGATGCTCCAAATTGCGGGCAAGTTGCTACAGTTTCTTGTAATCGTTGTCAGAGGTATCTAATCATTAGAGTCAAGCAGGGACAATTGTCGAGACTTCTCAAGCTGCAACCAGAAGAAATTGGGAACTCGGCTTCGCGCGTGCCATGGAAACGAAAAGAATGCCCAGAAACACCTAACTTGGCCGCAGCTTGCTGATAGGGATACGCCGCTTCCCTGTTACCTGGAGAAGCTGACCAGCAAAGCGAACCTCCGCCAGGGCGTCAGATGCTTGACAATTCGTCTCTTCGGAGACTAGTTTTTTTGCAATCGATTACAACTAGATCTGGCGTCTGGGTCCGTTTTGGAGGTTTTATTGTGAGGCATCCCTTAAGAGCACGTTTGAGCACCCTCGCGGCTATCGTAGTGTTCGCGATCGCGCTAACAATGCAGGCTCAGACGACCACCGGAACGATTTACGGGACGGTCACGGACTCAAGCGGAGCGGCAATTCCCGGCTGCACTGTGAAAGTCGTGGACACCGCAACCGGGGTGGCGCAGACTATCGTGACCAATGGATCCGGAGCCTACACCTTCCCCACTGTCGAGCCGGGCGACTACCGCGTCTCGACCACGGCCGCCGGATTCAAGAGCCTGACGCAAACAGGCGTTCAGGTGGCTGCGAACCAAAACGTACACGTAGCCTTCGCCCTTCCCGTCGGCAGCGCCACGGAAAACGTGAGTGTCGTCGCGGGCGTGACCATGGTGGACACCCGTGAGGCCCAGATTGCGACGACGATCGAACAGCAGGAGTTGCAGGAACTGCCTTCCCTAAACCGCGATGTGTACAGTCTGGTAGCAACGGTGCCGGGGGTAACGAATTACTCCGGCGCGCCTTTGACGGGAGACGTGAGCGGCACCTCTTTCAGCGCTAACGGATTGCCCGCGAATATGGTGAGTTTTTATCTCGATGGCGCCTACAACAATGTCTATAAGAACGGTGCGGGCGGCAATGCGGTGCCGAACCCTGATGCGCTTGAGGAGTTTCATTTAGTCACCAGCAATTTTGACGCGGAATTCGGGCGCACCCCCAGCGCCGTGGTCAACGTGATCACCCGTTCTGGCACCCGGAATTTCCATGGAGAGGCCTACGACTACATCCGCAACGATATGTTCAACGCCAAGAATTATTTCGCGGATAGCGTTACTCCGCTCAAGCAGAATCAGTTCGGTGCCAATCTGGGCGGTCCGCTTCTGAAGCATGGGGATGCGTTTTTCTTTCTGGATTATGAAGGAACGATTCAACACTCGCCCGCGAACATATTCTCAACGGTCATTACCACGCCCACAGCCCTGGAGCGCAGTGGAGATTTCCGTCAGAGTCCAGTGCTGCCGCTGAACGTAAGCTGTAACGGAGTGCAATATGTGATCTGCCCCTCGGCATTCGATCCAGTTGCGGTCAATCTCCTCAAGTTCGTCCCGGTAGCCGATGCGGTAAGTCACCACCCTGCGCAGCAGTCGGGGAACGGCAACGACCTCGTGAACCAGGGCACGGCGCGCGTCGACTACCACGGCTTTCAGAGTCATTCGATCGAGCTGATGTTTTTCACGCAGCGCGGGACCCAGAACACCCCCAACGCCGGCGGGAATCAGATCTTCAGTTACACCGGAATGATCGACAAGGAAATCCAGGACAACATTGTGGCGGCCGATACGTGGATCCTTTCGCCCCACACGGTAAACTCCTTCCGCGCGTTCTATACGCAAAACCGGTACATCCAAGGCAACGGCACCAACTATACCTTGGCCGATCTTGGCAGCCAGGCGGCGGAAGGCGGCCCCGCGTTCTCGCCGCCGACATTTACCGTTAACGGCAATTGGCAGATGGGAACAGGCGCGAACGGCAAAAACGACGTCGATCAGCAGGCTTATGGCGCGTTCGACACGGTCAATTTGACTCGAGGCCACCACGACATCAAGCTCGGCGGCTCCTATGTCTGGGAGAAATATGCGGCAAACGGCAACAAAACCGCGGGGGGCAATTTCACCTTCACCGGCGCTGCAACCGGGGCCGTTGTCAAGGGCAAGATGGTCAACGGAAACCCGATCGCCGACTTTCTCCTGGGAAAAGCCAACACAATGTTGCAGACCAGTAGCTCCATCCAGCGACAGTACTCGTACGACCCCGCGCTGTACATTCAGGATGACTGGCAGATACGGCCTCGCCTTAACGTGAACGTCGGCCTGCGCTGGGAGGTCTTCCCACCTTTCCCGGGCGGTGGTGGGGTGCGGTACGGCACCTTTGCACCCAATGTACAGTCCAAGGTCGTGCCAAATGCTCCTCTCGGCCTGCTCTTTGGGGGCGATCCGGGGATACCCGCCGGCGTCTACGCCACGTCGTGGACCCGATTCGCGCCACGCGTCGGTTTCGCCTTCGACATGTTCGGAAACGGCCGCACCAGCCTGCGCGCCGGGTATGGCGTCTTCTACTTCGACCAGGCCGAAATCCAGACCGGAATGCAATTGCAGCAGCCTTACGTGGCGAGCATTACATTGAACAAACCCTATTTGCCCTATGTGGCCGGCGCAACTTCGAATCAACCCCCGAATCTAGTGAATCCGTACGCTCCCAATCCAGATCCGTTTCCCTTCGTCTACGACCCGGCGAACCCCAAGTTCGTCTCCGGGACCACAATCTTCGCAGTTCCGACCGACGGGGGCTCCGTTCCCTATGTGGAGGAGTACAACCTAAACGTCCAACAACAATTGACGCCGAATTTCTCCATGCAGATTGGCTACGTTGGCAACGCCACACGCAAAGACTACCTGCAGCATGACATTAATGCGCCCGTCTATGCGCCCGGCGCCTCCACCACCGCGGCCGGGATCAATGCGAGGCGCCCGTACCATCCGACTCCAAGCACCTATACCTACCAAGCTATTCAGCTCAACGATAACGTCAACAATTCGACCTACAACAGTCTGCAGGCGACGCTGCGCGGCCGGGTAGGCAAGAAATTCACGACGCGGTTGAGCTATGTGTGGGCTAAATCGCTTGGCTACTCGGGCCCGATCGTCGACAACTCGGACATCTCCAAAGACTACGGGCCATTGGCCATCGATATTCGGAACCGCTTCGTTGCCTCCTATACATATCTGTTCCCCGAGATCCGTCGCTTTGGCGCATTCGGACGCGAAGCCATCAATGGCTGGCACATTAGTGGCATCACCGCCTTCAGCTCCGGCAACCCCTTCACCGTTACTTCAAGTGTGGACACCAACCTGGATGGAACCAACAATGATCGCGCGGATGTTGTAGGCGACCCATACTTTTCCAATTCACGGTCGCGCGCCCAGAAGATCCAGCAATTCATCAATCCGGCGGCATTCGCCGTGCCGGATGGGCCGTACGGCAACGAGCAACAACGTAGCCTCGTAGGTCCAGGCAACGTCAATACGAATCTTGCTCTATTCAAGGAGTTTCCCATCCACGAGAACCTCAGACTTCTCTTTCGCGCTGAGGCATTCAACGCATTCGGCAATGTTAACCTCAACAACCCCAAAACAGGGTTGACTCCGCTGAATGCTAACGCGGCCCTGCCGCCGGCGCAGCAATCGCAGATCACTGGCGCCGCGGATGCGCGGATCTGGCAGTTCGCGGCTAAGTTGCGGTTCTAGTCGATGCGGCTGGAGCGGCAATAACGTTGCACTCATCAAGAGCAGTTTTGAAATGAGAGATAACAAGAGGGGTATTTGTGGATAGACGTAACTTTGTTAAATCGGCGAGTGGCCTGATTCTTATGGCTGGAGCAACTCCATGGCCCCAGGCATTGGCAGAGACGTTGAGCAAATCACCGAAGGGCAAACGCCCGATGAATTTGCTCTTCATGACTGCCGATGACATGAACGGCTCCATGCCCGGCTGGATGGGCAATCCGCTCAAGCCAACGCCCAATATGGACGCTTTCGCCGCTACTGCGCACCGATTCGTTGAAAATCACGATGCGGCGCCGATTTGCCAGCCCTCGCGCGAGGCGATGATGACCGGTTTATGGCCGCAACGCAGCGGCGCCCTCGGCTTCAACCCTATCAACGAAGGAGTGCCCACTCTCGCCACGGTATTAAAGGAGAATGGCTACTTCATCGCAGCGTTTAACAAGCTCGAACATATGCAGCCGCCCTCCTGTTTTCCGTGGGATTATTCCACGAATGATTCGGGCCGGAATCCACCCATGATCGAAGTTGAGGTGGCAGAAGCTATCAAACGGGCGCGAGCGCAGGGAAAGCCCTTCTTTATCAATTGCAATATGCGTGATCCGCATCGTCCGTGGCCAAAGTTGAACGATAAAGCGGACGCAGAAGGAGAGGGCGAACGCTGGGTCCGCAACGGAAGTCCGATTGACGACGTTGCGCGCAAAATTACGCCCGAACAGGTGACCGTGCCGTCGTTCCTGGAAGATCTGCAGCCGATTCGGGAAGAAGTAGCTACCTACTACAATGCCGTGCAACGGCTAGACTTGAGTTTTGGCAAGGCAATGGCCGCTCTCCAGGCCTCAGGAGAATTGGACAACACGATCATTCTCTTTGTATCTGACCACGGCATGCCATTCCCCTTATCGAAGGCAACTTGTTACCGAAACGGCTCGTGGTGTCCGACCACTATCCGCTGGCCTGGAATGGGCTCTCCGCGGACGTTCTCCGAAATGACTCAAAGCACCGATATTATGCCAACGGTCCTGGAACTTCTCGGTGTGAAACAACCGCAGATGGATGGCCGTTCCTGGCTGCCCCTGGTCCGGGGCGAAAAACAGAAAAATCGTGATTACATCATCAACAACGTCAATGGCGTCGCAGTCGGCAACCAATGGCCCATGCGGGTGGTGCAAACGAAAAAGAGCGCCTTTATCATCACGCCTTGGAGCGACGGAAAAAATCGGCTATTCGGAATTGACTCCTTGGGCGGTCTATCGTTCAAAGCCATGGTAGAGGCAGCGGAAACTAATCCACGCATCAAGAAACGCGTTGACCAGTACGTCGTTGGTTATCCGATGGCGTTTTATGACCTGGAGAAAGATCCCGACCAGCGCGAAAACCAGATCAATAATCCGGCCTACCGGGCCGAGATCAAACGGCTTCAGGACATCCTCATGGATTACATGGTCACGACAAAGGATCCGCAGCTCGAGAACTACAAAACTCTCCTTACCGGGGGTACCTGCAACGTTCAGACCACTGTCCGCAAACCCAACAAAGCAAAAAATGGAAATGATTGATGCCGTTAGGGGTTTGCAATTTCAATCAGTGGTGCAACACCTGATGTAAAAGAAATTGTCGACGCGAGTAGTGGATAATCGTGACCCTGCAGAATGGGCCAAAGACTTATTCCCTGGACCCATGCGGGATATCCGTGCCCATCACTTCACACAGTGCAATAGGCGCGGCGCTCAAATGCAACTCCACGCGCCGCAAGTCTGTCTATTGGGCTCCGCTTCGGGGAGCATTCGCGACCTTCCAGTGCGCTGCAACCGCTGGATCCATGAGGGCCTTGATGAAAACGCCCCCCACAACAGATCTTGCCTGGAATCCCTTCTGCAGGCCGGTAACCGTGTCGTAGTAATCAGTCGTCGGAACGCGTGACTGTGTGCTGTCGGCCCACACAACCAGCCGATGAATAAGGTCCTGAAACTCGCGCGGATCGCTTGCAAGCGTAGCCGTCCAAACCTCCCAGTCGAGCTTGGTGATGCTCTTGCGGCTGTCCAACGGCAGCCCATAAGGCTGCAGTTGCCGCGCGTAGAAACTCCATTCAGTCCGCATCACAGAAGCCGGAAACAGGTGCAGGTCCAGAATTCGATCCCACACCAGGTTGTATTTCTGGCTCCAGGACCCCGGTTGGTCAAAAGCCAGCTTGTAATGATCCCCTTCACGATCCATCGATTCCCACTGCGCCGGCAGTCGTTGTGCCAACTCTGAGTAATGCTTCCCAAGTTTGGCATCACCCACACCACTCGCGATCTCGGAGAACGCGCCCAATGCTTCGATAGCCTTGATCGAAAGATTCGCATTGTGTGCCAGGTGACCCGAGAAATCATCGGTGCTGAGTTGATCCTCCGGATCGAGCCCCTTTGATTCTAGATACCCCGCCCACTGCGTCAGTTGCGGCATATACCGCTTCGCAAAATCCCAATTGCCTTCAGCGCGCCCAAGCGCCGCAATCAGCAGCAGCAGATTGCCGCTTTCCTCTACTGGCATCTGGCGCTCTTCGGTAAGCTCTCCCCCGCCATACACCTGTCCATTCGCCAGGGGGTACGTTCCGAGGTCGTGGGGCGCGAACGAGAAATGCCAACGCGGAAGCGCGGCATACCGCATCACCGGTTCAAGTTGCGCCTCAAGCAGTTTCGGGTTGAATAGAAGAAAGAAGGGCGACGACGGGTAAGTCACGTCCACCGTATCGATACAACCATTGCTGTCATTCTCCTTGGAAAACAGCATGGGCGTCCCATCCACATCGGCCACCAATTTATGGGCCGCGAGCGTCTGACGAAACAACAACGCGGTCAGATAGGCATACTCCGGCCCTCCCGCTTTTTCCATGTCCTTATTGAATGCCGCATCGAAGCTCACACCACGCGCCTCAAGCGCGGGAAGATCCTTCTCCGCTGCCTGGAACATTGCGGACTCGGTCATGCCGTTGCGCTGCCAGTAATCGCGAAGCCTTCGGCCCAGGTACTCGATCGCGATTGTGTCTGTGTACGCCAAAACGACATGGCGCTCGACCGGCTGCGCTGACACTCTGCCCAGCGGTAGTTCGACAGCTACATGCGCTGCTGATCGGCGTGAGCTCAGCGCCGCACGCGGCATATCGGTGTCGTCCACATCGGAGATTCTTCCCCGCTTCAGAAAATCAATTCGTGCATCTGCGCCGAGTTCCGTTCGAGCCTGCTCGCTATCAGGCACCACCAGATTGAAATATCCCCAGTCGATTCGGATGCGATCGCCGGACTGATGAACAAAGGCCTGGTCGCGCGATCCCACACGCAAAACCGCGGAATCTCCCGCCCGGAGCCGTCCCCATGTAACCTCCTCGCCCGGGTCGTTCACGGCGATCAGCGGATCGACATCAAGCAACAACGAAACGTCATGCGCCGAACCATCCGTGGATACCGCATCCCAGGTCAGATACGTCACGGGCCTCGACAGCACATCCAGATCGTCCGGAAAAGACGGCGTAAAGAACGTCACCTTTAGTTCAATCCCGCCAGCGGCAAAGCGGTACCGCGTATGCAGCGGTGTAAGTTCCACCGATATCTGCTGCATTGCCGGTATTGACGACAACGCTTGCGGCTGACGCTGCGCCACGCCCATCCATCGAAAGTTGTGCCCATCGATCCGCGCGAGACCTGTCATCGGCTGTACCGCTTCCGACCAATGCTTCACCGGAACATCGGTAAGCTTGTCTGCCATGGACCACAGGCTGAAGTATGGGTCGTTGGCAACCAGCGGAACTGCCGGAGGTCGATGTGCCACCGGTTGCTGGGCCTGAGCGACAGCGCCGCAGATCCATATCACTAAACATACAAACGTCGGTGTCCTCACTATTGAGCCTCTCCCATCCACCCATACTGTCAGTTATCGCGAACTCAGAAGTTGATCTTCAAGGCAAACTGCATCTCCCGCTGTGGCGGCGATAACAGTGTGCTGCTGATTGTTCCGAAGGCTGCATCCTGCCTCGCCATATCAGGCATGGCAAAATGAGGCGTGTTCGTCACGTTAAACATCTCCACCCTAAACTCGGTATCCAACCCTTCAAACTTCGTGAACTTCTCCAGAGAAGAGTCCAGATTCGAAATACCGGGTCCGCGTACCGCCGTAAAGGTGCGCCCCAAAGTCCCGAATGTGTACGAAGGTGGCGTAACAAACGCTGCCGTGTTGAACCATGCTTTTACGCGCTGCTGGTTGCTGCGCTTGCCTGAAATCTGCGGGTCTACTCCAGGAACCAGGTTCGGCCGCGTGCCGCCGCCTACACCAGCGGCGGTGAGCGTCAGCGGAAACCCGCTTTGCTCCGTCACAATGGATGTAAGCTTCCATCCTCCAATCAGCTTGTCGGCGAACCCAGGCGCGTTCGAAAACCATTGCTTGCCATGCCCGAACGGAAGCTCATAAACAGCATTGAGCACGAGGTTCTGCGGCTGATCCGACTCCGAAACAGCTCGCTCCGCGCGAAGGTCATAGTAGTTCTGAACACCCGTGTTATCGGAAGGACCGATAGGCGCGTCCTCGGAGTTGATGTTCGAGATGAGTTTGCTCCAGGTGTAAGACACAAGCAGAGACAAACCGCTCGACATTCGCTTTACAAGCTTCGCCTGGAGCGAATGATAGTTGGAATCCCCCCATGGATTATTCACCTCCGTGACGCTGAGAAACTGAGGGTATGGCAGCAGCAGCTGACGTCGAGCTACCGTAG
Organism: Bryocella sp.; assembly: GCA_036273275.1. Lineage (GTDB taxonomy): Bacteria > Acidobacteriota > Terriglobia > Terriglobales > Acidobacteriaceae > Granulicella. Next base: position 40,142 of record DASUHZ010000032.1, read on the forward strand.
CGTTGGACAACGTGCCAATCTGCACAAAAGGCTGAAAGGGGTTTGCGACCGCAGTATTGAGCCCACTGCCGACCGACTGGTACTGCGGATTGAGCGTATTGCGATCGAATATGCCGGTAAGGTGTTCGCCGCGAGACCCCGAATAGCCGAGGTCCAACAGCACTGCAGATGGGAACTGTTGCTGCACATCTAAGTTCCACTGCATGGAATATGGTGTTGGAGGATTATGGTTCCAGACCGTTACCGACTGTCCAAGCTGGGTTCCCGTTCCAAGTGAATTTCCCGTCGGAGCTGAAAAGCCCTGGGGAAACGGGTTGTGAAGCAAATTAGCCGGCGTGACGCCATTGTCGTTGGAGGTATTCCACGCAGTCGACGAGGAAAAACCAAGACTGGGCACAAAGCCTACCGCGTTACTGCTGATCTCCAGGGGCGCATAGGAGATTCCGAACCCGCCGCGGACCGAAGTCGTCGCCTGTGGGCTGAACGCAAAACCCACGCGCGGCCCAACATTGCCGTGCTGGCGTGAGTAGACCGTGCGCCCTGTAGATCCGCCGGCGAAGACCAGGCCGCCGGTTAGATTTGGAAAGCTTGCATTGCGAGCTGGGCTGGCAACGTTTGGGTCAAAGTAATTCAATTGATTGTGGCGATCCGTGTAAGGCGATTCTCCGTCATATCGAACACCAAGGTTGATCGTTAGCCGCTGTGTCAGACGTACATCATCCTGCACGTAAACGGCGCCATAGAAATCCTGTAGTGCATTTCCTGATCCTATGGGGAAGCTGCCGGAACTCCCAAATCCCAGCAGGAAGCTGGCATAGGCATTGCCTCCCGTCGCAGTGGTCGGGACAGGTCCCTGCGTCTGTGCAATTGCAAAGGCGAAGGTTCCGGCGCTGTTCGATACGTTGAAGAAGTTGATTCGATGCAAGCGGACATCCAGTCCTGCAGTCAGGGTCTGCTTTGCAAACAGCTTTGTAGCCGAGATGAGCACCGCATGAGAATCATTCCCATTTTTCAGATAACTTTGATTCGCAAGGCCGCTGTAACCGCCGCCAATATTCACCGCCGGAAACATCGGGATCGTAATCGCGCTGACTACATTCGATGGAAACCCTAAGGTACTGTTATCGAACCCATAGCTGCGTGTCTGTCTCGATTGAAACCACCGCGCAAATCCGTAGTTCACATTCAGCAGCAGCGTGGGAGAGAACTGGTACACATTGTTCAGCGCAAACGACTGGTTGCGAAAAGCGGTTGTCCCAACTGCCGAGGCTCCGGTCGAAGCTACGTTGTTAAAGACGTTCGGCTGCGTCAACGGCGTCGTACTGAATGCATATCGCCCACTCACGTGGTAGTTCTGCGTGACGTTCTGATCGATGCGACCAGAATATACATCCTGGCTAACAGTTGTTGGTGACAAGCTAATGAAGTTTTTCGTCAGCGCATTCGGTCCACCGGTGTTCGGCAGTGGATAATAGGCCTGCATCTTCAGCGATACCGGATCAAACAAATTTGATGGAATCTGGTTGAAGGCGAACGGTGCTCGAGTCTTCGTCACTGGGTCGTAAGAAAACGGGTTATATATCTGCGTGCCTTTCGTGCAAACGCCGGCGGAGTTGAACGTTGTGCACAATGCCGAAAAGTCGCCCGTGCGCTGCGCTGCGGTAGGCACCGTTCCCGTAAACGTACTTCCCTGCGTGCGGCGTGTGCCTTGGTAAGCAAAGAAAAAGAACGTCCGGTCATGGCCGCTATACAAGTGCGGAATACTGACGGGACCGCCAATAGTACCGCCAAACTGATTCATGTGGAATGGATTCCGTGCCCCACCGGCCGCCTTGTTGAACCATTCGTTGGCATCGAACGCGTTGTTCCTAATAAATTCGAACACGTCCCCATGAAACCGGTTCGTTCCACTCTTTGTCGTCACATTGATTGCGCCGCCAGAGTAGCGGCCATAAATCGCCGAGAGGTTATTGGACTCCACCTTGAATTCCTGTGTCTCATCCACGATCGGCAGAGTTGTGATTTGATCGAAGAACCCGGCCGAACTGGGAACGCCGTCGATCAGAATTTCATTGGATTGTGCTCGTCCGCCGTTGATGCTGAAGTTCGTGTCCCAGGTCGAATTCACGGGTACGTCACCGAATTGCCCAAAAGCGGAACGCTGGAAGGTAACACCAGGGGTGAGAGCTATCAAGCGAAAGGTGCTGCGGCCATTCAGAGGAAGCGCCTCTACTGTCTGGCCGGTGATTACCTGCCCAAGTGATGATGTCTGGGTCTCTAGCTGCGGCGGTGTCGCAGAGACATTTACCGTCTCTGTCACATCACCAACAGATACGACGAGATCGATCTTGGCTGATTGAGCAACCTGCAAAATGACATTGCGTTGCACCGTTTCCTTGAACCCCGGTTTGCTCACTGTGATCATGTAATGATCGGCGGGTGGTATTTGCGGGACGATGTAGCCGCCGTTTTCATCGGATGTAACCACGATTTTCGTGCCGCGCTCCGTATCCGTAATCGTGACCTGCGCGCCAGGAACTCTGGCCCCGGAGCTGTCGGTGATCTGTCCGGTAAGTGACGCCATCTGCTGCTGTGCGTACACCGGTAGAGTTGATATCAGGAGAACTACCGAAAGCACCCTCGAAAATTTCATGTACCGCCTCCCGAGAAAATGGTCTTACGATTCCATACATGTCTGCGTACATTGCGGTGCCCAGCTCTAACCGATTCATCAATCCGATTTACCGCAAAGGCCTCTATCGCAATGCCAGAAAAAACAAAGGTATGGCCCTCACCATGCCGCTACACCCTGCGGCAGTGGATCTGTAGTGTCAATCATGCGCGTGAGCAGCAGTTGCATCAGCATCTCGCGCGTATCTTTCTGGTGCGGGTCATTCCAAAGATTATTGAACTCGCTCGGATCACCCGCCAGATCGTACAGTTCCCCATATTTCGCCTGGTCACAATAGTTCAGCTTCCAGCGTTCGGTTCGAACCGAAGTCAGCATCGGCGGAGTTGGATAGTTGAAGTTTGCGTTCAAAAACTCCATGTAAACGGAGTCACGGTGCGTCGTCGTCTCTCCCGTAAGCAGAGGCATCAGCGATTTTCCTTGCACTCCCGCGGGCTTCTGGATCCCAGCGGCTTCAAGAAGCGTGGGCGCGAGATCCAGCATCTCCACCAATGCATCTACCTTCAGCCCCTGTTTAAAATGTTTCGGCCAGCGCACGATCAACGGCACACGCGTAAGGCAGTCGTAAAAGTAGGGACCCTTTAGATAAATACCGTGATCCCCTAGCATCTCTCCGTGATCGCTCATGAAGATCACAATGGTGTTGTCTGCCTGGCCGGTCTCATCCAGAACCTGCAACATGTGCCCCATCTCTGTATCTACCTGCTCGATCATCGCGTAGTAGGCGGCGGTGATCTTCCTATGTTCCTCCGCGCTTGTTTTGGTAAATGAAAGACCCCTTCCTCCGTAGGCTCCCTTGTGATCGAGCTGCTGGAATGGAGTCTTATTGTCCAGCTCTCCTTCCTTATAAGCAGGATTAGGCATCTTTGCCGGGTCCACGCGGTCCAGATACTCTTCCGTCGGAAAGAACGGGTGGTGCGGTTGAAAGATGTTCACCGACATCATCCAGGGCCCCTTCCCTTTCTGTTCTCGCATGAACTGCGACGCAACTTCAGCACACCATGCCGTCTGAGAATACTTCGGCTCGATCGGCATGCCCCAAACATGCTCGCTCGGAAATTGCGGAAGTTTTACGCCCTGCTTGTCTAACCAGACCCGCCACGCATTGTGGCCCGGCCAACTGTTGGAGATGTCGTGGCTCCACTCGAACAACTTATAGCCATCACCGATGCGCTCTTCTGTCTCAAGCCGTCCCCCGCCGCATGGAGCCAGGTGCAGTTTTCCCGCGAGTCCGCACATGTATGAGTTCTCCGCCAGGATACGCGGCACCAGCAGCTCACTCGATCGAATGTACTGGCCATTGGCTCGTAACCCGGTCGAATGCGGATACCGGCCCGTCAAAAAGCTTCCTCGCGACGGAGAACAGATCGGCGTCTGCACGAACACATTCGTGAATGTAACGGCTTCCTTCATAAACCGCTCTAAGTTAGGCGTGCTGATGAGCGAATTGCTCAGACCCTGGATCGTATCGAATCGCTGCTGGTCCGTGCACACCCACAGGATGTTGGGCATCTCTCCAGCAGGCGCACGGTGCGGCGCCGGCGGAATACCTCGATCCTTCGTCTGCTGCTCGCGGCTTTCCGTTGTCGCCCGTTGCTGCTCTTGCTGTGCCGCCACTGCCCCCGTACCGAGAGCCCCTGCACTCAGGACCGCATTTTTGATCAGATCACGGCGATTCATTAATCCTCCTTTGTCCCCGGTTCCCTCTGTCATCCGCCGCAACGATTGCGGTTCTCTTGCGCACTTCACCTCATCCTGAATTGCACGGAGCCACGCCGCGGCTGCTACCAGTTGTTGAAGTTCTCTCCAACCTCCGTGAACCCGTATCGCCGCGAATAATCATAGTGCTGTTTTTCCGCAAAGGAACGACTCACATCCGGCCACGTTCAGTACCCGGGGAAGCGAGGCAATATTGGCGTCCGGCAACTCCGGCGTCAGGCGCCAGGCGCCGACTCTCGAGACGTCCTTGCCGGCCGTCAGCGACAGGCGCGACGGCGCGCCCAGAGGAGAGTTGCAGCAGCGGGTGTCGCAACTGATAACGCGCTCGGCCAGTGAGGCTACATTCGGTGTTCGGGTCAGCTTGTTGCCGTAGTAGCCTGCGACGTTCGCGTTGTGCTCGTCCGACATGATCCAGAGAATATTCGGCTTCTTCGACCCTCGAATCAACCTGGCTGCTTGAGACCGCTCCAGAGCAACGCTGCAAGCACCGGCGGCAGCCGTACCCACAAACCTCCGTCTGGCAATTCCGTCCACGCTCTTCTGCATCAGTCCACTCGGCTCCGGATATTCAAATGCTTCACGACCACATCCGGATGTACCCAGAGATCCGTATGATAATCGACAACATGTCACACTATGTGTTCTGTGCGTAAGAACTGCCCCTCTTTCGCTTCCCCTGGACAAGAAGCGCTGTGTAATCGATTACGAATATCGCTTGAAATGATGCTCCCCGTTTTAGATCTCTGTCAAGGTTCTTGGCGACTTGCGGTCTCGCGGATCCGGCGCTTTAGTTTTCCAAGCGGTCTGTCAACTCCTGGAAGCGTCTTGAGGAAATTCAATTTCTCTGCCTTTGTGCGGTAGGTATTGAATTGTAATGCTTTACAGAAACTCGGACGACCGCGTATCTTTTGTCCGGAGTCATTTTCATGAATCGTCGGCATTTTTTAGAAGTCGCTACGCTCGCGGCACTAAGTGGAAGCTCCTCCGCAGGAGGCGAGCAGCAAAGCGGCCAGAAACAACCGCTGGATTACACTCAGCCTCGGACCGGTGTCGGCCCCTTCCAGCGCACTCGGGAAGGCAAGCAGCCGCACATCTTCATGATCTCCGCGGACATGGTAAGCCCTGATCTGTACCATCCGGCCCGTCCTCTTTCACAACACGTGCGTACTCCTGCGATTCATTCCCTCATGAGGGACGGCACCTTCTTCGCGAACGCATGCTGCACGGTTCCCCTCTGTTCCCCTTCACGTGCCTCCTATCTGACAGGACGATACAGCTACATTCAAGGCAATGGTGAACGCGCCCCGGAAGGCCTGGAGACCCAACTGCGAGCGGACGATACCATCTACCCAGAGTACCTCCGAGCAGCCGGCTACGTTGCGCGGCAGAATGGCAAGGCCCACGTCGGAACCAGCAAGTTCATCGATGCCTTCACAGAGAACGACAATCCATGGGACCGCTGGTCACCTCCCGTATTCGATGACGATGCGTTCCTTACATATCAGCGCAGTCTTGGTGTAAAGCCGCAAAAATACTCACGCGAGATCGTATTCCGCATGCAGGACCGCACAACGCCAGGCAATTCGGTTGGCGGTTGGATTGTTCAGGAAAATGGAAAGCCGTTTCCGGTCGAGGCCCATTACACTTACTACCTCGCAAAGCGCACGATCGATACGCTCCGTGACCTCGTTGAAACGGGAGTCGCCGCGAGGCATCCCATCTATTTGCAGCTTGATATTTTCGATCCGCACCAGCCCTTCTCCATTCCGGCCGGGTTCGAGAAACGCGAAGAGGAGTTGCGCAAGGTGATCGCCCTTCCCCACTCTTACGAAACCGTTCGAGAGCGCAACTTCCGCCGTGCCGATAATGAACCCGAGATCATCGACATTTACCGCAAATACTGGGGTATCTATGATCCGCAGATGCTGCTGGATTACAGGATCGCCTACATCCTGCAGATGGAGCTTGTAGACCGTGCGATCGGCATGGTGCTTGATGAGATCCGAAGACTCGGCCTTTACGACGACTCCGTCATCACCTTCATCAGCGATCACGGCGAGATGAACGGGCGTCGCGCCATTGTCGACAAAGGCGTTTACGTTTACCCTGACGTGCTGCGTGTGCCGTTCGTGATCAAACCTGCGGGTGCCGCACACTCGCGTGTCGTCGAGGACCCCGTGTCCCTTCTCGACCTCTCACAAACACTATTTGACATCGCCGGCATCCAGCCCGAGGCAAAATTCGATGGCATCTCATTGCTCCCTGCGCTTTCCGGTAACGCTCTTCCGCCGCGCACTCCTCTGCTCTTCTTCGGCGGTTGGCATGTCGGCGTCAACTTCGCCTGCGGCATAGGCCATCGTTCCCCTGATGGCCGCTACTTCGTATACGCCTACAATCTCAGTTCGCCGAACGACGAGCTTTATGACATGAACTCAGATGATGCCGTGAACCTCATCAACGATCCTGCTCATAAATCTGTGCGCGACGAGATGATCCGCATGCTCGGCGATGCCTTGCAGTCCGACCCGCGCTGGATCGGCTACTGGTCGGAGTTCCGCATTGCCCGATACAACTTGTTGCCCAAGACCAACGGCGACATGCAGCTCTTCACAAAGCCTGGTTAACCGCGCGACCGCTCAGAAGTTAATCGTTCCCGCCACCTGGATGATTCTGGGCTGGTGTTGCGTCGCCGTGATCTGTCCAAATTGCGAGTCGCCTATTCCGTTATGCGGATTCGCAAAGTCCGTGTGATTGAAGGCGTTGAAAAACTCCCCACGCAAGCCAAACTTCCACTCGCGATAGATCGTAAAGTCCTTGTGTATGCCGATGTCGATGTTGTCGATTCCGGGACCCGTCAGCGCATCGAAGTGCGTATTCCCGAACGGTCGGGTAATCGTATATCCAGGACCGTTCACCGTAGTAAAGCCTAGCGCCGAAGGAAGGAAGCACCCGGTTGGATTGCCCGACGAGTCCTTGGCCGGAACGATCCACCGCAGGCCATTCGTACGCGGGTTTTTGTTCGCCAACTCGCGATGGCCATCGCACACTCGGTTCGGCCGCGTATTATCCGCAGGCCAGATCGTCGTGTTCGGCTCCGTGATGTTGATGGAATTACCCTTCTGGAAATTTCCGATCACATCCAGGTTCCACCCGCCTGCCGCTATATCGAGGGCACGATTCATGTGGCTGCCAAACTGCCGCCCGCGTCCGATCGGCACGTTCCACACCGCCGCAACCGATAGCGACTGAGGCACGTTGAAGGTCGTCGGGCCATAGTCGCACGTGAAGCAGCTCTTCATCTGGTTCAGCGTGCTGTTGCCGCCCTCTTGCGCCGCTGCCAGCGACTTCGAATACGTGTAGTTCGCCAACAGGCTCAGGCCATTCGTAAACTGCCGCTGGAACTTCGCCACCAAACCGTTGTAGTTGCCCCAGCCAATCGAGTCCACGTCCTGCATATACGGATAGCGCGCGTTGTACGGTATGCGCCGCGAATCGCAGGTGAAGTCAGCTGCCGAGCAGTCGAAGGGATTGAAATTCACCGCCAGCCTGTGAGACGCATTGCCGATATACGCCACATCCAGCATGTACGGTCCGAACGTCCGCTCCGCATCTAGGTTGTACTGATAAATGTACGGTGAGCGCTGCGTCTCTGACAGATATTGCATCGGCCCTGTGATTGCATTCGCTTGCGCCTGAGTAATCTGTCCAACCGCCGTTGGTCCCCAAATGTTCTGGCCCAGAATGTACGCCGGCGCCGCATTCACATTGTTGCTGACAGCGTTGTTGATCGTGATCACATTGGACACAACTGAATACTGGACGTTCAGCGCCATCTGCGTCGTGTAGAACATCCCCCATCCGCCGCGGATAACGGTATGTGGATCTATCTGATAGGACCCACCAATACGCGGCGCCCAGTTCGTGTACGTCATCGGAAACACTTCGGGATTCACCTGGCCCAGCGCGGCAAACGTCTCCAAGCCTGTCGCAAAATCGAAGCCGTGAATCAGGTTCTTGTCGACTCCATGCGGGTTCGGGGATGTAGCCCCATACCAGGCGAGTGCAAGATTCGCCGTAAACTTTGGGGTGATCTTCCATGTGTCCTGGATGTAAGGTTGGGCTGTCGTCCAGCGATAATGCGTCGGCGGCATGCCCTTCGCTTCGCCGTGTGCGGGTGCGCCCAGTAGAAAATCTGCAAACGCGTCGCCGCCGCAGCTCTTGGTGCAGTTCAATTGCTGCGTGAATTGGCCTTGAAATGTAAGGCTTCCGCGTGCGGTCGCGTTGGCACTGGAATCTACGGTGCGGGTATACGCAATATCAGCACCAAACTTCACTTGGTGCTTGCCCAACAACCAGTTGAAAGCGTCGTGAACCTGATAGGAATTATCGACATCGCCAAGTAAACCGGCAGACGTTCCGAAACCCGCGTAGCCTGTGAATCCGACTCCAGTGATACCGTTACTATCGGCCGTGCCCGAAATGCCGAGCGAGGCCTGCACACCCGGCGCAGTGTACCCCTGGTTATAAACCGAGTTGCGCGTCCACCCAATGCGGAACTCGTTTACCTTGTTTGAGCTCAGCGTCCAGTTCCACCCTAGCGCGATAAGCTCCGTGTCCAACGGATACTGGGATCCCTGATTTGGGAACAGGCCAGGCGAGTTCTCCGGCGAATTCAGATACGATCCCTGCGCAAAAATAGAATGTCTTTCGTTCAGCGTGTAATCCAGCCGCCCCGTGTACTGATCTGAGTTCAGCGTGAACCTTGGATATCCGCTGAGATTGTTTCCCGTAATGCCACCGGTAGCAGGATGGTAGTAGGCCAGCAGCGCCTTGGCTGCCGGATTGATCATGCTGTCGGGTATCTTATTGCCTGTGAAGGCTTGGCGCTGTCCGCCGACAACGTTGTATGGGTTATAGATGATCGTCGAAGACTGCGAGAAATCACCAGTGAACATCGCAGCCGTCGGAACGTGCACGTTTGTCACCGAAGACTGCGTCTGTCGATAGCCCTCATAGTTGAAGAAGAAGAACAGCTTGTCTCTGAAGATGGGGCCGCCTAAGGACGCACCGAACTGGTTCTGGTGATAGGGCGAAGGCTGACCCGCGAAGTAGTCCCGCGCAATCATGGCGGTGTTTCTGAAGTACTCATACACCTCGCCGTGATACCTGTTCGTCCCCGACTTTGTAATCACGTCCACGATGCCCGGGTTCGGTCCCAGGTCCGGCATGAAGAATCCATAATGCACTTCAAACTGATTGATCGCGCTTACCGAAAGATTAAGCGAGCTGTTGCCGGCGCGTGTGCCAATCGTCTGAATGCCGTTCACTAGGTACATCGTGAAGTCCGGTTCGTTGCCCGCAATTAGTAGAGCCAGCAGGCGATTGCCATTCGTTCCCGTCGATCCTGTCTGTCCTACAGAGGACCCGGCAGCTCCACTCACCTGTTGCGTCGCTCCGGAAAGCAGACCGAGCTGAAGGAAGTTGCGCCCATTCAGCGGGACGTCCGCTACGGTTTCCGGCGTGATCACTGTGCCGAGATCGTTGGATTCAGGCTGCAGCAGATCAGCTAGCGCGCCCGCATTCACGGTGACGGTCTGTGCGGAAGAAGCCACACTTAATCTGGCATTCTCAGTTGCGCGCTCCCCGACAATCACGTTGAACCGGTCGATCTGATAAACCGCAAACCCTTCCTTCGCGACGCTCAGGTTATACAACCCAAGCGGAACCGACGGGAATGCATAGTTCCCCGCCTCGTCCGTCTGCCCCTTCAGCACAACGCCCGTTTGAACATTGGTCAACGTGACAGCTGCACTAGGTACAGAGGCTCCTGTTGAATCAGTGACAACGCCCTGCACGGATGAATTGATGCTTTGCGCTCTAGGCGAAGCCACACTTAGAACGAAACCAAAGCCGAGCAGGATACCGGCGACGCCTCGCATCAGCTTCATACTTCCTCCTGAGACTTTGCCCACCTCGGCGGCCCGGATAGTACGAAAAAAACAATTGGTATCGTTTACACTATGTTTTGAGGCGCAATTGTCTTACGGGCATTCAATTGTTGTCAACGTCCTTTTGTCATTAGGATGCGCAGTTGCCATAGGTCTCGCCATCTTGACAATATCGGTGACGCTGTGACACCGTTTCCATCGTGACATGTAATGCTTTTCAGATGACTTCCCTGACGAGTGATTACTCCGCTCAACTCACGGCTATTAATGGAATCTTCATCCTCAAGGAGACCGCAGCAAGACCATGACTAAAGGACTCGATCTCTCCTGGGGGCTCTCCACAGGACTACTTCTGATCGGAATCGCATTCAGCCCGCGCTCTTCCGCCGCCCAGATCACCTCCACACATCCAAATCCGGCAACCGTCACTGTCCATGTCGCTTCTTCTGGATTGCAGCGCGTTCCCGACACACTCTTTGGCAGCTTCCTCGAGCCCATCGGCAACTCTATTAACAATGGGATCTCCGCCGAGATTCTCGTCAACCGCAGCCTCGAAGCCGGGCTCTGGAACCATGTAAACCTCGAAAACATGTTTCGCGAGCAACCGGAGCTCATCGACTCCTCCAACGGAAGCGGCATACCGCTGCCTTGGCAATCGCTGAACAAGGCCGCCGGAAACCGCTTCGAGCTGCATGTCGGCGATGCAGCCAATAGCTGGCAATCTCTCGAGATCATCGGACAGCCGGAAGAGCTGACGGGCATCAAGCAGAAGGTCTACCTGCCCGTACAGCGCGAGCTCTCATACAAGGTTTCGCTCTACGCGAAACATCTCGCCGGCCCGGCAGCTCTCACGGTCTCTTTCCGCGATCACGAAACCGGAACCGTCCTAGCCGAGGCACACTTGCAGGCTCCCGCCACGGAATGGACGAAGTATGAGACCACTCTCCAGCTTCGTCCAAGAGATGTTCGTCGGCTTGAAGCAGTTGACTTCGGCCTGGCCGTAGCGGGTGCCGAGCGCGTGGATGTCGACCAGTTCTCTGTCATGCCTGCAGATGCCATCGGCACACTGGATTCCGATGAGGTTGCCCTTGCGAAAGCAATGCACATCACAGAGCTCCGCTTCGGCGGAAATTTCAGTTCCTATTACCACTGGCGCGATGGCATCGGACCTCAGGACAAACGCCTCACCATTAAGAACATCGCCTGGGGCATTCCGGAGTACAACAACTTTGGAACAGATGAGTTCCTCCAGCTCTGCGATCTGATCGGCGCGATCCCGCAGTTCGATCTCAACATGGGCAGCGGCACTCCGCAAGAAGCGGCCGATTGGGTCCGCTATATCAAGGCACACCACAAAGGCCGCGTTCTATACGAGATCGGAAACGAGCTCTATGGCAAATGGCAAGTCGGGTATCCCACCCTGAGCGAGCTTCCCGCGCGCACTCTCGCCTTCAGCCAGGCCGTGCGCTCCGTGGACCCGAACGCAGAGATCATCGCCACCGGACGCGGCCCCATGGGCGACAACGATTGGAACGCAGCGCAGCTCACCGATCCACCGGGCACATTCAACTACCTCTCATTGCACTTCATTCTTGGCACAAACCACCCCGCCAGGGCGGATGCCACGCCGGACTTTATGGCCGCAGCTGCCTATGCCCTGCCTTTCGCCGTGGGCCCATATTTCACCAAGGTTCAGGCCCAGGTCGACGAACACCCCGACCTGCGCGGCAAGGTTCACTTCGCCATAACCGAGTGGCTCTTCAACAGCAAAGGCTTCGGGGAGCGCAATTTCACCAACGAAAGCCCTAGTTGGATGAACGAGGGCGGAGCTGTCATGGCAGCCGGCTTCCTCAATACGCTCCTGCGCCACACAGCAGAGGTCAAAATCGCCGACATGACCGGCCTCATGGAGTTCGCCGGCATCTGGAAGCGCAGAGAACAGGTCTACGCCGTCCCCGCCTTCTATGCGTTTCAGATGTACACCTCCGTCAAGGACGATACCGTCCTTCCCGTAACAACCGATTCGGGCACGTATTCAGTCGCTGGCGGCGTGCGTCCTCTCGCGAACATCGACAATATCCCCTACATTGATGTCGTCGCAACGCGCAGCAGCGACGGCAAGTTCCTTACCCTGCTTTGCGTCAATCGCAGCCTCGAAGCCGACATCCCCACAACCTTCGATCTAGGCTCCATGAAAGCCGTTGGCAACGCAAAGGTGCAACAGATCAAATCGATAAGCCGCTACGAGCAGAATGATGAGGTTGAACCCCAGCACGTGGTACCACTGGACGGCTCCGTAAAGCCTTCGAACTCGGGCGCCCTCTCAGTAACGCTCCCGCACGAGAGCGTTACTGTTATTCGGGTCCCGGTCCGGTAGGCCCGCATCCTTCCTGGTATTGCACCAATTCAATTCCAGGCCGCCTCTCACCCTCGCTAGGACATGGCCGCTCTCAACAGCCCGGCAGTTGCCACAGAAAACATCGCATAACCCAGCTCCGTGAAGTTGGCCGGCAACAACTCTGTCCGGCCGCTCAGGAAATTCACGACGTGTCAGCATCGCGCCCTCCATACCTGTAAACGATTACTATGCGGCTACGATGTCGCTGTGGTTAACACCGGTAGACTTCGCTAAGATCGCTCGCCGCTCACCGCTCACTTCCCGGATTACCCGGCTTCGGATAGACTGGCTGCATTCTTATGGATATTCTGACTGTCGCCCGCCACGCCGGTGTCTCGACCGCCACAGTATCGCGGGTCCTCAACTCTTCCAATAAAGTCAAGGAAACGACCGCCGCCCGCGTCAGGGCCTCCATCCGGAAACTGCAGTATGTTCCCAACACCAGCGCCCGCAACCTGCGATCTGGCAAAACAAATGTCTATGGCCTCGTCGTCTCAGATATCCGCAACCCATTCTTCCCGGATCTGATCGAGCATTTCGAGTCCCTCGCAACGAATCATGGAATCGATGTCACATTCGCGAACACCGGCTACAGCGAAGAGCGCTTGCTGGCCGGCATCAGCCGTTTGCTTGAGCGCAACGTGGACGGTATCGCCATCCTCACCTCCGAAGTCAGCCAGGCTGCGATCGATAAACTGCATGAGTCCGAGGTTCCCGTTGTCTTTCTGAATCAGCCGGAGATCGGCGGCCAATTCAGAAACATCACCATAGACTACGTGCAGGGCTTCACAGATGCCGTGGAGCATCTCCGCATGCTCGGCCATCGGAAGATTGGATTTGTCGCGGGGCCTCCGGTTCTGAGTTCAGCCGTGCGCAGGCGTGAAGCCTTCCTCACAGCTCTCAAGGTGTGCAAGCTGCCAATGGAACGCGAGTGGCTTCTCGAAGGCGACCACAAGACCACCGGCGGACAGTTTGCCGCCGAACACATATTCTCCATGCAGAACCACCCGACTGCCGTCGTGTGCTCCAATGACATGACGGCCATCGGACTGCTTCAGACGGCTCATCGGCTCGGCCGCAGCATCCCAAACGATCTTTCACTCGTCGGTTTCGATGACCTTTTCCTCAGCGAAATCGTTCAGCCTCCACTGACCACCCTGCATCTTTCACGCCAGGACATCGCTACTCGAGCGTTCTACGCGATCCAGGCCGGTACCGATTACACAGGGGGGCCCCGGACCACCGTCATTCAGCCGCGCCTCGTCGTTCGCGCCTCCACTGCGAGCGTCGCCCATTCGCACCGCGGACCGCAAGTGCGGCAAAAGACGGACAGGCGTTCACGGTCCTAACCCGAACCCTGGACGACACGTCAGCATCCCGATCCACCCCAAGCTCGCTCATGCGTTCTGCAAAGCGAGATAACTGACGACAAGCCCACATTACGGCACTAATGCAGCATCGATGAGTGACTCGGCGATTGGGCATCAATCTTGATGCTATTTGCTCGAAGCGCGTTTTCCGGTACTTACATAACTACCGCTCCACGCTGCATCATGGGCGCGACATCGTTGCCTGCTACTGACAGTCATGCAGCCTTAAACTGGACAGATCGAATACTTCCGTTTCATCATCGTGAGTAACGTGGAGCCAACCTCACCGGTGGACGTAGCCGACCCGCTGCAGCACGAAGCTGCACCGGTCATTCCGGCTCCAGAATCACAACTCATCCAGGAGCTCTACACGAGCTGCGAAGCCGCAGGGTTGGGCTGGACGCTCGATGAGTTTGGCGCAATGATCAGAGCGGCGGCCAGCCGCCGACCTGAGGGCGCCAGCACCGCGACTTATCTTCGAGGTCTTCACATTGAAGACCTCGCGCTTGCGCAAGCGTGCGCGCGTGGGTATGAGCGGGCCTGGGATCAGTTGATCAAGAGCTTCCGCGGGCCTCTGAGGCAGGCGGCCATTGCGATTTCGAAATCTTCGTCGATTGGAGAAGAACTCGCCGACTCTGTGTACGCCGATCTCTTCGGCCTGAAGAATTGCGATAGCGAACGGCGGTCGCCCCTGGCCTCCTACAGCGGCCGCGGATCGCTGATGGGTTGGCTGCGCGCAACTCTGGCACAGCACTATGTTGACCGTTTCCGCCGCACGCATCGCGAAGCTCCTCTAGAAGAGACTGATGTTCCCGCGCCGGCCGGGAGCTCGCCTCCCGTCGAAGATGCGCTACGTTTGCGCCTGGAGTCGACCATTCACGTGACTCTGCGCTCGCTCGAGCCGCAAGATCGCTTTCTGCTGGCGTCCTACTTTCTTGATGGCCGAACGCTTCTGGAGATTGGGCGTCTGCTTCGCGTTCATGAGGCGACTGTCAGCCGCAAACTCAGGCGGCTCACTGAATCCATCCGCAAACAGCTGCTTCGCGAGCTTCAACACCGCGGCTTGAAGAAGACCGCGGCAGAGGAAGCGCTGGGCGTCGATCCGGGAGACTTGAATCTCAATCTGCGAAAAATTCTGCAAACCGGCACCGGACCTCCGTTCTCAGAGAAGGACGCGCACAAACGGCAAAACGAATGACGACACCGCCACAATCCGAACCGCACCTCGACGCCGACCAGCTTGCTGCGTTCGCAGAAGGCGCGTTGCCGGCAGCGGAGCGCGCGCTCTGCCTGCGACATCTCGCGGAGTGTGCGCATTGCCGTGAGGTCGCTTTCCTGGCCGGTGCGGCGCTGCCGGAAGACGAGCCTGCAATCGCGCCGGCGCGCAGGTTCTCGTTCCCATGGTGGCCGGTGCTCTCGCTGGGAGGCGCCGCGATCGCGGCTGTTGTGATCGCTGTCGTGATCCTGCACCAAGCCCACCAGAGCAAGCCATCGACACAGATTCAGATGGCCGCTCGATCGTCGGTCATTCCGACAACACCGCTGGCCGCCACAGCGCCGATCGACCGGCCGGCCCCAGCCCAGCCGAATCCGCGCGTGCTGCCAAAGCCGTCGCCTGCACAAAAGCAGGTGCCGAAATCGCAAACAGATGCTCTCAAGGAATCGCAGGCCATGGACGCGACGATGACAGCATCAGCCGCGCCGGCAGTACCCGGGGCAGGCGCCGTCGCGGCCGCTCCGTTACAGGCCGCGAATAAGGCGGCGCCGAAAGGAGCCTCCAATTTCTCCCTGGCCCCACCAACCGCGGCGCCTCCGCAAAGTCAGTCCCCGCGGCTCGTCGCTGGAGCAGGTCAGGCCGTAGCCAAAGCCGCACCGAGCGCGACGCTCCATGCCTACAGCCAGGCCTACATGCGGTCTGCGGGCGCGCCCCCCGGCATTATGGGAACGATCACGGATTCCTCGGGAGCGATGATTCCGCATGCGAAGGTCACGCTGGACCAAGCTTCAGGAACAGCTCATCGTGAGACCTTCACAGACTCTGCGGGGCGATTCACCATCAGCTCTCTGCAGCCCGGTAAATACCGCATGGAGATATCCGCTCCCGGCTTCATGTCACAGGTCCGTGAAGTTGAGGTCGGTACGACTCAACTCGCAGAGGTTGACTCGAAACTTGCCGCCGGCGCAGTCTCTGAAACCGTCGAGGTTCGCGCGGCGACTCCTGCACTGGACACAGAATCCGCATCAGCATCTTCATCGGTGCTGTCGATCCTGCCGGCCAAAGAACCATTGAAAACCAGTGTGACCAACGGCACACGTACGCTCGCCCTCGATACAGCTGGCAAGCTCTTTCTCTCCAAAAAACCGGGAAAGCCCTGGAAGGCAGTACGCGGTCCATGGAGGAAGTCGGCAGTCACTAGTCTTGCCCTCACCCCAGATCAGAGCTTCAAGGTGACGTCCGCGCAGGGTTCGTGGCTCAGTGCGGACGGCCAGCACTGGAGCTCGACGAACTAGAAGAAGAGCACAAAAAACCTGCAAGCTTGCGGTCTCTGTGCGTTCCATGCATTGAAAGCAGAACCACAGCGCTGCCCAACTGCAGCGCCAGGAGACCCGTTGCCATGTTTCGAGCCCGCTGCTTCTTCGTGGTCCTTTGTGCCGCCGCGCTGCCGATGCAGGCGCAGGATGAAATGACGGCCACCTACGTCCACCACGCTCTCGAGATCACCGTGCCTTATCACGGTGTGCACCAGGGCGCCGGCCACCTCGAGGTGACGCTCCTTAGCCCCGAAGACAAGATTCTGGCGCGCTCGGTGAGTGTCGTGAAGGCGTCGGCCGCTAACGGCATCTGGCAAGCTGAGCTCACTCCTGAGCGCACGCTTCCATTCGACGATCTCGTGTGGGAACGCGTGCGCAGCCGCGTCTCGTTCGAAGGCGAACAAACGCCGGCGATCGTGCAGATACGTTCGGTCTCGACGATCCTTCGTCATCCTGTCGTTCACCTGCTCGGTCAGACCAACTACCTTGCTGGCGCCCCCGCCGCTTTGCGTGTCATCGTCACCGACGGCACACCGAACGCCTCACTTGTCACGAACGGAACCGTGCGAATTGAACTCGCAAAGGGCCCCCATACGATTCTCTTCACAGGCAAGCTCGATCGTCGCGGAAGCACAAACGCAGAATTCCGCTTCCCTGACAGGCTTAACGGTGAAACAGCGCTCCGCATCACGGCAGAAACGCCGCTGGGAACCGCCGAAACCGTCGAGACGATTCACCTCGAGGACAAGGTCTCCATTCTGCTGACTACGGAAAAGCCGATCTATCAGCCCTCGCAGACCATCCACGTTCGCGCACTCGCGCTCGACCGCGCCGATCATCACGCTGCTCCCTCGCGCGAAATAACGTTCGAACTGGAAGACGCACGAGGTAATCGCATCTTTCGCAAGCAAACCGAAACTGACAGCTTCGGCG
This sequence comes from Bryocella sp., assembly GCA_036273275.1. Taxonomy (GTDB): domain Bacteria; phylum Acidobacteriota; class Terriglobia; order Terriglobales; family Acidobacteriaceae; genus Granulicella. The sequence goes on from DASUHZ010000032.1 coordinate 57,731, forward strand.
TAGCGTCGGCCGAGTTCATCCTCGCCGACGAAGTCAACCTCGGCGCATGGCATCTTCACGCATCGCTGCCGGCCGAAAATGATGAAGTTGCACACAATAACACCGCTGAACTCACGGTCCAGGTCGAACGTTACGTCCTGCCCAAGTTTCGCGTAAGCATCAATCTTGCGCAAAAAGATGGCCAGCCGCAGCGTGACTTCCGCCCGGGCGACCACGTGACCGGCACGGTAGAGGCGAAATACTTCTTCGGCAAACCTGTGAGCAATGCAACCATCGAGCTCAAAGCGACTGGGATGGATGCCACAATCTTCAACGCTGCAAAGTCTGAAGGCCGCACCAATGCCGACGGCAAATACAACTTCAATCTCACTCTGCCCACCTACTTCGCCGCGCGTTCCGGCAATCGGGGCATCGCTCCGGCGATCGTTGAAGCGGCGGTGAGGGACACCGCCGGCCACATAGAGACACATGATGAGCCCATCACTGTCAGCGAATCCCCGCTGCTGATCCAGGCCGTCCCGGAAGGCGGCCAGCTTGTTCCCAATCTCGACAACACGGTTTACATCATCACCTCCTACCCGGATGGAACGCCGGCACAGACAACCGTCCGCGTTCGCACCAAAGCCAAGGCGGACCAGACGGCCAACACCGGCGTCAACGGTATCGCCGTCGTGCACCTGCAAGGAAGTGCGGGCAATGACCAGCTGCGGTGCGAAGCCGATGATCATCACGGCAGGCGCACCTTGGCTTCGGTTCAATTGCAAGAGCGCAGCGGAGAGGACCAGTTACTGCTTCACACGGATTACGCCGTCTATCGTCCGGGCCAGACAATGAAACTCAAGCTTCTCTCCACGCGCGCGCGCACCACCGGCTACGTTGACATCATCAAAGATGGACAAACGGTTCTCACTCGTGATGTCGATCTCGATGCAGGCCATGCCGAACTCAGCGTTCCGGTGACGTCGTCGCTCTCGGGGACCTTGGAGCTTAACGCTTACATCTTCGGAGCGAATTCGCAGCCCGTGCAGGATCATCGGCTCATCTTTGTTGAGCCGGCTCAGGATCTCCGTATCGAAGCGCATGCGGACCGTGCCAGTTATCTGCCCGGTGCCGACGCGCACGTCAGCTTTCACGTCACCGACTCGCACGGCAAAGGTGTTGAAGCTGCGCTTGGACTCGAGATTGTCGACGAAGCGGTCTTCGCGCTTGCAGAAAAGCAGCCGGGCTTCGCGAAGGTCTTCTTCTATCTCGAACAGGAGTTGATGAAGCCTCACTTCGAGATCCACTCTCTTTCACCGGGCCAGATTGTTACGCAACCCGCAGACAGCCGCGGGAACGATGGACCGGCCGCGCAAGATCAGGCGGCGCGTGTGCTCTTTTCCGCAGCAGAGTCTGTCAACCCGCACACGCTGAATACGACCTTCGGCAACGATCCTTCTCAGGCGCAACGCTATGTCTTTGCTTCGCGATATATGGAAATCCTCAGCGACAACGCCTCATTGCTTGCCCCTCAGTTGCACGACCGTGTGAAAGGCAAATCACAAAATATAGAACAGACCTTCTCATCTCTGCGTGATTCGAGCGGCGCCATGCCCCACGATGCATGGGATACTCCCCTTCGACTCCAGCGGACCTACGGGTGGGGAAACCGCTACTTCAACATCGTGAGCGCGGGGCCAGACCGCCGCTTTGGAACTGAAGACGACCTCGCGGTCATCATTGACCTCAACGAAGGTGCTCTGTACGTGCCGCCCGGCCGCCGTGGCGCGATCGCTGTAGAGGTCGAGCACGACAGAGGACCGTTCAACGGGCTCGCCCAGATCGGCGGTACTGTCGTCGACACCAGTGGGGCTGTCGTGGCCGGAGCGCAGGTCAGGCTGGAGGCGATTGCAAATGGCGAGGTACGTCGCGCGGTCGTTGATCACACGGGCGAATGGGCTTTGACGGGCCTTCCTGCAGGCGCTTATCGAGTCACGATCTCCTCGCCGGGCTTCACGTTCGCGGCACATACCCTCACCGTTGCCGCCCGAGACCAAGCGATCCTTCGAGCAACACTCTATGCTGTTGCTGTAAGCGAGACCGTAGCAGTGATGGCCGGAGCGCCTGTCGTCGAGACTGACGAGGCCCTCGCTAACATGGTCATGCGCTTTTCTGCGGGAACAGCGATGGCGTCCCCTCAGCCCAGGGCTCAGTTCATGCTGCGTACTGTGGCAAAAACAGCTCCAGCTGCACCGGACGTGCAAACAGAAGCGCACACCCGCTCTTACTTCCCTGAGGCGCTCTTCATCGCTCCTGAAATCGTCACGGACAACCACGGCAACGCGAGCGCTTCCTTTCCTGTTGCGGACTCCATCACTACGTGGCGCATGGCCATATTTGCGTCCACTCGCAACGGCGCACTTGGTTCCGCATCTTCCAGCCTCAAGGTCTTTGAGGACTTCTTCGTCGACCTCGATCTTCCCGTCACGATTACCCAAGGCGATCGCATCTCCATCCCAGTTGCCATCTATAACTACACAGACAAAGCCGGCGATGCGCAGCTTCAACTTCAACCCGAAGCCTGGTTTGATCTGGCCGATGCCAACTCGCATAAAGACGTCAACGTATCCGCGAACACCGTCGGTTCCTCTTCCTTCACCATTCAGGCAAAACATATCGGCAGGTTCAAGCTCACGCTCGCCGCATATATGGGCTCACGTCAGGACACCGTTGTTCGAGAGATCGATGTTGTGCCCGATGGCCAACAGCGTGAGATCGTCTTCAACGGCCGTCTCGATGGCAGCTCTCAATCCGCCGCGGCTCACACCGTCAGCTTCCCGTCGGCGACGTTGCCGGAATCCACGAGCCTGTTCGTTCGCCTCTACCCCGGTCCTCTCAGCCAGATCGCGGAAGGCATGGACGGCGTGCTTCGCATGCCCTTCGGTTGCTTTGAGCAGACATCCTCCAGCACCTACCCCAACGTGCTCGCGCTCGATTACATGAAGCGCAACAAAAGAATCACACCAGAGATCCGCGCGAAGGCCGAGGGGTTCATCGCCACCGGCTACCAGAGGCTTCTTTCATTCGAGGTCCCCGGTGGCGGCTTCTCCTGGTTCGGACAGGCACCCGCAAATAAAGTTCTCACCGCCTACGGCCTGATGGAGTTTTACGACATGAGCGCCGTGCACGACGTCGATCCGCGTGTGATCGAACGCACTCGGGATTGGCTCATCGCACTGCAGCAACCGGATGGAAGCTGGAAGCCTGACACCCAGTTCATCAACGAAGGCGCCACCAATCGCTTCAACACCGATCTCGTTCGCATAACTGCTTACATCGCGTGGTCGCTGGAAACCACTGGCTACGACGGTCCTGCCGTCGACAAGGCGCGCGGGTTTCTGCGTACTCACCTCGCCGACTCGTCGACGAGATTGGACGCCTACACACTCGCCGTGCTGGCCAACTTCGCCGTCCATGGCAAAGGCGCTCCGGATTGGACACACGAGATCCTCGGCCGCCTGATGGACGCTGCGCACGCGGAAGGAGATCAGCTCTGGTGGACCTCGGAGGAGACTGGCGTCTACGCGACGGGCAACAGTGCCGCCGTCGAAACAACGGGCCTCGCCGTGCAGGCCCTCCTCATCTCAGGCGAACAAAACGCCGCTGCACGCAAGGCGCTCACGTGGCTCCTGTCGAAGAAGAATGGCGACGGCAACTGGGGTTCCACACAGGCAACCATCATGGCCCTGCGAGCGCTCGTGATGGCCAGCGAAAAATCCGGTGGAGATGCGGTGGGAGACGTCGAGATTCTTCTCGACGGACATCCTTTCAAGGCTATCTCGCTCACAAAAGAGAATAACGATCTTCTGCAACAGTTCGTTCTACCCGCCAATGCTTCGCCTCATGTTCAGATCCGTTTTCACGGCACCGGAGGTCTCGCTTATCAGGTCGACGGCCAGTATTTCATTCCCTGGAACAATCGTAAAAACAAGGATGCACTCTCCATCGACGTCGCTTACGATCGCACGCGCCTGGCGGAGAGCGACATGGTCTCTGCGACGGCAACGATTCACAGTAATCTCAACAAGCAGGCGAACATGGTGATGGTGGATCTCGGCATCCCGCCCGGATTTGACCTCCAGACCGAAGACCTGCAGTCGATGGTCGAGAGCACCGCGCATGCTCGCACAGGCAGACTTGAGAAGTTCAATCTCACTGCAACGCAGGCCATCCTCTACTTCAACGGAATCGCAGGCGGCGAAACCGTCAAGGTTCAGTTCCACCTCCACGCCAAATATCCGATTCGTGCGAAGGCATTCGCATCGCGCGTCTATGAATATTACGATCCCGCGGTCTCCGCAACGGCACGGCCTGCGATCTTCGAGGTCACTGTACGTTGACCAACCGGCGACGAAGCGAATCCTTTAAGTGCTCAATGGGTCGACCTGTCAATTTGGAGACTTCCCTATTTTCAGCGGGTTCAGCTAAAACAGTAGGGGTCAAAGCAGATACGCAAGAACCCCTATGTGTACGCGCATTCGGCCCACCCTGCGAGTTCTCGTTTCGTTCACGCTGCTGTGCGCCGCCTGGTTGTCGCCCCGGTTACATGCCCAGGCTGCGCAGGACGATACCGTTTTCCAGCTCCACGGCATCGTCCTCGATCAAGTTACGGGCAAAGGCATCGGTGGCGCCTTGGTTACTTCCATGGACCGCCGTCTCGCCACTCTCACCGACAGCAAAGGCCGGTTCACCTTTGAGATTGCCATTCCTCTCGGTTCACCGTACGACCAGGCCGCGCGGCGCGGCAATTTCCACCCGACCATCTTCTTCTCCGCTGAGCGCCCGGGCTACATCCGCATGGATCCCCTCGCGGTTTCGCTCGACGATACGCTCTCCACCCGAACGATGGAGATTCGCCTCAGTCCAGCCGCGTCCATTGCTGGTCACGTTTATGCGGCGAACAGCAACTTTCCGCGAAATATTCAGGTTATGCTGCTGCAGCACGTGATCCAGAATGGCCGTTTCACATGGCGGCCAATGGACAACCGCAACACTGATCGCCATGGCGCGTTCCACTTTGGCAACCTCCAGCCCGGCGAGTACATCGTCATGACGCGTGAGTGGCGCGGCGAAACTCCGTTGCCCTTCGACGTCCGATCCATCACAGAGCAATACCCACCTGCCTTCCTCGGCGACGCCTCCAGCCTCAATTCCGCAACACCCCTTGTTCTGCATGCAGGTGAAGTGGCCAACGCCGAGCTGCATCTGCACAGGGCTGCCTACTACCCGGTCACGATTCCAATCGCGGGTCAGCCATCTGGTTTGAGCGTTCTCATTAACTCTGGCTTTGGCAGCGGCTATAGCCTCGGCTATGTCCCGGGTGACAACGCTGTCGAGGGCTCTCTTCCAGACGGCACTTACGATCTCCACCTCTTCAGCCAGACCGCACCGGATGCCCTCGACGCAGCCGACATAACTCTCCACGTAACCAGTGCTCCTCTCCGCACGGCGCCCGTAACACTCCTCCCGGCCGGGAACATCCTGGTCAGGGTTCACCTGGAGCTCACGTCAAAGTCCGCACCCGGACAGGTCCCGCTCAGTTTGCAGCTTCAGCCTGACGAAATGGGCGGCCGCTTCTCCGGCGGCAACGCAAAGCCAGGAGAAGACGAGTTCACGATCAACAACGTTCCGGCTGGCCGGTATACGGCGATTCCCATGTCCACCTACGGCTATGTTGCAAGCATGACCTGCGGCGGCACGGATCTGCTGCAGCAATCGCTGGTGGTTAGTGGCTCGGGCAGCCCGGAACCGATTGACATAACCATTCGCGACGATACCGCCACACTCTCCGGCAACATCAAGACCGGAGATGATGCTCATCAAGGCCGTTCCTTTGTCTTTCTTCTCGGCGAGGAGGGTCAGCGCCCGATGCAGACTTTTTCGGTCACTAGTGGCGGGGAGTTCACATTCGGCAACGTACCGCCCGGTATCTATCGGCTATTCGCTGTTTCCAATCTCATCCGCGAACTTCCTTACCGCGATTCCCAGGCGATGCTCCCCTGGCTGAGCCAGGGCAAGCTCATCACGCTTGCACCTGGCGATAACGTCAAGATGGATGCTCCTTTTGTCACACCACCCGACACTGCCGCGACTGGAACCACGGTGGGAGGCACTCTGTGAGCCTGCGCCAAACTCTCCGTGCGTTGAGCACACTGCTCCTCTCGAGCGTCATTAGCTTCGCCGGGATGGCTCAACAGGTAGCCGGCGACCGCGTTGCCGGCAAGGTCCTCAGTTCGCCCGATGGCCGCCCGCTGGCAAACGTGCTGGTTTCGCTGGAGCCGGCCAACTCCAACCAAGCCTTTGCGACGGCTTACACCGCCGAGGATGGGACATTTCACTTCGATCGTGTGCCGGCCGGCAAATACAGGCTTCTCGGTCAGGCGAGCGGCTTCGTTCCCAGCCTCTACCTGGAGCATGAAAATCTTTCGACAGCGATCGTAACCGGGGTCGGCGTCGACACCTCATCCCTCACCCTCGAACTAACGCCGTCAGCCTCGATCTCCGGGCACATTATTGACGACACCGGTGAGCCCGTCGTACGCGCCAACATCATCTTGTACCGCAAGCAATCGGGAGACGAAAACCGGATCGCCCGATTCCGGAATGGCTTCACCAACGACGAGAGCACCTTCGACTTCGGCGACCTGCCACCCGGCCGCTACTTCCTTGCCGTGACCGCCACGCCCTGGTACGCTGTCCACCCGCCGCCGCCCGAACCGCCCGAAGCACGCGTTATGTTCCGTCCTGCAGTCGACCTGGCACTCGACGTCGCCTATCCAATGACCTTCTATCCCGCCGCAACCCTCGACACGGATGCTTTACCGATTGATGTAAAACCCGGCGACGACTTCATCGCGGACATCCATCTCGCCCCCGTGCACGCTCTCTCTATCACGCTCCCATCCACAGATAACGGCAATATGGAGCACGGTGGGCGACCGTTTGGCTACTCACTGACTCGTACGGTCTTCGGTCACCCGGAACCTGCGGCCATGCAAATGGACGGCTTCAACGGAACACAGCGCATCACGGGCCTGGCACCCGGTCAATATGAGATCCGCGCGAACCTGGCAGGGACGGCCTCGCGCGACTTCGGCCCGATCACCCTCAGCTCGGAATCCATAACGCTGGACTCCCAGCCGGCGATCGCTACCTCCTCCGCTCTTGTGCATGTCAGCCTGCACACGCCTGACGGCATGAATCTCCCGAAGAACACCCTGATCTCGCTGTATCAGCGCGGGAATCCCAGCGGCATCAATCTGAATCAGCCGCTCGCCGGCAAGGACGCAGTCGACTTCAACGAGGTACCAGTGGGAGACTATCGCTTCGTGATATACGGCTTGGGACGTCCGCTGAGCGTTGCCGGCGTGCAGGTGAACGGCCGCGACAGCCCGACCAGAGTGCTCCACATCACCGGCACCGACGAGGTCAAGGTCGATCTCACCTTGGGCGGCGAGCCCATCTCAATCGAAGGCTACGTTCACCGGCCCAACGGCAAGCCGTCCGTGCCCAGCATGGTTATCCTCGTGCCAGCCGGCGAGGACGCCAGCCCCGATCTCTTCCGCCGCGACCAGACGGATCTGGATGGCAGCTTCATGCTCCCCAACGTCCTCCCTGGTAACTATCTCCTCATAGCCGTTGAGAACGCCTGGAGTATTCGCTGGAACGACCCCAGCACGGTCATGCCTTACCTTCTCCACGCCGTTCCAATCGCCGTCCGATCGGACCAAGGCGCCCAGCCCATCCACCTGAACCAACCCGTCATCTCGCAAACCCGCTAACGTCCACAAGGTCCCGGGGCGCATCGGGCTCCCTGAGCGCATCGGCGATTGGGCACACCTCGATCGGCGCCACATGGAAGGCTGACTTCGGAGGATCAGGCGCTGCGCGGAAGCAGACGCCGCTTACGCCGGAATAAGGCGCATCCGCCGTTCCGTTCAGGCGTCCGTGCCAGCGGCCAGTGGCTCGAAGTAAGTCTTCAGAATGCGATGAGGGCGTAGACGATTTCAGTCCTGAGCCTTCACTTCTCTTTCAGTACCTTATTCGCCTTGCTGTCGATCTTTTTCTTGTCAGCTTCACTCAGCTTGCCAGAATGCTCCGCTTGCGACGCCCGGGCCTTTGCGTTGCGGGCGTGTGAGGCGTCCGGCATGGGATATTTGCGTTCCCCCGGAAGTCCAAAATCGCTCTTCGGTTCAGCCTTTTTCTTCGCCGTTGTCAGTTTCGCCATTGTTGCCTCCTGACCGAATGAGATGCCGTCTTCCGGCAGACACGAATCGTAAAAACTAAGACTCCCTCATAGGTGGCTCTTAGACCAGCCAATTGAATTCCCCGACTTCACGCCTCAGCTGGCGTATCAAGGCAAAGCGCTTATCGAGCGCAGCGCGCATGCACGGGAAAAAGCGCCACCACAAGTGCCACCAGACAGCAATGCCGCTCATAATTTGAGCGGCGTTCCTCGGTAAGTTGTCAATTCTGGTGCCCGAGGGGGGACTTGAACCCCCACGACCGGTTAGGGTCTGCGGATTTTAAGTCCGCTGTGTCTGCCGATTCCACCACCCGGGCGCCTGCTTCATCCTACCAACTCTCCCCGTCGTCTCCGGGAACCACACACCCCCCAACTGCGTACCTCTGCTCAACGCTCCCATCAGAGCACAGCCGCCATGCCCTTTCGCGAGATCCTCAAACAAACGCTTGCCGCCCTCTGGGAGTCGAAGCTCCGCAGCTTCCTCACCATGTTCGGCATTCTTTGGGGCATAACCTCGGTCATCCTTCTCGTCGGCCTCGGCATCGGTTTCGGCATTCAGCAGCGCAAACAACTCTCAACCATCGGCACGGACATCGCCATCATGTTCGGCGGCAAAACCGGCATGCCCTTCCAGGGCTACCCCGCCGGCCGCAACGTGCTCCTCAGCATCGACGACGCCGTCGCCATCAAGCAGCTCGCCCCGCTCATCAAGACCGTCTCGCCCGAAATCCGCAAGACCGTCAACGAGGTCAGCCGGTGGAACGCCTCCAACCGCGCCGTCCGCGGAGTCTGGCCCGAGTACCAGCACTTCCGCTCCCTCACCGTCGCACAGGGCCGCCTCATGTCACCAGACGACGAAAGCAATGCCGCGCGCGTCGTCGTCCTCGGCGCCGACTCCGAGCGCCAGCTCTTCCCAGGCAAGCTCTCCATCGGCCAGACCATCCAAATCTCCGGCTACCCCTACACCGTCATCGGCGTGCTCGAGAAAAAGCAGCAGAACGGAAGCTACGGCTCCGGCCCGGACAACACTCAGCTCTTCGTTCCCTTCTCCGCCATGGAGCGCGACTTCCCGCCTGACTTCAAAGGTTCCTTCGCTGGCTACGTCAACAACATCGTCGTCGCGCCCGTTGACCCCAAACTCCACGAAGCCGCCATGCGCCAGGTCCGCGAGGTTCTCGGCGCGCGCCACCACTTCGATCCCATTGATCTCGACGCCCTCTGGGTCTGGGACACGCTCGACAGCGTCAAGTTCACCGACCGAATCTTCCACGTCATGACGCTCTTCTTCGCCTCCGTCGCTCTGCTCACTCTCGCCCTCGGCGGCATCGGCGTCATGAACATCATGCTCGTCGCGGTCTCCGAGCGCACCCGCGAGATCGGTGTCCGCAAAGCACTCGGCGCCACCGCCCGCGACATCCGCCGTCAGTTCCTTACCGAAGCCGCCATCATCACGCTTGTCAGCGGCGGCCTCGGGCTCTTCTGCTCGTTCGCCATCATCGCCGGAATCCGCCTCATTCCGCTGCCGCCGTTCATTCCGGTTCCCGCCATCTCTCCGTTCGCCATCATCTCGTCACTTGTCACGCTCGCGGCCATCACCGTCGGGGCCGGCATGTACCCCGCCATGCGCGCCGCCAGCCTCACGCCCATCGAGTGCCTCACCACGGAGTAGGAGTAGCAGCGGGCTTTAGCCCGCGGAAACAACGCACAACAACAAAGGGGCTTTAGCCCTGGATAAATCTCCCGAGCCCTCATGCAAATCCGCGAAGCCTTCATCCAGTCCGTCGACTCCCTTCGCCGCAACCGCGTGCGCTCCATCCTCACCATGCTCGGCATCGTCTGGGGACTCGTCACCGTCGTCCTTCTCCTCAGCTATGGCAACGCGATCGGCAAGTGCGTACTGCAAGGCTTCCTCGGCATCGGCAACAACATCGTTATGTTCTGGGGCGGCCAAACCTCCATGCAGGCCGGCGGCCAGCGCTCCGGCCAGAAAGTCATCCTCAAAGAAGAAGACGCCCAGGCCCTCCGCGATGCTCTTCCCTTCCTCCGCGCCGTCTCCGACGAGATCGATGACGGCCTCAGCGTCAAGTACGGCCCAAAGGTTGTCAGCATCCAGTCCAAAGCCGTCGAGCTCCCCTACGGCGGCATGCGCCGTCTCGACGTCGAAACCGGCCGCTACTTCGAGTCCGACGACTTCACGCAACATCGCCAGGTTGTCATCTTCGGCTCCCACGCTGCCGAAAAACTCTTCAACGGCTATCCGCCCGTCGGCGAAACCGTGCAGATCGAAGGCCAGCCCTTCGAGGTCATCGGCGTGCTTCGCAACAAGATTCAGGACTCCTCCAACAACGGCCCCGACAACGAAAACATCTTCGTCCCCTACGAAACCATGCGCTCCATCAAGCAGGAGCGCGACCCCGGCTCCATCGTCTTCCAGCCCAGTTCGCCGGAGATCCATCTCCGTGCCATCGCCGCCGTCCGCACCGTCCTCGCGCAACGCCACCACTTCAATCCCAACGACGACAAAGCCCTCAACATGTGGGACACCATCGAAAACTCCAAGCAGATCATGGCCTTCTCCATCGGCCTCGAAGTCCTGCTCGGCATCATCGGCGCCATGACCCTCGCCGTCGGCGGCGTGGGCGTCATGAACATCATGCTCGTCTCCGTCACCGAGCGCACCCGCGAGATCGGCATCCTCAAAGCACTCGGCGCGCGCCGCCGCGACATCCTCGCGCAGTTCCTTCTCGAAAGCCTGATCCTCACCTTCATGGCCGGCGCCATCGGCATGATCATCGCCGTCATCCTCGGCCACCTCATCCCACCCATGCCGCTCTACTCGGACATCTACAAGACCGCGAACCACGAAGGCGACATCATCCTCCGCGCCTCCGGCACCACGATGATCGCGTCCTTCGTCATCCTCGCGCTGGTCGGCATCATCAGCGGCTTCATCCCCGCCTTCCGCGCCTCCCGCCTCGACCCCGTCGTCGCCCTCCGCCACGAATAGCGTGTGGCGAAGTCGGTGAGAGCGTACTCGCCGAGCGGGGGATCCGAGCCGACCTCACCCCGTCAAACAGACGTCATCCTGAGCCGTAGGCGAAGGACCTCGGTATTTCGTCCGGACCACCACGAACTGGGTGCCCTACCCTCGGCTTCTGAAGGAAGACAGGGTGGGGAATCGCGCGTTAAGACGCGTGACTGCCTTTGCTCTTGTCGTTGTTCTTCTTTCTGTCATCCCCGAAGGAGTTCTGCTTTTACTCACAACTGAAAACTGCAAACTGATCAGCAACACCTTTGCTCTTGTCTAGAGTCTCCTATCGGCCGACATAGATATGCTTTAGTTCTCGAAGGTGTTCTATCTGTTCCCGAGTTAGGTCCGAAATAAGATCATTTCTTTCGACTATAAGCGCCGAGCCGGACTCTGCGTGTGGTCCTGATGCGGGAAAGGCTACTCTGACAAGCTTCGATCTATACACAATCCAAGCATCTTGGCTGCTCTTGATCGCTTCCACTAATCTAGGATCATCTGCCGCAGAGACTAAAACCTCTCTATATTCACGCTTCAGTTCCACCTCTAAATTGGTCAGGCGATCGTCAGTGCAATGGGTCAGCTCGCTCATAGTAAGGCTCGACGAGTCGCAATTGGGCTTTGTTGGGGTCTGTGCAGCGCTGACACGGAAGATCAACATGGAAGCTGCCAGCACTATCATCCATCCTGCTAAGTTCCTGTGCATCCTTGCCTCCTAGCGCTTATCGAAGCAACGTATCGCCAACGCATCTGGGCATCTGGCAGTAACCGCTCACTTCCCCCCATAAATCGCCCGATACATCTCCCTATTCCTCAAAATACTCTGCACATAATCCCGCGTCTCGCTATACGGAATCGACTCCACCCACTCCGGCACATCCTTGTAGTCGCCCTCCGCGATCCACTGCCTCACCGGAGAATCCCCCGCGTTATAGCTCGCCAGCGCATA
>DASUHZ010000033.1:0-20500 GCA_036273275.1 Bryocella sp.
CCGCGCTTGTGGGGAGCGCTGCAACGTATCCGCCCACCGGCACACTGACGCCGGCGTTCGAGCAGATCTGCGGCTCGGTGATCTGGACATCGCGCGGGTAGTTCGCCCAACGGGAGATGGTGTGGAGATCAACGCTGTTCCCGAAGGTGTGGTTCGCCTTCACGGTTACGATGTCATCGTTTGTGCGGAGATGGTTCGCGTTCGGGAAGCCAAAGTAAGCATGGCGATCGACTCCGGGCGCAACCTGGTTGAAGAACCACGGCAGACCGTAATCCGGTGTATCGCTCTCGCTGAAGTGGAAGTAGCTGATCGTCAGGCGCGTCGGCTTGTTCATTCCGAAACTGATCGATGGCGCCACGCCGTAGCGACGATTCTCGGCGTATGGCCGCCCGGCGACCCCGCCTTCAACTCCCATCACGTTCAGCCGCACCGCTGATCCTCCCGCAACGTCGTTCATCGGCTCGTTGATGTCGGCGGTGATGCGGCGCGTGAGGTCGGTTCCGACTTCGCCATCGATGTGCGAATCTGTCCGCGGCGGGAACCTTGCTTTCCTGATTAATCACGCCGCCTGTAGACCCGCGGCCAAACTGCACGCCGGCAGGTCCTTCAAGCACTTCTACCTGGTCGTAGTTAAAGCTGTCGCGGTAATAGCTGCCGAAGTCCCGAATGCCATCCAGAAAAATGTCATCCCGCGCAGTGAATCCGCGGATTGTGAGATTGTCGCCCTGCGCGCCGCTCTCTCCTGCCGCGATGCTGATTCCCGGTACATTGCGAACGGCGTCCGTGAGAGTGCGATTCTGTTCGTCATGCAGCACAAAGTCCGGTACTACGGCCACGGTCTGCGGCGTGTGCAGAAGATCTTCGGTGAACTTGCCCATTGACACGGCGGCGGACAATTGTGCAGTGACGTCGACGGTATCGGAGCGCTGCAGACCAACGATTGCGCTCTCCGCGTTGTCGAAGCTGCAGGTCAGGCCTGTGCCCTTCAGGAGCTCCTGCAACGCTGCTTGTTGCGTGTAAAGTCCCTGCAGACCGGCGCTGTGGAGGGTGGCCAGTTGGTCTGGCGGAATTGCAACGTGCATCGTTACGCCGCTCTGTTGCCCGTAAGCCAGGAGCGCAGTGTCGAGCGACCCGGCAACGATATGGAACCGCCTCACCGGCAATTGGGCGGGCGCTGGTGTCTTTCCGGAGCCTTTGGACGTGGTTGGGGTTAAAGCGTCCAAACGGCCCGCCACGGCGCAGGCGACCATCGCGGCTACCGCAAAAATACCTTGACGCTTCCCTTTTTTCTTGTTTTTCATTATTTAGATCGAGGGCCTTTCCATTTAGCCGCTGCAAGCGAGCGGCGATCTGATATAAGACTTAAGCGGTCCCATATCACAATACATTAACTCGGACCGTTTCAGGCCTATTTCAGAAATGCCTGTGCGATATCCGTTTGCATCAGTCGAGGTGTGCGGATGAGGCATCGATTTCGAACGACGCAGTGGCTTCCGCACACCGTCGAATTCGTGTTCGCCTTTTTCGCGAATCCCGCGAATCTGCCGAAGTTACTGCCCGACTGGCAGGAGGCGCGCATCGATGAGATTGAGCTCTCTCCGGCAGACCATAACGGCCGGGAGGCCTCCGAGGGTATGGTTGCAGCGGGCCGCGGCACGCGCCTGACGCTGAGCTTTCGACCAACGCGGCTGGCCCCGGTTCGTGTTTCGTGGGTATCGCTCATTGAGGACTTCCATTGGAATGAGCGCTTCTGCGATCGCCAGTTGGACGGGCCCTTCCGGTATTGGCGGCAGTGTCATCGCGTGCAGGAGTGGCAATCCGAAACCACGGGAGAGCACGGCACGCTGCTCATCGACACCGTGGAATATGAGCTTCCCTTTCGAAGGCTGGAGCATCTGGCCAACCGGCTTGCGGTTCGGCGCATGCTGACGACCGTGTTCGCTCATCGGCATCAGCGCACAGAGCAATTGCTTCGCGAGCTCAGCGCAGGTGGGGAATCCCCCGGGTAAATGTGCCGGGAGGAGCGAGCGATTTGCGGCAGGGGGGCTCCGTCATATCGCGCCGGCTGCTGGTAAAGATTGCCTCGTGCTGCGAAATCAGATAGTCCGCTGTGCGTGCAGCGAGTGCCTGAATCGTCAGGCCAGGATTCGCCGATCCCTGAGTCGGCATCACGGAGCCGTCCATCACGAACAGGTTGGGCACATCCCAGGTGCGGCCGAACTTGTCGCACACTCCGGCGTCAGGCGTCTTGCTCATCCGGCAGGCGCCGACGAGGTGCGCATAGCGCGACTCCTGCACAACCTCCCCAGCGCCCGCCGCCCACATGATTTCCATCACCTTGTTCTTGCCAAACTCGATCATCTTCTTGTCGTTGTCTTTGAGGCTGAACGTAACCTGCGCTACCGGAAGACCGAAGCGGTCGCGTGCATCCTGCCGGCCATCACGGCCGTCCGCCAATTCGATCCGATTGTCCTCCCACGGCAGGATCTCGCCAAGAAGTCCAAGCGCCGACCAGTGGTTGTAATCCATCATGTTGCGGCGCATGGCCCATCCCCACACGCCTTTGGAAGCCATCATCTGTTTCGCGAACGCAATCGGCAGCGGCCCGACGGTCTGCACCGCAAATCCGCGTGCGAAATCGCGCTTCGGGTCCGTTTCATAGAACTCCTCGGTGAGCGCATGCGCGGGCGGAGCCTTGTACATCCGCACCAGATTTTCGAATCGTCCGAGGATGACATTTCCTGCCTGGGCCATCAAATACTTTCCCAGCGTGCCTGAAGAGTTTGCGAGACCCCGCTCGTGCCCCGGGCAGGCAGAGTTCAGCAGAAGGCGCGGAGTCTCCAGCGCATATCCGGAAACAATCACCACCCTGGCGCGCTGGAAACGCTCTTTGCCTTCGGCGTCGAAATAGAAGACGCCATCCGCGCGTCCGTCTTTGTCCATCGAGACGCGGCTGACCATGCAGCAGTCGCGGATCTCTGCGCCGTTGTTCAACGCGTCTGGCACATGCGTTATCAGCGTCGATGCCTTCGCCCCTACTTTGCACCCCTGGATGCAGAAGCCGCGATAGATGCAGTGCGGGCGGTCTCCATGCGATGCGGAGAGAATCGCGACCGGCCCACCGGCACTGACGCGAATGCCCAGCTTGCTGCAGCCCTCGATGAGCGTGTCACCGACGCCGCCCATCGGGTGCGGCGCATACGGATGCCCATGCGGTTTGCCCCACGGATACCAGGCCGGCCCTGCAACAGGAATCTCCTGCTCGAGCAGATCGTAGTAGGGCTCGATGTCCTCGTACGTGATTGGCCAGTCAGCGCCGACGCCATCGCGCGTGTACACCTCAAAGTCAGATGGATGAAAGCGCGGCACAAACGCGGCCCAGTGGACTGAACCTCCGCCAACGCCCTTGCCGCTGTTGTTCGCGCCGAGAGCGAGCGGATGCTCCCCGCCGGTGATGCGCAAATCGTTCCAGTAGAGCTTGTGCGATCCAGTCTCGTCCGAGACCCAGTCGCGCTCGGTATCCCAGAACGGGCCCGCCTCAAAGCCGACAACCTTGAAGCCTGCGCGTGCGAGCCGTTGCAGCAACACGCCGCCAGCGGAGCCTACACCGACAATCGCGAAATCGATGACATCAGTATCTTTGAACCGCGGCGGCGGCACCTTGATCTGTTGCATCGAGCCGAGTCGATGCACATCATCCTTCGGCTTCTCGAACGGCCCTCCTACAGGCCTGTTGTGCTCGAACAAGCTCAATGTGTACCCGCCTGTCCCGAATGCACCTGGTGCTCCCCGGCACCCTGGGCGTGCATCTCTTCGGCATCGCTGATCGTGTCCGCGGGCGCGTCCCACTCGTAGCGCTGTTCTTCGACCTCCCAGGGCTCCGGCTCGCCCTCTTCAAGCCGCATGTAGCCGCGTGGATAAGCCGGGCCGCCGAAGCCTACTTCGTCCCACGCCCAGGGATGCGCGTAATAGGCAGTGACCACATCCGCCAGCAGAAGCGTCCAGAAGCGCTCGATGTTCATCTGCTTCCATAGTTCCTGCGCCGCCTGCGGCTTTGCCTGGTGGATGGACTTGAGGATCTCCTCCTGCTCGCGAACCGTCAGCTCATGAAACGCGCGGCCGTGCAGCGTCTGCGCCATCTGCTCAAAGGCACGGGCCCCGATCCGATACGCATCCTGATCAGGCGGCATATCTTCAAAGCGATATCCATCCAGTCGATCGTGATAGAGCCGGTCATCGATTTCGGGCAGTATGTGAACGCGGCGCTCCTTGATGCGATCGTCCTGCGGCAGCATGCGATCGACGACCGCCTCCATCGTGCGCGCCTCCTCGGGCGTAAAGAACCGGATGGCCTTCTCCCGCGAGACTCGCTCTTCAATAAGCTTGCGCGTCGCCGCGTCCCAGTACCGCTTCTGCTTCAGCGTGCTGAAACCTGGATAGTAGCCCGGCTGCTCACGCTTCGGCAGCGGCCGTCCGGTTGCGGGATGCGTCAAGGGCAGGCTTTCCTTGTGCTGATCTTGGGCCATCGTTAGCGCTCCCGCCTCATCAGGTACGCCAGCCCGCCAAGCAAACCACAGGCCGCGACAAGCAGCGGCGCGAAGATCGGCGGGCCATAGAGGATGTTGTATAGCGGCTTCTTCCTGCCGCCGGAACGCGCCAGAATTCCCCGGACGTGATATCCGAAGCCGATCGTTCCGTCGAGCATCAGCAGTGCGGACACCGCCGGCAGCGCCGTATTCGCCAGGCGCTTGCTCTTGCGCGCGCCGAGTGTCGCCGCCAGCATCAGCGGCGTCAGCAGGATCGGCGACCACTGCACCTTGTACTTGAAATTGTCCTTGTAATGCGAGTACCAGCTCTCCATTCCGGAGCACACCGTCCACACCGCCGCCACTAAACAGAGGTGCTTTTGGAATCTGCCGGTGCGGATGTCATCGCGAAAATCCTGTTTGTGCAGCCGCGTGGTCGCCGCAACCACGCGGCTCCGCATGCCGTAGTCTTCTTCGCGCTGAAGATACGAGGCGATCACGCCCAGGTACGCGCTGGTTCCGAAGAGCAACGGTGCGAAGAGCGGCGGCCCCATCACGACGTTGGTGACCGGCATGCGCCATCCGCCGGGTTTGCGCGCTACACCGCGAATGTGGAAGCAGAACCCGATGGTCCCGTCCACCAGCGTGATGTAGCTCAGCCACCGCATCCACGTCGTCGCGGCGCGCCCGCTGAATACTCCGGCGGTCGCCGCGATCGTGAGCGCACCGCCCAGTGTCACCGGGGTATACATCACCGGATTCGAATAGCCTCCGCGATAGTGCTCGTATCCAACCTCAATTGTGCTTACCAGGCTGCTGCCTGCAACGAGCAGCGCCATCGAGCGCTGAAAGCACCCGCACTGGATGTGATCGAGCGCCGTCTCCGCGAAACTGCGCAGCGGCTTAGGCACACTCTTCACCAGTGCACGCGGAGTCGTGTCGGGCAACGTCATCGCGAACTCCATTCAGCAGGTTCACACATCATCGCGATAGCGCTCCGCATCTGCACGTTTGAACTCCAACCCCATTCCGGGCCTGGACAGGTCGGGGTACATCACGCCTTCTTTCGCAGGACGAAATCCATCGAACAGCATGCTCTCGATACGAACGTGATCGTGGAAGTACTCGACATGGCGCAGCGGACGCGCTGCACAGGCGAGGTGTAGATGCACCGACGGCCCGCAGTGCGCCGAGAGCGGCAGCGGGTGTGCGTCGGCAATCGCCGCTGCATCCATGAAGCCGGTGACGCCGCCGCAACGCGTGGCATCCGCCTGGATCACATCCACCGCTTCGGCCTCCATCATGTTGCGCAGATACATCGCGGTCCATCCATACTCCCCGGCCGCAATGTCCATCCCCGCAGGAGCGCGATCGCGCATCAGTTTCAGGCCGGCGAGATCGTCTGAGCTCACGGGCTCTTCAAACCATGTCACGTTATAGTCGCGAACGAATCGCTCGGCGAACTCAAGCGCCTCCTTGCGCGAGTATGCTCCGTTAGCGTCGACAAAAAGCTCGGTTTCTTTTCCAATTGCCTCGCGTGCCACCTTCACGCGCCGCAGATCGTCTTCCGGATGCGTCCCAATCTTCATCTTCACGCGCGGGATTCCTTCGTGCGCCCATCCGCCGAGTTGAGCTCGAAGCTGCTCGTCCGAGTACGTTGTGAATCCTCCCGACCCATAAACCGGCGCACCTGCGCGCATCTGCCCAAGCACCGCGCACAGTGGTTGCTCCATCAGCTTCGCCTTCAGGTCCCATAGCGCGATGTCAATCGCCGACAACGCCGTCGCGGCAATGCCGTCGCGGCCATAGTTGCGCTGGGCCTTGCGCATCGCTGAGAAGAGTGCGTTCGTGTCGAAGGGACTTCGACCTTGAACGTGCTCCTTCATCAGCTCACGGGCCAGTGGGGCCGCGGTCTTATGCGAGTACGTGTACCCAACACCCGTGCTCTGCTCGCACCGGATCTCCACGACGACCAGCGTGGTCTTGTCCCACGCATACGTTCCGTCACCTTCCGGCGCATCGGTCGGGATGGTGTACGCGGTTGCGGTCGTCTCCGCGATCTTCGGAGCTGCGGTCTTCGGAGCTTCGGTTTTCAAATCAGGGGAGATCATCGTTCTCTCAGGCTGGAGAAGGGCAACACTCAATCACCTCACGCAAGTGCGACGAATCCTCGTTACACAACCTGCCGCACCGTGTCGCTTGCCGCTGTCAGGGCGATCCGCATACGGTTCGGTTCTCCCTTGATAAGCGCCTCGGTGAACTTGATTGCCTGGTCCGGCTTAATCTTCGCCGGCAGCATTGCAGTGTACTGATCGACGACCGCCTCGATGATCACGGGCCCGGGCATCGCGAGCGCCTTCTCGAAATCTGCACCAGCCTTGCGCGGATCATCGATCCGAATTCCACTGGCGCCCACGGCTTTTGCAAGCGCAACGAAGTCGATGGGGAACAACTCGCACTGGTACTCAGGGTTGCCCTCGAAAACCATCTGCTCCCACTTGATCTGGCCCAGCGTGTTGTTCTTGATGATGACGAACTTGATCGGCAGCTTATACGCGACCGCCGTGATGATCTCGCCCATCAGCATCGTGAAGCCGCCATCGCCGACGATTGCGATCACCTGCCGCTCCGGAAACGCAACTTGCGCCGCGATGGCATATGGCATCCCGCCGGCCATCGTCGCAAGATTGCCGGAGCATGAGTGCATCTGCCCCTTCTTCGCCTGCATATAGCGCGCCCACACCGTTGTGTTCGTGCCGGAATCCGAGACGATAATCGCGTTCTCCTTCGTATACTTCGAGAGCTGCCAGCCGACGACCTGTGGCTTCATTGGCATGGCCGTGCTGGTGCCTTCCTTCTCGATAATGGCGTTCCAGTCCTTCATGCCCTTCTGCGCCTTCTCCAGGAACCGGCGATAGCTGTTCCGCTTCAGCATCGGCATCAGCATCTTCAGGGTCTTCTTCGAATCGCCGACCAGACCCACCTCAACCGGGGTCCGCAGCCCTATGCGGTCCGCGTTTGAATCGATCTGCACGCACCTGCAGTCGCCCGGTTTCGGCAGGTACTCAATATATGGATACGATGTCCCGATCATGAGCAGCGTGTCACAGTTCTCCAGCACCTCTTCACTGGGCGCCGTTCCAAGCAGGCCTATGCCGCCGGTTGTGTAAGGGGAGTCATCCGGAAGGCATGCCTTGCCCAGCAGCGGCTTTACAACCGGCGCACCCAGAAGCTCAGCCAGCTGCACCAGCTCGTCGCGCGCATGCAGCGCCCCCTGACCCGCGAGGATCGCGATACGCTTCCCTTTGCCGATCACCTCTGCCGCTGCCTTCAGATCTTCCTGTGGCGGCACGTTGCCGCTGGTCGCGTACACCGAGGAAGTGTGATTCGGCTTGTTGCGCTTCGAGCGGTCGTGCTTGCCTACATCGGCCAACTGCACGTCGATGGGAATCGTGATGTGCGCCACGCCGCGCTTGTCAATCGCCGACCGGATCGCAAGATCTGCCGCCGGCTCCATGTGCGGCGCGTCCATGATGCGCTGGTTGTAGCACGCGACATCCAGGTAGAGCTTGTCGAGCTCGACATCCTGCTGGGAGTAGGTTCCGGTCAGATCGCGAAACTGCATTCCCGTAATTGCGAGCACAGGCTGCTGGTCCATCTTCGCGTCATACAACCCATTCAGAAGATGAATGCCGCCCGGGCCTGAGGTCGCCAGGCAGACGCCGAGCCGACCTGTAAATTTGGCGTACGCGCAGGCCATAAATGCGGCCGACTCTTCATGGCGCACGTGGATAAATCTGATCTTCTTCTGCTGCTTGCGCAGGGCCTCCATCACACCGTTGATCCCGTCGCCGGGAAGGCCAAAGATCGTGTCCACGCCCCAGTCAATCAGCTTCTCTACCAACACATCGGCCGCAGTCATTTTGCTCCTTCCGCAGGAATCGCAGGCGACCCCTAAGGCGATAGACGCCCTGCGCGCGAAGCGGGGTTTGCTGCGTGGCACGACGAATCGTGTCGACAATCGCACAGTCACACGAATCAGTTCTTTGCTTTCGTGAAACGAATCAGTCCACCTTCTCTTCGCCGCGTCCGATCCGATCGCGGTGCTCGCGCACCAGCCGAAGAAATTCCAGCAGCGCCGGCCCCTCGCGCCGCGGATCCCACACCGCTGACAATCCCGCCGACAACGCGCCCGCAAAGGGGCGAAAGACCAATCCGCGGCTGCGCAGCGTCCGCACGCCTGACGGCACCAGCGCAATTCCTTCCCCGGCCTCCACCAGCGTAAGCACGCCGGACCAAGTTCCTGAAGTGTTCACAATCTGGGGGGAAAATCCCTCGGCCGCGCAGACCGCCACAATGTTGTCAAAGAATTCGATATTTGATTGCCGCTCCGCGCACACCAGCCGTTCCTCTGCCAGAGCGCGAACCTCGACCGTCCGATCCGCAAGCTGGTGATCCGGCCTCATCACCACCACCGCCGGGTCGCGGAACAGCAGCTCCGATCGAAAGATCTTGTCGAGCGGCGGCTGCAGCGGTCGCGTGAGTGCGATATCGATCCTGCCGGCCTCGAGCGCGCCTACCTGTTGCGTAGCATGCATATCCACCAGCGAAAGCCGTATCCCGGGACGAAGCTTGCGGAACTCGCGGATGATGCGCGGAAAGAACCCCGCTGATCCCCATAGGAAGAACCCGATCGCCAAGGTTCCAACCTCGCCATGGGCCGCTCTCCGCGTTACATCCACCGCCCGCTGAGCGGCCTCCAGCGTGCGCCTTGCCTCGGTGAGAAAAACCTGTCCCTGCGGCGTAAGCTGAATCCTGCGACCAGACCGATCCAGCAGCGCGCATCCGAGTTCATGCTCCAGGTCGCGAACCTGCTCGCTAATGGCTGACTGAGAGACGTATAGCCGCCGGGCCGCCGCCGTCATACTCCCAAGCTCTGCAACTGCTTGAAAATACCGGAGATGTCGAAGCTCCATAGAATCATCCTATCGGTTTTTCCGATGCCTCGCAGCGGAAAGAACTGCTAATCCCGGGCTGAATCTGTGATGTCCTTTTAACTGGGGCGCTTTGCGTCCGCGGAGAGCAATTCATGTCGATTGTGCGCCTGGCACTGGACAGGCCCTACACCTTCATCGTGCTGGCAATTTTGATTCTTATCGCAGCGCCCGTGGTGATTGTGCGCACGCCGACCGACATCTTTCCCAACATCGACATCCCTGTCGTTTCCGTTGCGTGGCAGTATACGGGTCTCAGTCCTGACGAGCTCGAAGGCCGCCTCACGACACCGTACGAGAAGGCGCTCACCAACCTGGTCGATAACATTCAGCATATCGAGTCCACAACCCTGAACGGGCAGGCGATCATCAAGATCTACCTGCAGCCGGGCGCGTCCCTCCCGACGGCCAACGCCCAGGTCTCCGCCGCCTCGCAATACATGCTGCGCCAGTTGCCGCCTGGCATTCTTCCGCCGGAAATCATCAACTTCTCCGCTTCGAGCGTTCCGATTTTGCAGCTCGGAATCTCCGGGAAAGGGCTGTCGGAACAGCAACTGAACGATTACGCGTCGAACTTCATCCGCCCGCAACTCGTCACTACTCCGGGTGCGGTGCTGCCAAACGTCTACGGCGGCAAGCAGCGCTCAATCATGGTGTATCTCGAACCCAAGGCTTTGCAGGCGAAGGGCCTCGCGCCTTCTGACGTGCTCAACGCTCTCGCCCAGCAGAACGTCGTCGAGCCCGGTGGCACGGCCAAGATCGGCTCGACCGAGTACGACATCCGCCTCAATAGCAGCGTCGAGACCATCAAGGAGCTCGGCGATATGCCAATTCGCCAGGTGAATGGCGCCATGGTCTACGTGCGCGACGTAGCCTCCGTCGCCGACGGATCGATCCCGCAAACCAACATCGTGCGCCAGGACGGCCATCGCGGCGTGCTGATCACCGTCCTGAAGTCCGGCACTGCCTCTACGCTGAGCGTCGTGCAGGGCGTGCTCGGATTGCTGCCGCGCGTGAAGTCGACGCTTCCTCCCAATCTGACGATCACACCTCTCGCCAATCAGGCCACCTTTGTCCGGGGATCGATCAGCGGCGTGGTCCGCGAAGGCATTATCGCCGCCGCCCTCACCAGCTTGATGATCCTGCTCTTCCTCGGGTCCTGGCGTTCCAGCCTCATCATTGCCATCTCCATCCCGCTGTCGGTGCTCACGTCCATCATCCTGCTGAGCCTTGTAGGAGAAACCATCAACATCATGACGCTCGGCGGCCTCTCTCTCTCCGTCGGCATCCTGGTTGATAACGCAACCGTCACGATTGAGAACGTCGAGCGCTATCTCGAGGAAGGTCATGACCTGCGCAGTGCCATCCTCGAGGGCTGCGCCCAGATCACAATCCCGATTCTGGTCGCCACCCTCTGTATCTGCATCGTGTTCGTGCCGATGTTCTTCCTCGCGGGGGTCTCGCGTTATCTCTTCGTTCCCTTCGCGGAAGCGGCCTGCTTCGCGGTGCTGGCTTCTTTTGTACTGTCGCAGACGCTCGTGCCTACCATGGCGATGTATCTTCTGAAGGCCCACGACGAGCATGCGCCGCGCTCGCGCAACATCCTGGCCCGCTTTCAGCGAAGCTTCGAGCGCGGATTCGAGCGCGTTCGCAGCGGTTACAGCACTCTTCTTGAGCGCGTCGTGGTTCGGCGCAAACTGTTCGTCCCCGTGTTCCTCGGCTGCATCGCGCTCACTCTGCTGCTAATCCCGTTCCTCGGCCAGAATTTCTTCCCTTCTTCGGATAACGGTACGTTCATCCTGCACATCCGCGCCAAGACCGGCACGCGTATCGAAGAAACTGCGCGGCTGTGCGATGAAATCGAGGACCAGATTCGCACCACGATTCCAGCCGGCCAGATGAACAACATCCTCGACAACATCGGCCTTCCCTACTCGGTCATGAACACGCAGCACGCCACCAGCGGGCTGTTCGGAGCGGCCGATGCCGACATCATGGTTTCGCTCAATGAGAAGCACTCACCCACAGCGGACTTCGTCCGAATCCTCCGCCAGAAGCTTCCGCACGAATTCCCCGGCACCACCTTCTACTTCCTCCCCTCCGATATCGTCACTCAGATCCTGAACTTCGGCCTGCCTGCGCCACTTGACATTCAGATCGATGGGACCGACAACGCCGGCAATCGGCAGGTCGCCAATCACATTCTGCAGCAGCTTCGCCAGGTTCCCGGCGTCGTTGACGCCCGCCTGGAACAGCCTGACGACTATCCGGTCATCAATCTGAACGTCGACCGCACCAAAGCCGAGAACGGCGGCTACACCGAAAAAGATGTAGGCTCGTCGGTCCTCAATATGCTGTCCGGCTCTTCTCAGCTAAGCCCGATGTTCTTCTTGAACAAACGCAACGGGGTTGTCTACCCGATCATTGCGGAAAGCCCGCAGTATCGTATCCAGTCGCTGCAGGATCTCGAGAACATCCCCATGACCTCCGCCGGCGCAAAAGCTCCCGAGATCCTGGCTGATGTTGCGGGATTCTCCCGCTCCTCCGAGGTTCCAATCGTCTCTCACTACGGCATTCGGCGCACCCTCGATATCTATGCCGGCGTGCAGGACCGCGACCTCGGGGCCGTCGCCAATGATGTCCAGCGCATCGTCGACCGGAACCGTCCCTCCCTCTCCGGCGGCAACTTCATCACCATGCGCGGGCAGGTGGAGACGATGCGCAGCTCCTATACAGGCCTCCTCTTCGGGCTGGTCTTCTCTATCCTTCTCGTGTACCTGCTCATCGTCGTGAACTTCCAGTCCTGGCTGGATCCCTTCATCATCATCACTGCGCTCCCGGCTGCCATCGCAGGCATCATCCTGCTGCTCTTCCTTTCCCACACCACCTTGTCCGTGCCCGCTCTCATGGGAGCGATTATGTGTATGGGCGTCGCCACGGCCAACTCGATTCTTGTCGTCGCCTTTGCCAAGGACCGCCTGCATGACACCGGCGACGCGATCCGCTCTGCAATTGAAGCCGGAGCCACGCGCTTCCGCCCCGTGCTCATGACTGCGCTCGCCATGATCATCGGTATGATCCCTATGGCGCTGGGACTCGGCGAAGGCGGAGAGCAGAACGCTCCTCTTGGACGCGCGGTCATCGGCGGCCTCTGTCTCGCAACCGTGGCCACGCTGATCTTTGTTCCCTCTGTGTTCGCGCTGCTCCACGGCCGCGGCCACAGCAATCAACTCACATCCGAGCCGGCCGAGGCCGATACGCACGTACTCGCCTGATGGCCTGAGCCACTCCGGAGAATCAGATACAAATGCCGATTGACATCAATACCGAAATGACCTCACCCGCCAACGCTCACGGCGCTCCGCTGCCGTACGTGGCGCCTCACCCCGATCCCGCGCACGCGCTTCCCCGTCCGCGCAGTTCCAGGCTTAGCTGGGTCGTGCTTGGCATCATCGCAGCCCTTTTAATCGCGGGCATTCTCTGGGGCATCTTCCTGCGTTCCGCCGATGAGCACCAGCTCGCGCAAACTACGCAGGCCAACGCCGCCCTAACCGTCAAGGTCACCCATCCGTCTATCACCGGTTCGGAGTCTGAAATCGCTCTTCCCGGCAACACCCAGGCATTCGATGACACGCCGATCTACTCCCGCACCAGCGGCTACCTGAAGAAGTTCTTCGTCGACATCGGCCAGCACGTCAAGCAGGGCCAGTTGATGGCCATCATCGAAACGCCTGAGATCGATCAACAACTGCAGGTCGCGCAGGCGGACATGAAGAGCGCGCAGGCGGATCTCTCGCTCGCCGATCTTACGGCGAACCGCTACCAGAATCTTTTGAAGTCCGACTCCGTCTCCAAGCAGGAGACCGATGTGGCCGTCAGCGGCGCCGCAGCCAAGCGCGCTGCGCTCGAAGCCGCGGAGGCCAACGTTCGCCGCCTCCAGCAGTTGCAGTCCTTCGAGCGCATCTACGCTCCGTTCTCCGGCGTCGTCACCTCTCGCAACACCGACATCGGCGACCTCATCAACGCGGGCACCGGCGATGCCGCACCCGAGGCGCACAAAGATCTCTTCCGCATCGCCGCCACCGGCAAGCTGCGGGTCTTCGTCGCCGTGCCTGAGGTCTACGCTCCCAACATCCACGATGGCGATACGGCCGCGCTCACCCTCGACGAATATCCCGACCAGCAATTCGTCGGCCGCGTCGCCCGCAACTCCAACGCCATCGACATGGCTTCCCGCACCCTCAACGTCGAAGTCGATGTCAACAATCCGCAGGGCAAGCTGCTTCCCGGCGCCTACGTCTTCGTCCACTTCAAGCTGCCACAGCAGCAGGCGAAGTTCTCCGTGCCCGCAAACGCTCTCCTCTTCCGTTCGGAAGGTCTCCGCGTTGCGCTCGTTCGCGACGGCCACGTGCACCTTCAGCCCATCACCATCGCCAAAGACAACGGAGCTACACTCGAGGTCGCGTCCGGCATCCAGCCCAGCGATCAGATCATTCTCGATCCGCCCGACTCGCTCGCCGAAGGCCAGCCCGTACGCGTCAATCCCAACGGAGTTGCCGTACGATGACGCGTCGCACCCTGTCCCTCGCGCTCTTAGCAGCGCCGCTGCTGCTCGCCGGCTGCATGGTCGGCCCCAAGTACGTGGTCCCCAAAGCACCGCTCGCGCCGGCCTTCAAAGAGGCCGGCCTTGTGCCTTATAAAGAAACGGCCGCCGATGGGACCACATGGCAAACCGCCAAACCTGAAGACGCAATTCCGCGCGGCTCCTGGTGGACGCTCTTTAACGACGCCGAACTGAACACGCTCGAGCCCAAGGTTGAGCAGGCGAACCAAACATTGAAGCAGGCCGATGCAAACCTGCGCGCGGCACGGGCGGAGATCAGCGTCCGCAAGGCCGATCGTTTTCCCAGCCTGGGCGTCAATCCGACGTTCACCTCGCAACGCTATTCCAACAGCTCGCCCTACTTCAATCCGATGCCGGGCTTTACCTCGTCCTCCACCGTGCAGTACCCGTTCGAGGTCAACTACGAGGTCGATCTCTGGGGCCAGGCCCGCCGCAACATCGCCGCCGGCAAGGAGGAGTTCCAGGCCGCCGGAGCCGATCGTGCCAACATCCTGCTCTCGCTGCAGGCCGAGCTCGCCTTCGATTACTTCAACCTGCGTAGCGATGACCGGCTGCAGCAGCTCCTCAACGACACCGTCACGCAATACAAAGAAGCCGTGCGCATCACCACCAATCGCTTCAATGGCGGCCTCGCGATTAAGAGCGACGTGACCCAGGCTGAAACACAGTTGCAGAGCGCCATCGTCGCCGCCTCCGATGTTGCTATCGACCGCGCGCAATACGAACACGCCATCGCAAACCTTATCGGGGTGACGCCCGCCTCGCTGACAATTCCCTTCTCTCCGCTAGCGGAGGACACCAACCCGCCCATCGTTCCATCGGGTCTTCCCTCAGAACTGCTCGAGCGCCGCCCCGATATCGCCGCTGCCGAGCGCCGTGCCAACGAAGCCAACGAGGCGATCGGGATCGCACAGGCTGCTTTCTATCCCTCCATCAACCTCAGCGGAGCAGTCGGTTTCCAGTCGAACGCCGCCGTGCAATCCGTCTTCTCGCCCGCAAGCGTCGTCTACTCGCTCGGCCCGGGCCTCGCCTACACCTTCTTCGACGGCGGCCGCCGCCGCGGCATTAAAGAAGAATCGCTGGCACTCTTCGACCGCAACTCCGCTGCCTACAAACAGACCGTTCTTGACGCAGTGCAGCAGGTTGAAGACAACCTCGTCTCCCTCCGCGTCCTGCAACAGGAGGCCGCGCAGCAGCGCGCCGGCACGACGGCCGCGCAGGAGTCCGAGCGCATCTTCAATAACCGCTACGTTGGCGGCGTCGACACCTACCTCCAGGTCGTCACCGCCCAAACTGCAGCGCTCAACAGCGAGGTCAACGACATCAACATCCTTCGCCGCCGCATGGACGACAGCGTCCTGCTCATCAAGGTGCTCGGCGGCGGCTGGGATCGCTCCCAACTCCCGACGCCATAGTTGAAACATAGATCTCGGGTGCCCCATTCATGACGACGGCTCCATCGTCGTCATGGGTGGGGAAATTTCCAACCAGTCGTCCGTGCTACCCTCACACCGAATGCCGCGCGCGCATCTCACTCGTCGCCACTTCCTCACGCTCACTGGCGCAACGCTCACCGCGCGCCTTCTTCCTGCACAAACGCCGACGGCACGCATCGACGTCGCCGACGCCGAGCGCCCTCGCATTCTCGCCGAAGCTCCTCACGCACTCGCGGCCCCCGTCACTCCCATCACCACCACCCCCGCGCCCCATGTGGACGGCAACACCTTCGTATCCGACATTCAGCCGGAGCGCGGTGTCAGCGATCCGCACACCACCACCAAGCTCTTCCGCACACACGCCATCGCGCTACGCAACGTCTCCGCAAACATCGCCTGCCTCTCCGCCGCCTACATCCTCACGCACGACGAACGATACGCGCGCCGCGCAGGCCTGCATCTTCGCGCCTGGTTCGTCGCTCCGCAAACCCGCATGCTTCCTAATGCCGATCTCGCCGGCCGCGAGTACGGCTCTGACACTGGAACACCCGGCGGGGTCGTTGACCTCAGCCCGCTCGCCGAACTCGTGCGCTCCACCAGCTTCCTCGTCGACTCCAAAGCACTCGAGGAGGACGAGCTCGACATCATGAACCAGTGGTTCCTCGACTTCGCTGGTTGGCTCGACGGCAACCGCAATGCACGCATCGCGCGCGATACGAAGGATCACCGCGCCTCCTCGTGGTTGCTCATTCGCTCCGCGATCGCGCGCGCCACGCGCAAAGACGAAGACGTCGACGACTGCCGCAAACGTTTCCGCGCTCCCACAATCCGCAACCAGATCAACGAGCTCGGCGTCTTCCCGCAGGAGGTCGCCACACCCAACCCCTACCGCAATACGCTCTTCAACTACGATCTCCTCGCCGGCGCCTGCCAGCTCCTCGCCTCACCGTTCGATCTCCTCTGGGACTACGAGCTCCAGGACGGCCCCGGCATGCGTTCCGTCGCCGCGCACCTGTACCCGGTCATCCGGCAGCCTGAGAAATGGAATTACATGGCCGACGCCGACCACTTCACCGAGCTGCCCGGCCCGCGCCCCGCGCTGCTGTTCGCCGGCCGCGCCTACGAGCGCCCAGAATACGTCGACCTCTGGCGCAAGCTCGACGCGCAGCCGATCCCCGCCGACCTCGCCGAGTTCTTCCCCATCCGCCAGCCGCTCCTGTGGACCGAGCGCGCTCTGCACGGCTTATAAGCCAGTTCTAAATTCCTTCGAACTACTTGCCCTTCCGAAATTGCCGCACAATCTCGAGATACTTCTTCGCGCTCTCCGTAATCTTCTCCGGCTGACCCGCGGCCATCGCCTTCGTATCGACGAGATCCGCCCCGACTCCCAGCGCAAACGACCCCGCCTCGAGAAACTCCTTCGCCGTCGCCAGCGACACACCGCCCGTCGGAATCATCTCCACTTGCGGCAGCGGAGCCTTCAGCGATTTCAGATACTTCGCTCCGCCCAGCGCGCTCGCCGGAAAAACTTTGATCACATCCGCACCCGCCTGCCACGCCGTCACCACCTCTGTCGGCGTCAGCGCACCCGGCAGCACCGGAATCGAGTAGCGATGACACATCTCAATCGTCTTCAGATTCAGCGCCGGGCTCACCACAAATTGCGCGCCCTCCAGCATGCACATGCGCGCCGTCTCGGCATCCAGCACTGTCCCCGCGCCGATCAAAATATCCGGCCGCTCTTTCGTCAGCCGCGACATCACACGAATCGCGCCCGGCACCGTCATCGTGATCTCCAGCACGGTCACGCCGCCTTCAGCGATCGCCGACGCAATCCCCAGCGCCTGCTCTTCGCTCTCCGCGCGCAGCACCGGCACCAGCCCAATCTCACGCAGCTTCTCGACAATCTGTTCCTTACGCATCTCTCAAATCCCTCTTCTGCTTATTTTTCTATCGCTGCACTCTCGCGCCGCTGCCCTTCATAACCCGCTGCACCTCATCGAACGTCGCCATCGTCGTGTCACCCGGCGTCGTCATCGCCAGCGCTCCATGCGCGCATCCGCAGTTCACCGCCCAGTCCGCGCCCTTCTCATTCAGGAACCCATAGATCAACCCCGACGCAAACGAGTCACCGCCACCCACGCGATCCCAAATCTCAAGATTCGGCATCGGCCGCGCCTCGTGGAACGCCCCCTCGTAGTAACAGATCGCTCCCCAGTCATTCACGCTCGCCGTCTTCGCATGCCGCAACGTCGTGCCCACCGCCTTGAAGTTCGGATACTCCTTCACCGCGGTCTCAATCATTTTGCGGAAGCTCGCGCTCTCCAGCTCCGCCAGCGTGTCGCTCACGCCTTCCACGTGAAATCCCAGCGCCGCTGTGAAGTCCTCCTCGTTGCCGATCATCACATCCACAAACTTCGCCAGCTCGCGGTTCACCTCCGTCGACTTCGCCTTTCCTCCAATCGACTTCCACAGCGAGTCGCGATAGTTCAGGTCATAGCTGATGATCGTCCCGTGCTTCCGCGCCGCGGCCATCGCCTCGCGCGCCACCTCCGGCGTTGTCTCGCTCAGCGCGCAGAAAATTCCGCCAGTATGAAACCATCGCGCACCCTCCTTGCCGAAGATCTCATCCCAATCGATATCACCTGGCTTCAACTGGCTCACCGCAGTGTTTCCGCGGTCCGAGCAGCCCAGCGCCGCCCGCACGCCAAATCCACGCTCCGTAAAGTTGAGCCCATTGCGAACTGTCCGCCCCACGCCGTCATACTTTACCCACTTCACGTGCGACTGATCGACGCCGCCCTGCAGCATCAGATCCTCAACCAGCCGCCCGACAGGATTATCGGCGAGCGCCGTCACAATCGCCGTCTTCATCCCGAAGCAGCGCCGCAATCCGCGCGCAACGTTATACTCGCCGCCGCCCTCCCAAACATCAAAACTGCGCGCAGTCGCGATCCGAACATTGCCCGGATCCAGCCGCAGCATCACCTCGCCCAGGCTCACCAGGTCCCACTTGCACTCCTCTTTTGGCCGCAGCTTCAGGCTCTTGGAATCCGTCTTCTTCGCACTCATGCGCCGCACTCCGCCGAATCGTTTTTGAAATTGCAATGCTTTCTATATTGCAGCCTGAGACGCACCTCTGTCTCGCAGATGCGATTACAGCTCGTAGTCGCCCCTCAAACTGGTGCCCAATGAAAAAGCACGGCCTCAGCCGCGCCTTTTCTACTGTCTGCTGTCTATCGCTCTACCGTCTGCCCTAATCGATCGAAATCTTCCGCAGCAGCCGGAAATCCGACAACATCTTCCCCGTGCCCAGCACCACGCTGGCCAGCGGATCATCCGCAATCGAGACCGGCAGCCCGGTCTCCTCGCGAATGCGCTTGTCGAGGTTCTTGATCAGCGCTCCGCCGCCTGTCAGCACAATGCCGCGATCCGAGATATCCGCCGACAGCTCCGGCGGCGTCCGCTCCAGCGCCACGCGAATCGCGTTCATGATCGTGGCAATCGACTCACCCAGCGCCTCGCGAATCTCCGAGTCCTCAATCGTGATCGTCTTCGGCACGCCCTCAATCAGGTTGCGCCCCTTGATCTCCATCGTCAGCGGCTTGTCCAGCGGATACGCCGAGCCCAGCTCCATCTTGATCTGTTCCGCCGTGCGCTCGCCCACCAGCAGGTTGTACTTGCGCTTCAGGTACGTCATCACGGCTTCGTCCATCTGGTTGCCGGCCATGCGGACCGAACGCGAGTACACAATGCCCGCCAGCGAAATCACGGCAATATCCGTCGTCCCGCCGCCGATGTCGACCACCATGTTGCCGCCCGGCTCCGTAATCGGAAGCCCGGCGCCAATCGCCGCCACCATCGCCTGTTCTACAAGGTGGACTTCGCTTGCTTTGGCGCGGTATGCGGAGTCCATGACCGCGCGCTTTTCCACCTGCGTAATCTCGCTCGGCACGCCGATCACAATCCGCGGATGAACCATCATCTTCCGGCCATGGGCCTTCTGGATGAAGTAGTTCAGCATCTTCTCGGTCTGCTTGAAGTCGGCAATCACGCCGTCCTTCATCGGCTTAATGGCGATAATGTTGCCCGGCGTACGCCCGAGCATATCCTTCGCCTCCTTGCCCACCGCCTCAACCTCGTTCGTGACGCGATTTACGGCAATAATCGAGGGTTCATTGACGATAATTCCCTTGCCGTGCGCATACACCAGCGTGTTCGCCGTTCCAAGGTCGATCGCCAGATCGCTCGAGAACAGCGAAAAGATCGACCGCATATTGCTTACGCGCGAGCTCCGCGACGAGTAGTTTTTTGAGGACATGAATCTGATTAATCCTGACCAGACAGTGTTTGTCACCCTTATTGTACTGGGCGGACTCTAGCGCTGCACATGCACATTGGTTGCAGCATCTTCTACAACACTGCCCCGTTCCGGGTACCCAGCAAGATCGGTCGACGGCCGATAATGCAGACCTTCCCATGTCTCCTCCGACCGCCGCCGTCGCGCGTTCCCGCCAGTTTGGGTACGAGCAGTTCTCCTGAGGGTTGTTGCGAAGCCGGCACCGTTCGCGCCGTTTTCCTGCGAAGAAACGGCATTCGTTGATCCCACCGGCGCGAAGTATCGGGAGAATGCTCTACGATACTCAGGCGAGGTCTACAGCAAATGATCATTGGTGTACCCAAAGAAGTTAAGGACCACGAGAGCCGCGTAGGCATCACCCCCGCCGGCGCCAAGGCCCTCACCGAAGCCGGCCACAAGGTGCTCGTCGAGCACAACGCCGGCCACCTCTCCAGCTTCCCCGACGACGACTACCAGGCCGTCGGCGCCGAGATCGTCGGCTCTGCGACAGACCTCTGGCGCACCTCCGAAATGGTCGTCAAGGTCAAGGAGCCCGTCGAAAAGGAGTACCACAACTTCCG
>DASUHZ010000034.1:0-15247 GCA_036273275.1 Bryocella sp.
GTGGTCTGCCGGCATTCGGAGCTCCGGATCCAGCGCCGTGAATAGCGTACGGCGCATGAAGCCTTCAAAACTGAGCGGATGTACAACCGGAATTGGGCGGCCCTGCCAGTCGAGGAACTCATCCATGTTGAAGGTGTACACATTTCGCCAGGAGATGCGCTCCCGATTGCAGATTGCAACCAGCTTCGGGTATTGGGCAACCGGGCCCACCGGGAGAATGAACCGCGTAGGCAGGTCTTGCGCATTGCGCCGCTTGATCTCATCGGCCATCGTGCGCGAGATGTCGTCGAGCAACGCCTCTCGATCGGAGACTAAGCGAATCTTTACTCTGGCGCGCCTCTTCAACTCGTCCAGGGGAAGAGACATCAACTCTGATGCAACGCTTCGCGGAATCACAATCGATATCCTCCTGCCGTGCCGCAATGCAACTAAGCGTTCTCTGTACGCCAACTGTCATTAAAGTGAATTCTGTCTAGAACACGATCTTCAGCGAAGCGATGACTGCGCGCGGAGCATTGGCCTGTACCGCGGGTAGTGTGCCGAAACCAGTCCAGCTTGTCTGAGGCGAGTACGAAGGTGGGGTGCTCAATGTCTGGTTGGGGCCGCCGAAGGTCGGGTGGTTCGCGCCATTCACGGCTTCCATCCGGAACCGCATGTACATGCCTTCCCTGGGAAGCGAGAATTGCTTGTGGAATGCCGGGTTCCAGTAGAAATCGCTCGGATTACGTAGATATCCGATATAAAGTGGCGTGGTGCGCGGCTGCCACTGAGACAGAGTTTGATAGCAACTCACGTTATTGTTGAACCAGTGTGCGCGCGTCTGTCCACCTGCAGGAGAGTAGCTCGTGCACCCCGGAGCCCCTGACAGGTTCGCCGAAGGAATCGCGAGCGGTATACCAGTGCCCCAAAGGAAAGTTGAATCCACTAACCAGTGGTTTAGGAGCACATCCACCAAGCCTTTTTTGTGCAGCGAGGGAAGGGGATAGACCACGTTAGCGTCGATGTAGTGCCGCTGATCATTCGGATCCAGGCCACTCCACAGGTTGGCATCGCGGAAGGCGCCTCCGGTCTGCGTACCATTATTCAAGTAAGCAGTTTGCTCAACCCAATTCGAATAACTGTAGTTGAAGATGAAGTCCAGCGTCTTGATCTGGCGCTCGAGGCGCACATTGCCGGAGTTATAGTGCGACCTGCCGATCGGCGCCTGCTGCTCTGTGATGCCGTTGAAGAGCGGATAAGAGCGCTGTAACTCCCAGGCGGGTAGCGTCGAGGACGCGCCGAGCGTCGTACTGGCGGGCAAAACGCCATAGAACGGATTCTTGACATTCGCGGTGCACAAGGCCGAATTCTGCAGGCACGCCTGCTGTTGCGACGGGGAGACCACATCCACTCCCTGGACGACAGGAATGCCCGAGACACGCGAGCCGATGTACTGCACGTCGAGCAGAATCGAGCCGGGTAGCTCACGCTGCACGCCCGCCGACCAGTGCTGCGTTCTGCGAATCGCACGATCCGTGTTGTAGTAACTGATTGCCTGACCCGCCTGCGTGGTCAACCCTCCCATCGCGCCGGTGGGAGAGATTACCCCGTTTGGATACGGATTCCCATTGAAGAAAGAAGTTGTCGGCGTTAGATTTCCGTCGACCGAAGAGACGTAGGAGGTCGTCTGGCTGAAACCGTTGGAGGTACTGTTGATATAGGGCCAGCTGTAAAAAATTCCATAGCCGCCCCGCACCACCGTCTTCGGCATTACTGTCCATGCGACGCCAATGCGCGGCTGCCAGTCATTCCATTGCTCCTTGAACGGAGCTCGCGGCGTCCCGTTCACTCCTGCAAAGGTCCAGCCGCCAAGCAGAGGGTTCTGCAATCCTGGCGCAACCCCGTAGTCCACCTGTTGCGTATATGGGTTCGTGCAGGTGAGACAGAAGTTGCCGTTCATCTGGTTGTGCCGTTCGCTGGGCGACTGATTGAGGTCCCACCGCAGACCCACCTCCAGAGAAAGGTTTGGGCGTAAACGAAATGTATCTTGAACGTAGGCGCCATAGTAGTGATAAGTGACGAACGTTTTACTGTTCCACGTAATGGTGCCGGTAGATGGGACACCCAGCAGGATGTCCGCGATTGCGTTCCCCTGATTCGGGCTTGTCTTCAGCGGGTTTTGTTGCGTGAAGCTCTGGTCAAACGAGAACGCACCGTTGGGCGTGCCCGGGATTCCGATGGTCGATGACTGAACATCGAGGAACTCGAACCCATAGTGCAGCGTGTGCCGGCCGAGGGTTTGCGTCAGGCTGACACCGAAGTCCGCGTCCGCATCAGCCGATCCTGAGTCCGTGTTGCCGAACAGAGCCGTGTAGGGGCTCATCGTGAACTGCGGCACAACATTCTGATGGCCGGTGCTCCCGTTGGTGGGCATTGTAAGACCCAGAGAGCTTGCCGTTGTCTTGCCCTGCAGCGCAGTGCCCGTTACCGTCTCGGAGGTGTAATGCCCGTAGGAGGCTTTTGCATCGGCCACCAGCGAAGGCGAAAAAATATGTGTGAAGCCGGTGATGATGTTCCAGTCCCAGCCTGTGGGGACACTCGATGTGGTCGCCTCATTCTGCAGCCCATTCCCTGGATTGTGTGCGCCGTTCTTCTGAATCGTGAACAGGCCGTACAGACGGGTCATCGAGGTCAGCGTCTGGTCGACGCGAGCGACATACTGGTCATAGGAGAAGGACCGTGCGCCGGGAATCGCATAGTTGTTGGTCGAACCCGGTGCGGTAGGCGCCGGATACATCGCCAGGATGGCTTGGCCGATCTTACTGATTCGGTCCGCTGGGATCGTGTTGTTTGGAAAAGCAGTGCGCGTGTACTGCGTACAGCCGCCGCTCGTGTTCTTTGCGACGCAAGTTGTGGTGGCGGGATCATAGATCGTGTAACCCGATCCCTGGAAGTTGCCGGTCAGCCATTGCTGCGGCGGTACGCTGTCGACCGCCGGTACCGGGTAGTTCTGCCGGAAGCCCTCGTAGCCTGCAAAGAAGAAGGTTTTCTTGCCGATCACAGGGCCGCCGATGGTTCCTCCGAACGTATTGCGGATATCCAGGCCATTACGGATATGGTTCAGATTGCTCTGCCAGAAGTTGGCGTTCAGGGCTTCGTTACCGTAAAAATCGTAGATCGAGCCATGGTACTTGTCCGTTCCGGCCTTGATGTTCGCGTTAAATGCCCCGCCTGCGGTTCGGCCGTACTCCGCATCGTAGGGATTCGCCGCAGCCTGGACCTCCTGAGCCGCGTCCTGCTCCGGCGTAAAGTACCAGACGCCCTGGTCGCTAACGGGTGCGCCGTTCACCCAATACGCGTTTGCGTCCGACGGCACGCCGGAGACGGAGTACTTGTTTCCGTTGTTGCGCGGCGTGATATCGAAGGGATCGGCCGAGACGCCGCGAATGCCCGGCGTGAGTTGCACATCATCCCACACCTCGCGGCCGGTTGAAGGCATGTTTTCTACCTTCACCTGGTCGATAACGCCACCGGTGGAAGCGGAAACGGTATCGAGAACTGCTCCAGTCGAGTTAACGACGACCTCCTGGCTCACCGTGCCGGGGTTGAGCGTCACATTCATGCCGCGTTGCTGCGCTGACTCGAGAACGACATTCTTGAAGACTGCGGCCTGAAAGTTCTGGGCAGTTACCGTCACCGTGTAGTTCCCCGGAAGCAGGTACAGCAGGCTGTACTGCCCCTGCGAGTCTGTCTTGCTCGAATAGGTCTGTCCCGTGGAGGCGTCTACCGCGCTGATAGCAGCGCCAGGAATAACCGAGCCGGTCGAGTCAGCCACCTGGCCTGTGATTGTGGCCCGGAACTCCTGCGCGGAAGCGATCATTGTTGTCGCTGCTGAACCCACTAACACGATCACGATGTGCACAATCGACTTCGAGATTCGGCTTATCGCACGCGATCCGATGAACCTGGGTTGCTGTGTGACCTGCTGCATTAGCTCCTCCTGGCAAAGATCGTTCAGCTAAATTGAGAACAGCCAGTCTTTGTTGCGTTACAGTACCAATTCGCCCTCTCGCAAAGGAAACTTGGTCCCCTTTTACATCCAATTACTCGATGGAATAAGCAATCCGTAGGCCTAAAGATTGGGCCAATTCGCCTGCTGGATAAAAAATGGAGAGAAGCGAGCATCCGGCTATTCTTCTTCAATTCCATTTTCTCCTGTATTGCAACAATATAGTGAAGCGCACAATATCACGCTCTGAACATCGGGCGCAAGCGAAAATTTATCCAGTTTGCCAGCTGCCATTGTTGAGTGCGGTGCCAGCTCAGAAGCGGATTTCCGGCTCTGCGAGGCGGTTGATCTCCGGCGCATTTAGGCAGCCGGAGTATGATGAGTGCGCATGTCCGACAAGAGCAAAAAGAAGTTCAAATCAACGCGCTCTCCCGTCACGGCAACTCCAAAGACGATCCGGCACCTCAATCGGGCGGTTGTGCTCGATCTCATTCGGCAGAATCAACCGCTCTCCCGTGCGGAGCTGGCACGGCTCAGCGGCATTCATCGCAGCAACATATCGAACATTGTCGATGACCTGTCGAAGCAGGGCTTCTTGCGTGAGGAACGAGCGAAGAACTTCGGTCGCGGCCGAACTCCCGATCTCATCTCTCTCGATCGTGCAGCTTTCCGCGTTGTGGCGATCAGTCTGCTGCGTGCGCGCACCACAGTCGCCATTGGCACACTTGGCGGTACCATCGAAAACTCATTCACGTTTGTGACGCCGGATTCGCCGCAGCAGTTCGCGGACTGCATCCAGGGGGCATACCGCACGCTGGTTCAGACGATTTCCCTAATGGAGGCACGAAGCTCACCCATCAAACAGGTTGTCATTAGCACTCCGGGGATTTTGAATCGCGACCGCAACGGAAGAACCACGATCACGGCTTCCGAGCTGCCTAACTACTCCGATGTCGACCTGGCGGATCTTGTAAGCAAGAAGCTGAGCCTGCCGGTCATCATTGCTAACAATGCCGGTCTGGCGGCGATGAGCCTTTTCAGCAATGGCAATGGCTCCAAGCCGCCGGTGAATGACTTTGTCTTGCTATTGATCGGCGAATCCGGGGTGGGCTCAGGCCTTATCATTCAGCGTAGTCTGTACTCCGGCTATGACGCCGCCTATGCTGGAGAGGTGGGGCACACTGTCGTCGACCTCAAAGGTGCTCCATGCAGTTGCGGCCGATCTGGATGCCTCCAGCTGTACGTCTGCGATGAGGCTACATGGAGACGTTACAAGCCTGACGTGCCGTTTTCTCCCGCTCATTTTGAGGAGTTCCTCGACGCTGTGTTGGCCGGTTCAGCGAAAGCGTACAGCGCTCTTCGGCCAACGATCGAGTATCTAAGCGTGGGTATTTCCAACATTGCTCTAATGGTCAATCCAGAGCGGATTGTAGTTGCCGGTTCGCTCACGCGAATCTGGCCCGTACTGCAGAAAAAAGTGGAGGCGGCTTTTTTCCCAAGGCATCATCACACTCGGATCGAACCCACGAACGTTCCCATCGATGTGCTGTATGTGAAAGGCGCCGTAGAGCGTGCGCTGCAGGAGGTTCTCGCCAGATCCAACTGCCTCGGCAAGTAGATGTGCTGCGATTTGTAGACGAAGTGACCCCTTCGGAGCCCATCAGACGGAAAACGGTTAACGGCATTGCTGACAAGCCGCGGCATTGAGCGAGGCGATTCTCTTCGCTATACCTCTACTTTGAAGAAGAATCACTGGCCTGTAGATTTCATTGCTTGACATCATCCCGTATGCTCATGTTTGAATGAGCGCATTAATAATCCTGAATCGCGCATAAATCGAAGACGACTCGTGGCTAGTCTTTGAGTTGCAAAGAAAGGCATGGAATCTCGGCGTGATATCTGATCGAAGTAAGCATCTGAGCATCCTGATGATCGGCGCGCATCCGGACGATTGTGAGCTGAAAGGAGGGGGAACTGCGATCAAATGGGCCGCGCAGGGACATTCTGTCCGGTTTGTTGCTATGACCGGGGGAGAGAACGGTCATCCCTCCATCAACGGCGCGCCGCTGCGGCAACGCAGACGTGAGGAGGCACGCGAAGCTGGTAAAGTTCTCGGTCTCCGCGGATCCGAGGTGCTTGAGCATCATGGCGGAGAGTTGCTCGCGACCCTCGACATACGCCGCGAGATCGTGCGCCTGATTCGCGAGGCGCGGGCCGATATTGTTATTTCACATCGCAGTACCGACTACCATCCGGATCACCGCTACACGGCCATCCTGGTCCAGGATTCGGCCTACATGGTTACGGTGCCGTTCTTTGAGCCCTCTGTACCGGCCCTCGAGCGCAACCCGGTTTTTCTTTACTTCGAAGACCAATTCACCAGGCCGACGGCCTTTGGTCCTGATATCGCAGTGGCGATCGACGACGTATTCGAACAGAAGATGGCGGCGATCGAAGCCCACATGTCGCAGATGTACGAGTGGACCCCGTTCATGTTGAGCAGGTCCTCCGGCAAGCCCGAGCGGGTTCCTGAAGATCCGGTGGAGCGGCGAAAGTGGCTTGCGAATATCTGGTTTCCAGCGGCACCGTCACCCGCAGCACGGTGTTCTCTGGAACAGTGGTACGGTTCTTCGGCAGCTACTGTCCGGTATGCCGAGGCTTTCGAAATTTGCGAATACGGTCGTCAGATCGACATGAAAGAGATTGCGGATCTATTTCCGTTTCTTCCATCTCGGCATTGAACGATTGGCCGGCCCGTATAGTCTCGTGTCAAGACTTTCCCCGCTTCCTGGAGTGGGGAAGTGGAGCTACCGCGGCGAGTGTCCTCGGGACGCATT
Organism: Bryocella sp.; assembly: GCA_036273275.1. GTDB lineage: Bacteria > Acidobacteriota > Terriglobia > Terriglobales > Acidobacteriaceae > Granulicella. The sequence continues at coordinate 6,826 of DASUHZ010000034.1, forward strand.
CAACAGCGCAGTCTCTGCCTTATCAGCCGAAGAAAATGATCGACACAACGCGTAGTGTGCTGCAGCGCAGCCTAGGGCGGCTGTGGGTTTTCGGAGACATTGTCGCCGTTATCTCGATTGTTTCCAATGAGAGTAAATCCCTGGGGGCAACCACTAATGCAATTCATTCGCGTACATCTCAATGGAACTCCGCGGTCCTCAGAAAATCAAACGTTCCGCCGGGGTCTAGCTGCACTCCGCTTATCCGCGTTGAGTGCACGACCTCGTTATTCGGATACCACAGCGGAATCGATGGAAGATCGCGCGCGAGTATCTGCTGGACCTCGACGTAGTCGCGCCTCCTTGCCGTTTCATTTGTCTCCGCGTTCGCCTGGGTCAGCAATGAATCCACCTGCGGATTTGCATATCGCCCGCGGTTGCCGCCCTTCGGCGGAAAGCTTGACGTGGCAAATGCGTAGCGCAGAAAGTCGGGGTCCTCGTTCGAGCCGATCCAGCGCAGCATGTACATCTCAAACGCGCCGCGCGTGACGTCCGAGTAAAAGGTGCCGAACTCCGCCGACCGAATCGACAGCTCGATGCCTGCGGCACGCACTTGCTGCTGCATGGCCTGAGCCACAAGCCGCGTCGTTTCATCCGTAGAGGTCTTGAGCGTAAGCCGCAACCGTATGCCGTCTTTGCCCCGTTTCAGACCCGCATCGTCGAGCAACTTCACGGCGCGTGCGACATCGTGCGGATACTGCGGCAGTTCCGCAGGGCTTGCGGCAGCCCAATGTCCTTCGGGCAGCAACGTGTCGGCAATGCGCGCGTCGCCGCGCCACAACGCTGCGATCAATTCCGGCCTGTCGATCGCACAGGCAATTGCCTGCCGCACACGTGGATCGCGAAGCTTCGGATCTTGCGTGTTGAAGTTTGCGTACATCACCATCGCACCCGGACCGGACTGAACGATGACGTTATGCTCTTTGCGCAAAGCGTGCACCATGTCAGGTGTGAGCACGTTGCTCTCCACGTCACCAGAGCCCTTGCGCATCTCTAGCGCGGCTGTAATGGTGTCCGGCACAACTTCGAACCGAACGCGTTGGATCCTGGGCGCACCCGCCCAGTAGTTCGCGTTGCGCTCAAGGACGACCTCTTTGTCCTGCATCTGGCTCACGAATCGGAATGGGCCTGTGCCCACTGGGTGCAGACCCTCATCGCGCCCCGCACCCTTTTCTACGACGCCGAACAGTCCATCGCTCAGATCGAAAAGCAAGCTGGCCTCAGGCTGCTTCGTGCGCACCGTTACGGTCAGCGGTCCGCTCGCGACGACTGAGCTCAAGTCCGCCAGGGCCGCGCCCCCTTTTGCCGTGATCAGCGTTCCGTCAATCATGCTCCTGATCGACCACGCAACATCGTCTGCGGTCAACGGCTTGCCATCATGAAATTGCACGCCGCTGCGAATATGAAAAATCCACGTCAGCGGATCCGGCCGTTCCCAGCTTGTTGCGAGCCAGGGCTGCAGAACGAAGTGCGCATCTTTCTTCGCCAGCGCGTCGTAAATGAGGCCGCCAACCCGCTCCGACTGCGCATCCGTTCCTTGTCGCAGGTCGAGATTGTTCGGCGAACTCTCGATCAGGAACCGCAGCGTCTCGGCATCGGGCGGGCGTCCGTTGCATGCGGCGAGCGGCAGCAACAGCGCGGCCAGCGCTGCGGCACACAGTGCTCGAATTCTCACGCGAGCGTCACCTTGCCCAGAACCACTGGCCGCTTTGCGCCCGTCGCGCTCGGCAGGTTGCCAGGCAGCCCGTGCCACGTTAACCAGCCGAGCAGCGCGAAGGCAGCGGCTTCCTTTGCGCCCGGGTTCAGGCCGGTCTCTTCGATCGACCGCACCCGCACTCGCAGCGGCCGGAGCGATTCGTCGAGCATTCGCATTAAGCTCGCATTTCGAACGCCGCCGCCTGCAGCAATCAACTCCACCTTAGACGTCGGCGCGAGTCTCTCGAGCTGCGGTTTGCAGAAGCGCACATACGCGTCAGCGATCGTTCTGGCAGTCAATGCGGTCGCAGTGGCAATCACATCTTCCCTTTGATTGCTCTTGCGTTCACATGCAGCGATGAACTGGTTGACGAACACATCGCCGTACTCCTCGCGGCCGCAGGACTTGGGCGGTGGCGTAGGGAAGTAGCGTGTGCGCAGCAGCTTCGTCACCACACTCTCGAGTTCGCGCCCGCGCGCAGCGATCTCGCCATTGCGATCAAACCCGCGCCCGAACAGGCGCTCCATGCACGCGTCGATCACCATGTTGGCTGGTCCTGTATCGAAGGCCACCACATCGTTCGCGCGGCACTCAGCCGGGAGTACCGTGACATTGGCGATGCCGCCGAGGTTCAGCAGCACGCGGCTGCGGCGTGCATCGCGGAACACGCAAAAATCGAACATCGGAACCAGCGGCGCTGCTTGTCCGCCTGCTGCCATATCGGCTGCCCGAAAGTCGCTTACAACCGGCACGCGCATTCGCTCCGCGATTACGGCCGCCTCGCCGCTCTGCCATGTGCACCGCACGGGCGCGCCAAGATATTTTGTCGCGGAGGCCTGATGGTAGATTGTCTGCCCATGGCACGCGATTAACTGCGGCTTCACCGCCGCCTTGCGCGCCGCAGTTGAGACAGCTTCTGCGTACACCTCGCCCAGTCGCCAGTTCAGTCGAGCCAGCTCCGCCGTGCTTGTGTTCTTCGCGTCCATCGCGGCCAGCACCGTCGCGCGCAGTTTGGCCGGGTACACCATTGCGTAGTGCTCTAGTACCTTGACGCGCGGCACGCGCTCTGCACCCGGCGACACGTGGCAAATCGCGACGTCGACGCCATCGGCCGATGTGCCGCTCATCACGCCCGCAACAATCATGGCCTTCGGTTTCCTGGCGATCATACTGCGCCGCCTTTCAACTCGCGCTGCAACTCGGAGAGAATCTGCAGGGCCTCCCGCGGCGTCAGGCCATCCACATCAAGCGCCTCCACACGGTCGACAATTCGCTGCGACAGCGGCGTAAACATTGTCATCTGCAGCGTAGGCAGGCGCTCCTTCACCGGCACGGCGTCGCGAACCTGCTGAGACTCCGCGCGTTCATGCAGCCGCAAGACCTCGCGGGCGCGCTCGACTACGGCTTGTGGCAGACCGGCCAGCCGCGCCACCTCGATGCCATAACTTTTGTTCGCCGCGCCAGCTTCGACTGCATGCAGAAATACGATTCCTCCCGCGCTTTCGCGCACAGTAACACGTGCATTGTGCATTTGCGCGAGGCGCTCGCTTAGCAGCGTCAGCTCGTGATAATGCGTAGCGAATAACGTGCGCGCGCCAATGCGATCATGCAGATGCTCCACGGTAGCCCACGCGAGCGAGAGGCCATCGTAGGTTGCAGTGCCGCGTCCCATCTCATCCAGCAACACCAGGGAACGATCGGTCGCAGTGTTCAGAATCGCGGCGGTCTCCGTCATCTCAACCATGAAGGTGGAGCGCCCGCGCGCCACGTTGTCGCTGGCGCCGATGCGCGTGTAGATGCGGTCCACGAGCCCCAGGCGCATGCGCTCCGCCGGCACAAACGATCCGCATTGCGCGAGAATCGTCAGCAGCGCGGCCTGGCGCAGAAACGTGCTTTTGCCGCCCATATTCGGTCCGGTGATCAGCAGCAGGGAAGGGCCTTCGCATCCCGCGCCTGCGCACAGAAAAACCGAGTTCGGCACAAAGCGGCCGCCGCCCGACTCCTCCAGTCGGCGCTCGACCACAGGATGACGGCCGCCGATCACTTCCAGCACGGCGCTTGCGTCCACCTGCGGTCGTGTCCATCCACGCATGGCAGCAACATGAGCGAAGCAGGCGAGCAGATCGATCTCTGCAACATGCCGCGCCGTCTCGCGCACACGCGCCGCGTTTGTGAGCAACTGCCGGCGAAGCTCTGCAAAGATTCTGCGCTCGATATCGCTGGAGCGCTCCTGTGCGGTCAGGATCTTTGTCTCGAGTTCCTTCAACTCGGGCATCGTAAATCGCTCGGCGTTCACCAGCGTCTGCTTGCGCTCGTAATCCGCTGGCACCGCCTTCGAATTCGCCTTCGTCACCTCGATGTAATAACCGAAGACAGAGTTGAACCTGACCTTCAGCGATCCAATTCCCGTGCGCCCGCGCTCACGCTCTTCAATTGCCGCGATCATCCGCCGCCCGTTCTGCGAAAGGCCGCGCAGCTCATCCAACTCCGCATCGACGCCCTCGCGAATCGCACCACCATCGGTCAGCGTCAGCGGCGGCTCCTCAACGAGCGTGCCCGCAATCATCTCCTGTAGATCGCTCAGCGGATCAAGCGCGCGAGCGAGCTCTGTCCATCGCGCAGCATCTGATGCACATTCCTTTACTGCAGCGAGCACACCCGGCAACCTGCCGATCGTCACGCCCAGCGACACAACCTCACGCGGCCCTGCTGAATCCAGTGCGACGCGCCCCAGCAGCCGCTCGAGATCCAGCACACCATCCATCGCCCGGCGAACTGCCTCGCGTCTGCGCAGATCCCCCGCAACCAGCGCCACGGCATCCAGCCTCGCGTTGATCGCATCCAGCGATTGCATCGGCCGCAACAGCTGTGCGCGCAGCAACCGTTTGCCCATCGGCGTGCAGCACGCATCCATTGTCCACAACAGCGTCGTCTGTGGCCCTTCGCTCGAGAACAGTGGCTCCACGAGCCCTAGATTTCGCACACTCACCGCGTCTAACTCCAGGCTCTCGCGCTTCTCATAAAATCGCAGGCCATCCAGATGCTCCAGCGCCCCCTGTTTCGTCGCGCGCAGATAATGCACAATCGCGCCCGCTGCAATTGACGCTGCCGCATGCCCGCTCAAGCCCATGCCGTCCAGTGAATGCACCTTCAACTGTTGGCGCAGCAAAGGGACCGCGTAATCCTCCGTGAACACCCACTCATCGAGCTCCGTGCGCGCTCCCGCAACATCCTGCGAAGCGCTCTCGTCATCCCCGAAACCCGCAGACTCATCGCCATCCCGCGCGAGCGTTGGCTGCCTTCGGCTTGCGACCCCGCCGAAGCCAGCTCCGCGCGCCAGCAGCATCTCTGCCGGGCCCATCCGCGCCAATTCATCACACGCCAGCGCCCACGCGTGCGCTCCGCTGAACTCGGTCGCGCGAAACTCACCCGTCGAAAGATCGATCGACGCTACACCCACGCACGCGTTCGCACCCGAACCTACGCTGGCCGCACTCGCAAGCCACTGGCTCTCGCCCGCACCCAGCGCCGCGTCAAGCGCCGTTCCCGGCGTCAGCACGCGCGTCACTTCGCGCCGCACAACCGTCTTTGCGAGCTTCGGATCTTCCATCTGGTCGCACATCGCGACCTTGAATCCCTTGCGCAACAACCGCTGCAGGTATCCGCCCGCCGCGTGATACGGCACGCCGCACATCGGCACAGATCGCGCTTTATCACGAGCCGTCAGAGTTAGTTGCAGCTCGCGCGAGGCCACCACCGCATCCTCATAGAACAACTCGTAGAAGTCGCCCATGCGGAAGAAGAGCAGGGCATCGGGATGGGCCTCCTTGGCCGCGCGATACTGCCGCATCGCTGGCGTCAGCCCCGCCTCGCCCGTCATGTCCTTCGCCGTCGCCATTGCTATGCAGGAAGGCTCAGGATATCGTCTCGGCCCCTCTGCATAACTGGGCTGAAAATCGGTCAGCCTGGCCGCCGTACACTCGAAGGATGATCGAAGTCCCTCTTACCGAGGATCAGTTCGCCGCGGCCGGCAAGCGTCTGCAGGCCTACGGAGTCAACCTCACCGGCCCCTCTGGAACGCTGTCCCGCAGCGGCGTTACCGCCCGCTACAACTACGCCAACAATCTGCTGACGATCGAGATCATCGACAAGCCGTTCTTCATGCCGCTCAGCACGATCGAGTCGCAGATGCGCAGATACATCCAGAAGGGTCTCGCCGAGCTCGACCGCCCCGCCTGATCCGCTAAGCGAGCCTCGGAACAAATCCCGGACGATATACTGAAGTTTCGCGCAGAATCTCGCACGCGTACGTACGCATGACCCTCCTTTGGCTCCGAGTCGCGGTTCTTCTCTACGGCATCGCCGCGCTTGCCGTGCTGCCGGCGGCGCTCTATAACCGCCCGCGCTGGCGGCACATAGCGATGCCCGCGGCCCTCTGCGCGGTCTTTTTCCACTTCGTCGCGCTGGCGGAAATGCTCAACGCCGCGCACCACGCCTTGCCGGTCGACACCCATGAAACGCTGTCGATGCTCGGCCTCCTTCTCGGCGCTGCGTTCCTCGTCCTTGCCGTGCGATACCGCACGGTCTCCTTCGGCATCTTCCTTCTCCCGGTCGCGGCCCTCCTCACCGTCGTGCCGGCCTTTCGCCCCGGTGCCGAGCTCCTCAATTACCCTCTGCTCCACACTGGCTGGCTGTTCCTTCACGTCGCCTTGCTGCTCGCCGCCTACGCCGCGCTGCTCATCTCGCTCATCGCCAGCGTCCTCTACCTGGTGCAGGAGCGCCGCCTGAAACAGAAGCGCACGTCGCAGGCCCGCAGCTGGCTCCCCCCACTCGAGACGACAGACCAGATCGCCCTCAAGGCTCTGCTCTTCGGACTCCCGTGCATGACCGCCGGCTTGCTCATCGGCTCCGTGGTCGCGCTCGAAACCATCGGCCCCAGGTTTTTCGCTGACCCCAAGGTTCTGCTCTCGCTCGCGATGTGGGTCGTCTACATCGCCATGATCTTTATCCGCCGGCACTCCGGCCTGCGCGGCCGCCGCGCGATCTATCTTTCCGGCTTCGTCTTCCTCATCGTCCTGGCCGTCTGGGCGGCCAACCAGCTCTCCGTCGTGCACAGGTTCAGGGCTCCATGAGTGATCAGACAAAACTCGGCACCCTGTTGCTCGTCGGCGTGAACCACACAACCGCGCCGCTCGATATCCGCGAGCGCCTTGCCATTCCTGCCGCGCGCCTCGCCGACGCGACGCGCTCGCTCGCCCGTCAGCCCGGCATCCGCGAAGCTCTCATCCTCTCTACCTGCAATCGCGTCGAGCTCCTCACCGTCACCGAATCCGTCGACTCCAGCGATGGTGCCGAGGCCGCAACCGCTCTCAGCTTCCTGGAAGACTTCCTCAACATCCCGACGGCAGCCGTCACGCCACTCCTCTACACCCTGCGTGAGCGCGACGCCATCCGGCATCTCTTCCGTGTCGCCAGCTCTCTCGACTCCATGGTCGTCGGCGAGCCCCAGATTCTCGGCCAGGTCAAGGAGTCCTGGAACATCGCCCGCGAAGTGGGGGCCATCTCATCAACCGGCGCCTTCAGCTCGATGCTCGACCCGTTGCTGCAGCGCGCTTTTTCTGTCGCCAAGCGCGTGCGCACGGAAACCCAGATCGGCAGCTCCTCCGTCTCCATCGCCTCGGTCGCCGCCGAGCTTGCGCGCAAAATCTTCGGCTCTCTCGCCAACAAGACCATCCTGCTGGTCGGTGCAGGGAAGATGAGCGACCTCGCGGCGAAGCACCTCATCCAGCAGGGCGCGACCACGCTGCTCGTCTCCAACCGCACCGAAGCCCGCGCTGAAAAAATCGCCGACGCGCTGCGCACCACTGCCATCACCACCGGCGTCATCCCCTTTACCCAACTCCACGAGCAGACCCATCGCGCCGACATCATCATCACTTCGACCGGCGCCGCGGCCCTGGGTCCAGCCGGCCAGATCTTTTCACCCGACAACGCCCGCGCCCTCGTTCACCGCCGCAAGAATCGCCCCGTCTTCTTCATTGACATCGCGGTACCGCGCGACGTCAACCCGGCCGTCAACAAACTGGAAGGCTGCTTCGTCTACGACATCGACGACCTCCAGCAGGTCGCGCAGGAGAACCGCAGCCTCCGCGGCCGGGAGGCCCAGACCGCCGAATCCATCGTTCAGCTCGAGGCCGAGCGTTACGGCGAGCGCCTCTCCCACGCCCCCACCGCCGAGGCCATCAAGCAGCTTCAGTCCTCCGCAGAAGCCGTGCGCGAGGCCGAACTCGCCCGCACCGCGCAGCGACTCGCCAATCTCAACGCGCCGCTCACCCCCGAGCAGCAATCCGCCATCGAGCAGCTCACGCGCTCACTCACCAACAAACTGCTTCACCCGCAGATCATGACCCTTCGCGGGGCCGATCCGAAGCGCCGTGGCGAAGACCAATAGCCCTTAGATCAGCGCATCTTTGTTTCGTTCACTATTCACTGCCTCAGGCCGTTCGCGGCTTCCTCGTCAGCAGCACCACCAGAGCAATCAACCCCGCCAGCGTCAGCATCCCTGCAATTCCCAGCACTCGGACCACCGACACCGTGTACTTTCCCGCAGACGGGCTGTAATTGCAGCAATACAGAATCAGCAGGTCCACCGGATTGCTGATCTTCTTCTCACTTGCCTGCAGCAGC
>DASUHZ010000035.1:0-46365 GCA_036273275.1 Bryocella sp.
GGTGAGGATGGCGATGTGCGCAAGGTGGAGCACACGCATATTCGGGGGTACCTGGCGGTGTTGTTCGATCGGGGGTTGACGAAGGCGAGTGTGGCGCGGGCGCTGGCGGCGGTGCGGAGCTGGTTCAAGTGGCTGGCGCGGAGTGGATATGTGGAGTCGAACCCGGCGGTGCTGGTAAGCACGCCGAAGCTGCCGAAGCATCTGCCGAGGGTTCCGGGGATCGAGGAGTTGAACCGGGTGTTGAATTCGTTGGGTGAACCATCGGCGTCGCAGGCCCACTCATCGCGCAAAGAGCGCGCGATGAATGGGGCACCCGGATCGGAGACCGACGAAGGAACGGTGGTCTGGCCGGCGCGGGATCGTGTGATCTTTGAGTTGCTGTATGGGTCGGGGATTCGGAACTCGGAGCTGGTGGGGTTGGACCTGGCGAGCATTCTGTGGGGAGACGATGCGATCCGCGTGTTTGGCAAGGGCAGGAAAGAAAGATTAGTGCCGCTGGGCGATGAGGCGGCGGCGGCGATTCGCGCGTACCTGCCGGAGCGGCGCGAGAGGTTAGAGGCGGCGGGCAAGGGGAAGATGGTTCACGACGGGCCGCTGCTGATCAATTTGAGAGCGCGGGGAAGCTGTCGTTTGACGACGCGAAGTGTGGGAAGGATTGTGAAGCAGATTGCGCTGAGCCGCGGGCTGGCGGCGGATGTGCATCCGCATACGCTGCGGCATGCGTTCGGAACGCACATGCTGGAGGAGGGTGCTGATCTGCGGGCGATCCAGGAGATGCTGGGGCACGAGCGTCTTTCGACGACGCAGCGGTACACGCAGTTGACGGTGGGTCAGGTGCAGCGGGTTTATGAAGAGACGCATCCGCGAGCGCGGTGAGTCGTAGCAAGTTCTGTTTTCCTGTGCAAGAGTTTGCAGAGAGAAAACAAGTTGCTGCGATTCGAAACGCAATTCTGTTGATTGGCGTGAACTTGAGAATGAGAACGCAATTCGGCGTTTGGCATGCGAGTTGCATTACGAGTTAACAAACAGCAGAGCAAGTTTGTGGACTCGCCCCCACGGGTCGCGCGTTCTGTGTGGTTTGGGCCACGACATTGGAGCATGTCATGGTGACGGGGCCGGCACTCGTATCGGCGCCAGGTTGGTTGTGCAACAGGGGTAAGTTCACGCAGGATTCTCAAGCCGCCGGCTTGGATTCGCTCCAGTGAGTTTCCCAAAATCATTGCAGGAGATGATATGAAGATTATTAGGAACTCTCAGGTATTCGCCAGCAGACTCCGCGGAATGACAGCCTTCGTAATTGGCGGCGCGTTGGCTTTCGCGGTCGTGAGCCAATCGGCAAAAGCGGATTCGTTGCATGGCGTCTGCGCGGACGGCAGCAGCGCGTGCGGCTCGGCAGCTACGATTACGGATACGACAAATCCGCCCACCTTTGGGTTTGTCTATGCAGGCAATGGAAGTTTGCCTCAGGGTGGCGATCTGCTTCTTGTATTCCTGGTGCCGCAAGCGGACGGGTCGGGAACGGGGCCGATCGGTGTCACGGGTTCGGCCTCAGGCACAGCGACGTTGTTCAGCACCACGCCCTGGACCAGCAAGAGTCTGGATGCTTATCTAGGTCTTTCGGCGCAGCCGAATAATCCGATTGGCAACTACGGTCCGGGGTTCTTCGTTTACTCGGTGGATCTTGGGCAACAGACGCTTTGCGCGAATGGTCACGCTTGCACACCTTCGTTTCAGGAGACCTCAACCGCACTGCCGGAGGACACTTATATTCTTGGCTTCTTGAATATAGCGGCGGCCGGAAGTCCTGCCGATTGGACTGCAACCGCGAACAGCGAATCTATCCTGGAGCTGGGCGCGCCGCCACCTCCGGCTACGCCAGAGCCATCGTCGCTGATGCTGCTGGGGAGCGGAATACTGGGCATGGCGGGCGTGGTTCGCCGCCGCTGCCGCTGCTAGTTTCCGGAAAACTTGCCGGGTAGAAAACCGTTCTTGCTGTGTGACTTCTGTCCATAGTGAGGGCGGTTTTTCATTTTTGGCGGGGTTTAGTAGCGGGGGATGGCGGGGTCGATGGCGCAGGACCAGAGGTCGATGCCGCCGGCGACGGATTGGGCTTTCTGGAAGCCTTGCTGGCGAAGCCAGTTGGCGACGGAGAGCGAGCGGGCGCCATGGTGGCAGAGGACGGCGATGGGCTGATCTTCGTCGAGCTCGTTGAAGGCGCGCGCGGGGATTTCATTCATCGGGATGAGCGTGCTGTTGGGGATGTGTGCAGTGGCGTATTCCCAAGGTTCGCGGACGTCGAGAAGGAGCGGCGGGCGAGGGGAGGCGAGCTGTTGTTTGAGCTGGTCGACGGTGATCTCGAGGTCCATGGTTAAGACAGTAGAGGGTAGAGGATCGACAGTAAAGTTGATGGGTCGTGAGTCGACTGCGGAGCAATTCTGAATGGTGTCAAACATTTGCGAAATGCTACGGTGGCGCGGGTTGACGCGAGCCATGCAGCGGCGGAGAATTAGCGGCCTAAGCGCCTCTCCAGAAAGATTGTTGCAGCTTGTGGCCACTTAGAGGCGCAGATTTCGATTAGTACTGAGGAGGAAATATGAGCACACAGGCTTCAGTATTGGATATGGACAAGCTGAACGCGTTTGTAGGGCAGTTTGTGAATGATCTTGGCGCAGCCGGTCATGCCGGCATGGTGGTGATAGGAGAAAAGCTGGGGCTGTATAAGGCTCTGGCGGAAGGCCCAATGACGTCAGCGGAGCTGGCGGCGAAGACGAAGACGGATGAACGTTATCTGCGCGAATGGTTGTCGAGCCAGGCGGCGGGCGGGTATGTGACCTATGACGCAAAGATGAAGAAGTTCAGCCTGACGCCGGAGCAGGCGTTCACGATGGCGGATGAGGAGAGCCCGGCGTATCTTCCGGGAGCGTTCGAGCTGGCGTTGGGGTCGCTGTTTGCCGTGCCGCGGATTGCGGAGTCGTTCCGCACGGGCGCGGGCATGGGATGGGGCGAGCACGATGCGGGCGTGATTCACGGATGCGAGAAGTTCTTCAAGTCAGGGTATGTGGCGAACCTGATGAGCGCCTGGATTCCGGCGCTGGAAGGTGTGAAGGACAAGCTGGAGAAGGGGATCAAGGTGGCGGATGTCGGATGTGGGAAGGGAGCATCGACGCTACTGATGGCGAAGGCGTTTCCGAAGTCGCAGTTCTTCGGGTTCGACTATCACGATGGGTCGATTGAAGGAGCGAGAGCGAGCGCGCAGAAGCAGGGCGTGAGTGGGAATGTAACCTTCAGTACGGCGTCTGCGAAGGGATTTCCCGGCAAAGATTACGACCTGGTGACGGTGTTCGATTGTCTGCACGATATGGGCGATCCGGTCGGTGCGTCGAAGCATATTCGCGAGGCTTTGAAGCCGGATGGAACGTGGATGATTGTGGAACCGTACGCGAAGGACGAGATGAAGGACAACATGAATCCCGTGGGGCGGATGTTTTATTCGTTCTCGACGCTGTTATGCACGCCGTGCTCGCGGTCCCAGGAGGTTGGGATGTGCCTAGGTGCGCAGGCGGGCGAGGCGAGGATTCGCGATGTGGTGACGCAGGCAGGATTCACGCGATTCCGCAGAGCGACGGAGACGCCGTTCAACATTGTGTATGAGGCGAGGCCGTAAGCGAGTAGATAGCGGTTAGTAGTGAGTGAGAAAGGCAAGAGGGGTCATTCTCGAAGAAGAAACAGTTGCTTTTTCGTGACACTTCGGCATATCTGCCCGTGGGAATATGGCAGTGCTGCCCGGGAGTGTGCGCATGGGTGTTAGTCGGCGGCAGTTTCTTCGCGGCGCCGCGGTTTCGGCGGCGTCACTGGCTGCAACAGCCTCGCTAAGCTGTGACCGGCCTGAGCTGGTATCGCGGGGTGATTCAGGGATCGAGCACATCATCGTGGTGATGATGGAGAACCGCAGCTTCGATCACATGCTGGGTTGGCTGCCGGGAGCCAACGGGACGCAAGCTGGTGTTTCGTTTACGGACAATGCGGGCGAGGCGCACTTGACTTATCATCTGACGACATTTACCGGAGTTGCGCATCCGGATCCTGACCACACGTATGCGGGCGGAAGAAGCGAGTACAACGGCGGCAAGATGGATGGATGGCTGCGCACGACGACCAATGATGCGTTTTGCATCGGCTATTACGAGGAGGCGGACCTTCCTGTCCTGAGCGCGCTGGCGAGAAACTTCACGACACTCGATAACTATTTTTCGTCGATTCTCGCGCCAACGTATCCAAACCGCATCTTTCAACACGCAGGCCAGACGGACCGGTTGTCGAACACGCAGGCGGTTTCGACGCTGCCGACGATCTGGGACAGCCTGGCGAAGGCTGGGGTCAGCCACACATACTACTTTGGCAATGTGCCGTTTCTGGCAGTGTGGGGCGACAAGTACACCGGCATCTCGCGCTTCTATACGGACTTTCTCGCGGATTGCGCGGCGGGGAGTTTGCCTGCGGTCTGTTTCGTCGATCCGTCGTACACGCTGCTGGATGATGGCGACGGCAATGACGATCATCCGCATGCAGATCTTCGGGCGGGCGATGCTTTTCTGAGCCAGGTGTACAACGCGGTGACGAACGGACCTGGATGGAAGAACACGGTGCTGATCATCAATCGCGATGAGTGGGGCGGGTTCTATGACACGGTGGCGCCGCCGCGCGTGACTGCAGCGAACAATGTAGATACAGACCTGGTGGATGGCAAGGCGCTGCTTGGCCACCGTGTGCCGGCGCTTGTTGTCTCGCCGTTCAGCATGGGGAAGCCGGCCGCGCCGCGCATTGACTCGAACCTGTACGATCACACTTCGGTGCTGAAGCTGATTGAGTGGCGCCATGGACTGGCTCCGCTGGGGCTGCGCGATGCGTCGGATGATGTGGCGAGCCTGGCGCTGGCGTTAGACTTCGGCGCGGAATATGTGGCGCCTCCATCGATCCCGGTTGTAGCAGCGCCGCGGCCTTCGGCGACGGGATTGTTTGAACTGGGAAGCACGATCGACAACGAGAGCTACGACTTTTATAAGTTGCTGAAGTCTGACCTGACGAACAACTGGCCGCTGCCGGATAAGGCGATGAAGGTCAAGGCGAGCTGATCGGTGCGGAGGAGTTCATCGTAAATAGTTGAGCCCACTCACGACGACGATAAAGCCGTCGTCATGAATGGGGCACCCAAGAAGTCGTACTGAGGAGCGCTAAGCGTTGGCGCCGTGGCACTTTTTGTACTTCTTGCCGGAGCCGCAATAGCAGGGGTCGTTGCGGCCGATGTTGGCGCCGGCGCGTTTTGGGGAGGAGCCGTTACCGTTGGAGGTTGAGCCGCCGGCCTGACGGGCGGCCTCGAGTTCGCGCTCCTTCTTGCGGGCGAACTCGCGCTCGAGAGCGTCGATGGTGGTCTGCGGGGCGCGCGTGGGAACGAAGGGGGGCGCAGATTGTTGTTGCCCCGGTTGTTGGTTTGGTTGCCAGTGAGTGGGCGCGGCAGAGGGCATCTGTGCCGGTGGCGGCATCTGTGGAGGTGCGGCGAATTGGCGCGCCTGCAGGGTCGCGAGCTGCTCCATGGTTTCGATGGGTGTGCCATCGGGGGCGAGGATCTGCATGCGGAAGAGATGCCGGCAGGTGTCCTCCTGGAAGCGCATCATCATGGCCTCGAACATGGTGAAGGATTCCTTCTTGTATTCGACGAGAGGATCGACCTGAGCATAGCCGCGCAGGCCGATGCCCTCCTTGAGGTGATCCATGTTGAGGAGGTGGTCCTTCCAGAGGCCGTCGAGCACGGAGAGCATGACGACGCGCTCGTGGTAGCGCATGTTGGGCGGCCCGAGGATCTGCTCCTTGACGTTGTAGCGCTCCTGGAGCTTGGTGAAGATGGCCTCGCCGAGATCGTGACGCGAGAGCTCGTCGGCGTTGATGGCTTCTGATTCCGGAGCTCCGCTTTCTTTCGATAGCTTTGCGCCGAAGACGTCGAAGACAGCGTTGAAGAGACCATCGAGGTCCCACTGTTCGACGTGCGCCTTCTCGGGGACGAACTCGTCCATAGAGTTGGAGAGGATGGTGGAGACGTAGTCCTCGGTGATGAGTTCTTTCTGCTCGACACCTTCCATGAGCTGGTGGCGCAGACCGTAGACGGCTTCGCGCTGCTTGTTCATCACGTCGTCGTACTCGAGGACGTGCTTGCGGGATTCGAAGTTCTGGGCTTCGACGGCCTTCTGCGCGCCTTCGATGCGCTTGGAGATCATGCGCGATTCGATGGGCACGCCCTCTTCCATGCCGAGACGCTGCAGCAGCGTGCCGACCCACTCGCGCGCGAAGATGCGCATGAGGTCGTCTTCGAGGGAGAGGAAGAAGCGCGAGGCACCCGGGTCGCCCTGACGGCCGGCGCGGCCGCGGAGCTGGTTGTCGACGCGGCGTGATTCGTGGCGCTCGGTGCCGAGGATGAAGAGACCGCCGGCTTCGATGACCTTCTCGTGCTCGATTCTGGTGGCGGACTCGTGCGCAGCGATGATCTCGTTCCACTGCTCCTGCGTGGTCTCAAACTCCTGACCCTGGTAGTAGAAGCGGGTGAAGCCCGGCGCCGCGTTGGGATGGATGGCGCCTTCAGCGGGTGAGAGTGCGCGGGCGAGGTTGCGCTTGACGAGGTCCTGGCGGGCGATGAACTCGGAGTTGCCGCCGAGGAGGATGTCGGTTCCGCGGCCGGCCATGTTGGTGGCGATGGTGACCATGCCGAGACGGCCGGCCTGCGCGACGATCTCGGCTTCCTTCTCGTGGAACTTCGCGTTAAGGACGACGTGACGCACGCCTTTGCGCTTGAGGATGTCGGAGAGGAGCTCGGATTTTTCGATCGACGTGGTGCCAACGAGGACCGGCTGTTTCGAGGCGTGGAGACGCTCGATTTCGTCGGCGACGGCGAAGTACTTTTCTTTGGCGGTGCGGTAGACGACGTCGGAGTTTTCGATGCGCCGGAGGACGCGGTTGGTGGGGATGACGACGATGTCGAGCTTGTAGATGGACTCGAACTCGGCGGCTTCGGTCTCGGCGGTGCCGGTCATGCCGGCGAGCTTCTTGTAGAGGCGGAAGTAGTTCTGGAAGGTGATGGTAGCGAGCGTCTGATCTTCCTTGCGGATATCGACGCCTTCCTTGGCTTCGATGGCCTGGTGGAGGCCGTCGGACCAGCGGCGGCCGGGCATGAGGCGGCCGGTGAACTCGTCGACGATGATGATCTCGCCGTCTTTGACGACGTATTCGACGTCGCGCTTGTAGAGGGCGTGGGCCTTGGTCGCGACCTCGATGTGGTGCTTCATGTCCCAGTTTTCAGGGTCGGCGATGTTGCCGATGCCAAGAAGTTTTTCGACTTTTTCAAAGCCTTCGTCGGTGATAGTGATGGCGCGTGCTTTTTCGTCGATGACGTAGTCGCCGGTCCAGGTCTTGGACTGCGACTCGAAGTTCTCGATCATCTCGCCTTCTTCGAGCTGCGGGATGATGGTGTTGGCGATGGCGTACTTGTCGGTGGTCTTGTCGGTGGGGCCGGAGATGATGAGCGGCGTACGCGCTTCGTCGATGAGGATGGAGTCGACTTCGTCGACGATGCAGTAGAAGTGGCCGCGCTGCACGGTGTCCTTGAGGTCGAACTTCATGTTGTCGCGCAGGTAGTCGAAGCCGAACTCGTTGTTGGTGCCGTAGGTGATGTCGGCGCCGTAAGCGTCGCGGCGCTGCTCGTCGGAGAGGTCGTGCACGATGACACCGACGGAGAGGCCGAGGAAGCCGTAGACCTTGCCCATCCACTCGGCGTCGCGCTTGGCCAGGTAGTCGTTGACGGTGACGACGTGGACGCCACGGCCGGCGATCGCGTTGAGGTAGCAGGGAAGGGTGGCGACGAGCGTTTTGCCTTCGCCGGTTTTCATCTCGGCGATTTTGCCCTGGTGGAGGACCATGCCGCCGATCATCTGCACGTCATAGTGGCGCATGCCGATGACACGGATGGCTGCCTCGCGGACGACAGCGAAGGCTTCGGGCAGGAGCTCGTCGAGGGCACGCTTTTCGGCGTCGGCGATGTCGTCGGGATCGGTGAGGCCTTCGATGGCGGAGGCGATGCGGGCCTTGAATTCGATCGTTTTGGCGGCGAGCTGCTCGTCGGAGAGCTCTTTGAGCGCGGGCTCGTGGCTGTTGATCTGGGAAAGCGTGGGGAGCATGCGCTTGACGGCGCGATCATTGGCGGTGCCGAAGATCCTGGCGAATTGTTTTTCGAGCAGCACGGAAGTTGTCCTTATGGCGCGGGCGCGGGATGAAGCTAGGGGCGCGAGCGATTCGATTTCAGGCGGAGGTGAGAACAGGCCACATTGGCCCGCAGACAGAGCGCTTAGAGAGCGGCGCTGCGGGCGAAGCCGGTAGCCGCGAAGATGGCGGCGGAGTGGGCGGCAGGTGGCCGCATCGTCCAGGTGGAAGCGAAGGCGGCGGCGAGAGTGGGCGCAGGTGTGAGGAGCGCCTCCGGATCGGCAGTGCTGGCGACGGTGTTCTGCGCCAAATGCTCATTGTGCGCGTCTACCGCATGCCGATAGAGCAGCGCGGTGATGCGGTCGCCGTGAAAGCTGCGCGGTGAAGAAGACGCGTTCGCCTGTGCCGCTCCGAGCGTGGAGAGCAGAAGAACCAGGCAGGCGAGATGGCGGGTGCGGAGAGCCACGGATATCTATAGTTTAGACGATTTTGCTACGGAGTTATAGATGATTGCGCGGCCGAATTGTTGCTGTTTTGCGACGAGGGTTCAAGGAACCGGGAGAGTGGACCGTCAGAGGAACGGATTGCCGTCGCAACGCATTGTGCCACCAAATCAGCGCCTTCCGGGCTGGTGTGGGTGTGGTCCCTGGGGAAGAGTGGCGCGGTCTTTTCGGGGCCGAGGGCTTCGAGGCGATCAGCTTCGGTGTTGCCCAGTTCGAGGACGGGGATGTTTTCCTGGGCGGCGACCTGGCGGACCCAGTCGTTGTAGCCCATGTCGCGCTCGATGTGGGAGGCGGGCGGACAGGCTGGCTGAGTAGCGGCTCCGCAGGGTGAACCGTCCGGGGCTTTCCAGATGTTGCGGATGGTGGGCGTAAGCAAGATGGGGTGGACGCCTTTGGCTTTCGCGTCGTCGATCATCTTGCGGAGATACCAGCCGAAGGTGTGGATGGTCTCGATCTTGCCGGCGTAGGGGCCGGTGGTCTGGGCGACGTCCTGGGTGTCGTCACCGATGCCCTTGAGGTCGCCGCGTGGCTTGGCGCCGCCGAGGTCGCCGCCATCGTTGTGGCCCATCTGCAGGAGCAGGAAGTCGCCTGGTTTCATCTCGGCGAGCGTGGTGGCCCAGTGACCTTCGTCGATGTAGGAGCGGGCGGAACGTCCGGCAATGGCGCGGTTGGCTACGTTGATGCGCGAGGTGTCGAAGAAGTGCGCGAAGTGGTCGCCCCAGCCCAGGTCGGCACTGTTGCGCGCGGTGGAGTCGCCGACGATGAACACGGTGGGCAGCGCGGGGTTGAGCGCGGCTTCGTGCGGGATATTGTGTTGCGGCGGTGTAGGTGGCGGGGCTTCCTGCGCGAAATTGCGAGTGCCGAAGGAGATGAAGACAGCGAGGGTCAAGGTGACGATGCGCAGCATAGAGCTAACGTAGCATTCGCGCAGCGAGAGCGCGATGAACAAAGGTGTGGTGAGAGGCGTGACTGGCGGAGTAAGCTGGCCGACACACACGAGCAGGCTCTTGGGGGAAGGCGGATGCCGATGGACGCTGGCGCGGACCGGACACCGTTGGAGAGCGCTCTGCGCAAGGCGCGATGGCGGATCCTGCCGCTGCTCGCCTTCGGATATCTTGCCGCGTACATGGATCGAGCGAATATTAGCTTCGCAGCGGAGTCCATAAATCACGACCTGCACTTTGCGCCGCAGGTATATGGGATGGGCGCAGGCCTGTTCTTTGTCAGCTATGCGTTATGCGAAATTCCGTCGAATGGCCTGCTGCTGAGATTCGGAGCGCGGCGTTGGCTGGCGCGCATCATGCTGACGTGGGGACTACTCGCGGCGGCCATGATGTTTGTCCAGGGCCGATCGAGCTTCTACGGTATGCGTCTGCTGCTCGGCGTTGCGGAAGCGGGGTATTTCCCGGGCGTGCTCTATTACCTTGCGCAATGGTTTCCCGTGCAGCAGCGCGCACGGGCTATCAGCTGGTTTTATATTTCGTTTCCACTGAGCAGCACGGTGATGGGCGTAGCCGCGGGGTCGCTGCTGCGGCTGAACGGCACGCTGGGACTGCGCGGATGGCAGTGGCTGTTCCTGGTTGAGGGATTACCGGCGATTGCACTCAGTGTGGCGTTCTGGTTCGCGCTCCCCGATAGTCCAGCACAAGCGAGGTGGCTGGATGAGGACGAGAGTCGAGAGCTCGATCTCGTTTCGGCAGAACAGAGGGAGGGCGCGGATGACCGCGGCGGATTTGAACTGCTTCGAGACGTGCTTGGCGAGCCGCGGGTATGGGTCCTGGGGTTGTTCAACTTCTGCATGTTGTCCGGGACTTATGCTCTCTACTTCTTCCTCCCAACCATCGTGAGGCAATTGACCGGGCTAACCATGGCGAGCGTTGGCTATCTGATCGCGCTGAGTGGACTGATTGGCGCCGCGTCGATGCTTGTGAACGCCTGGGACTCGGACAGAAAAATGGAGCGACGATGGCATGTGCTGATGCCAACTCTGGCGATGGCGGTGATGATGCTGCTTGCCGGAGTCCACCTGCGTGGAATGGCGGTGGGGCTGATGCTTTCGATGATGGTGGCGGTCTTCACTTCTTTGCTGGGACCGCTGAATGTGCTGGCGACGGAACTGTGCCGGGGCAGAGCAGTGGCGCTGGCGGTCGCGACCTACAATATGTGCGGCATTCTGGGCGGCTTTGTTGGGCCGTACTGGATGGGATGGGTGCGCCATGCGACGGGAGGATACGGGGTCGGAGTGGGGTCGCTATGCGGGGCGTGGGTGGTGGGCGCGGGTTGCATCGTGTGGCTGACGAAGGCGCGCCCGGAGAAAGTGACCAACGTCAATGAAAATACGATAAATGCCGAGCCGGAGATGGCGGAGTGAGTCTAAGATGTGGGGCTATTGCGGCTGATGACGCGAATTCAGGAGAAGACAATATGGCGAATCCGTTTGTGCATCTGGAGCTGAACGCGAGCGATTTGAAGAAGGCGCAGGCGTTCTACGGCGGGATGTTTGGCTGGCAGTTTCAGGATAATGACATGGGGCCGATGGGGATCTATTCGACGTTCAAGCCGGACAGCGGACCCGGAGGCGGGATGTACGCGTCGCCGCAAGGAGATAAGGGCTGGCTGGCATACATCGGCGTCGATGACATCAAGGCGGCGACGGCGAAGGCGAGGTCACTGGGCGCGGATGTTCAGATCGACTCGCAGGAGATTCCGAACGTGGGATGGATGTCGATCATGAACGATCCGACCGGCGCACGGGTTGCGCTGTTCCAGCCAAAGTAGTTGCGGGCAGATCTCGGAGATCAGTAGCCGGAGAACTCCTCGGCGCGGATGTTGGCGTCTTTCACTCCGGCATCTTTGAGGAGTTTCTGCATGGCCGAGACCATCTCCGGAGGTCCGGAGATGTAGTAGATGGGCGTGCTGAGATCGTCGAGATGACGATGCAGCATGGCCTTGTCGACGATGCCGGTCTCTCCCTTCCAGGACTCGGACGAGTCTTCCATCTTCGTCATAGTGGCGACCAGTGTGAACTCAGGATTTTCTTTTTCCGCCTGCACAAGCTCGTCGAGAAATGCCGCATCTTCAGGGTGACGATTGGAATAGAAGAGGACGAGCTTCTGCGGGAGCTTGTCGCGGGTGGCCTGAAGGACGATGCTGCGGACGGGCGTGATGCCGATGCCGCCGTTGAGAAAGACGGCTGGGGTGCTGGTGTCTTTGTCGAGAACGAGCTCGCCCCATGGAGCATCCATGATGAGCTCGGAGCCGAGTGGAATTTTCTTCAGGGATCGCTTGAATGCGGTGTCGCGCATCCGCGTCGCGATGATGAGGTCTTCTTCGTAAGGAGCGCCGGCAAGCGAGAAGCTGCGCTTGTTGCCTTCGGCATCGTCTTCGGGCGGGTCAGGGAGGGTGAAGTCGCCCGCCTGCCCGGGAGTAAAGATGAAGCCGGCGGGCTTCTCGAAGTGAAAGGCCATGGTGCCGGCGGCGACTTCTTCGCGGCTCTTCAGCTTGATGTTCTGGGGCACGAGTGCGCTGCTCCTTTCCCGGCACGAGAGGCGCGGCCGGTTAGCTGCCGTAGCCGCGGTGCTTCATGGCGGCGAGTTCTTCGGCGCTGGGCCAGGAGATAGTGAGCAGAAAAGCGGAGTCATCGAGCGCTTCGACGTCGTGGCGGATGGACGCGCCGAGCGTGAAGAGATTGCCGCTCGAGAGCTCCTGCGACTTGCCGCCGACGTTCATGCGGATCCTGCCCTTGAGAACCTGCACAGAGATGGTGCCGTCGGCGTGGTGCTCCTTCATGTGCGCGCCGCTTTCCAAACTGATGAGGACAACGCGGAAGTCGTGCTTCTTGAAGAGCGTCCTGGCGTGATGACCAGCCTGCCAGGGCTTCTTGCTTGCCGCATCAGAGATCTCCTGATTGAGATCGAAGTGCGCCATCCGGTCGACCATGGTTCCATCGTCGAGGGAAGTGGTGGATGTGGACATGGGTCGCGGTCCTCCGTGAGCGTCGAGTCTACGCCTTGTGATGCGGGTGGAGCTACCGCAGTGTCCTGCGGGTAACTCGCAAACCGCAGCGGAGGGATGCGATACTGCGGGGCAGCCAAGGAGTGAGCGAGCGGATGAGTGAAGCGGCGATTGCCTATGCGCAGAAGAATGGACAGCGGTTTGTCGAGGAGCTGAAGGACCTGCTGCGGATTCCGTCGGTGTCAACGGCACCGGAGCATGCAGGCGATGTGCGCAAGGCGGCGGAGTTCGCGGCAGAGAAGCTGCGCGCGGCCGGCATGGAGAATGTGCGCTTGATCGAGACCACGAGTGAGAAGCATAAGAACGGGCATCCGCTGGTGTATGCCGACTGGCTTCATGCCGGAGCAAACAAGCCGACGGTGCTTTGCTACGCGCACTACGATGTTCAGCCGCCCGATCCGCTGGACGAGTGGAAGTCGCCGCCGTTCGAGCCGGCCGAGCGCAACGGCAACATCTACGCGCGTGGTGCGGTCGATGACAAAGGCCAGTTGATGATTCATTTGAAGGCCATCGAGTCGCTGATGAAGACGGATGGCAAGTTGCCGGTGAATGTCCGGGTCATTCTGGAAGGCGAAGAGGAGGTTGGCGGGGAGGGAATTGCCACGTATGTGCGCGAGCACGGCGATGCGTTAAAGGCTGATGCGGCGCTGGTGAGTGACTCGGAGATGTTTGCGCCGGAACTGCCGACGCTCTGCGTCGGGCTGCGCGGCATGATCTACACGGAGATTGAGGCGCGGGGAGCGGCGCAGGATCTGCACTCGGGCATGTACGGAGGAGCGGCTCCGAATCCGTTTGTCGCGCTGGCGCAGATCATTGCGCGGTTGAAGCGCGAAGATGGACACATTGCGATCCCGGGCTTTTACGATGGCATTGAGGACCCGACGAAGGATGAGCTGGAGTCGTGGCGCGCGCTGCCGTTCGATGAGGACGAGTACCTGAAGCATGAGGTGGGGTCGACGTCTCTGACCGGCGAAGAGATGTTCAGCGTGCTGGAGCGCACGTGGTCTCGGCCGACGATGGATGTGCACGGGATGCCAGGAGGGTTCACGGGCGCCGGAGCGAAGACAGTGATTCCGGCGAAGGCGGTGGCGAAGGTCAGCTTTCGCCTCGTGCCCGGAATGCAGCCGATGGACATCTTCGCGAAGTACAAGGCGTTCGTCGAGGAGATTTGCCCGAAGGGCATCACGGTGGATGTGCGAATGATTCACTCCGGGGATCCGATCGTGATGAGCTCGGACAATCCGTACATCCGTGCGGCCAGGAAGGCGATGGCAGAGGTCTTCCACAAGGACACGGTCTTCATTCGCAGCGGCGGATCGATTCCGATCGTCGGCGACTTTGTGCGCGAGCTCGGAATTCCGGCGGTGCTGATGGGTTTTGGTCTACCAGATGACAATCTGCATGCGCCAAACGAGAAGTTCAACCTCTCGAACTTCCATCGCGGAATCGAGTCTGTGATCCGCTTCTTCGATATTGTGGGCGAGCAGGGCCGGTGAGCGGCTCGGGGCTGCCGGTACACGGCTTTGTACTCGCGGGCGGCAAGAGCTCGCGCATGGGTCGCGATAAGGCCCTGCTCCAGATCGGCGGGCGGCCGATGGTTGAGGTGGCCGTTCGCAAGCTGGAGAGCATCTGTGCGGAGGTGTCCATCGCCGGCAATCGCGATGACCTTGGCTCGTTTGCGGCGGTCGTTCGCGAGGAGCGGACGGATGCGGGGCCGGCGGCTGGCATTGAGGCTGGACTACGGGTCGCGCGCCAGCCCTGGGCGCTGTTCATGCCGGTCGATGTGCCGTTGATTTCGGGAGAGTTGCTGCGGAGGTGGGCGGAGCAGGTGCTCCGCGAACCGCGGGTGGTGGTTGGTCATCTGTACGCCTTTGGGGACCAGCCGGCGTTTTGCATGATTCGCAGCGGGTGCGCGGAGGCGTTTACAGCCGCGCTGGAGACTGGCGAACGCAAGCTCACGAGGCTGTTTGACCGGCTGGTGCAGAGCGGCGGAGTCCATCGCGTGTACAGCGTGCGAGAGCTTTATGGGGCCGGTTATCCAGGGGACGAGCTTCATCGCAAGATGTTCATGAATGTAAATACGCCGGAAGATCTGGCAAAGGTGGAAGGCGCGATGCCTCAGGCGTGATTGCGGCGAAGCTCCTCTATTCGATACGCCGCAAACAAGCCGTCCTGGTGATTTGAACTTGCAGACGGGTTGGGATTATTATTTTGGCGCTTTAGAAGTATCGGGCCAAGATACACATTCCCAAAAGTAGAGGTGTTTTCGATGAAACATTTCCAGGGTCTTCATGCGCTTTCCGCCCGACTGCGGGGAAGCAATGCTTTGCTGTTCTCTTTAATTCTCGGGTTTGTACTGTCTACCGGCTTATCGGCCAGGGCAGACACATACAACTTCTCCTTCAACGGGAGCGGGATCAGCAGCTCCGGAATCATTGCCGTCACGCCGGCGGGAACGCCGGGGTGGTACCAAATCACAGGAATCAGCGGTTTCTACTCGGATAGCACCGCAGGATTTTCGGGGAACATCACGGGTATCGAGGCCACGACACTGCCTTCGACGCCGCCGCCGTTCCTCCCGCCGGGACACTCAACCGCAGGTTTCACCTTTGACGATCTGTTCTATCCGGGAGGGTCGCCGTCGGTCTGCGTTGACTATCCATTTTTTGGCGGCGTGCTGGATGTCTACGGGATGGTTTTCGATGTTGCGGGCGGCTACTCGGTGGATCTGTGGAGCGACGGAGTTGTGCCGGCGGTGGGGCTGCAGTATGACGTAGCCGACGCTTTTGGATCACAGATTCTGAACTACCCCGATCCTTCAATGGGCCAGGGCGTGGTCGTGGACCTGCGTGTTACGCCGACACCGGAGCCGAGCTCGCTGCTGCTGCTGGGAACGGCGCTGCCGGGTGTGGTCGCGATCACACGGCGGCGGTGGACGGGCCTGCTGCGCCGCGGGTAATCCGGACAGAATGAAGGGCGGCCGCTCGATGCGGTCGCCTTTTTCATGTCGGCACTGCGATGGGCGATACTGGCTTTATGTCCGAGAAGAAGGACTCAGCGAAGGACAGCGCGCGGGAGGATCGTCCGGCAATCCCGGAGGTTTCGCCCGATGCTGAGCCGGTTATCGAAGAGTTCATGGCCGAAGCGGCGCAGGCCAACGAGGAAGAGGTCGTTTCCGCCGAGCAGGACATGCTGTTTGCGGCAACGGCGGATCTACCGGGCGCACAGTTCGCCTCGACCGGAACCGGACCGTACATTGCGTTTGAAGGTGTATGTAAGTCGTTTGGCGAGTTTGTTGTGTTGAAGGACGTCAGTTTCTATGTAAATCCTGGGGAAACCCTGTGCATTCTCGGTCGAAGCGGTGTCGGCAAGTCGGTCTCACTGCAGATTCTGATGGGATTCCTGAAGGCGGACGGCGGGACGGTGCTGGTGGCAGGGCAGGACATCAGCGGGTTCACCGAGCCGCAGATGCAGGAGGTACGCCGCAAGGTCACGATGGTCTTTCAGAGCGGAGCCCTGTTTGATTCGATTACCGTGGGGGAGAATGTGGCTTTTCCGCTGCGCGAGCGCGAGCACATGGAGGAGGACCAGATTCAGAAGGTCGTGACAGGCCTGCTGGACATGGTCGGGGTGACCGGGATGGAGAATCTCCTGCCCAGCGATCTATCCACCGGAATGAAGCGGTCGGTGGCTATTGCGAGGGCGCTTGCAGCTCAGCCGTCGGCGATTCTTTATGACGAGCCAACAACAATGGTGGACCCGCTGATGGGGCACCTGCTCGGCGAACTCATCCAACTGCTGAAAAGGCAGTTGCATCTCACAAGCATTGTCGTAACTCATGACACGCGATTCGCCGAGAAGCTCGCGGACCGGGTTGTCTTTCTCCACGAGGGCAGAGCCCACTTTTTCGGAACTATGGAACAGATGAAAAAGAGCGATGATCCTGTCCTTCAAGAGTTCCTTTCCCTGGATGAATTAGTGCCACCCGGAGGTGGTAATGCAGGCGACGCTGGAGAGCGCTGAGAGCGGTCGTTGTGCCCCTGAAGGGTAACTGGGAAAACACCAATCGTTGCAAAACTTTACAGTATGGATCGTGTTAGCTTGGAAGTAACGTATCAGGTTGAAACTAGCTAAGGCGACATTGACCGCGCAGGTCTGCGGCTCTTGACTGAGAAGCATTAACGGATCGCTGAGAAGGTTTTTGGTTCCGATGGCAACACCGGATTACATAGAACAAGTCGTTATCTCGCGGCGATCGCACCGGCGATCGAGACCCATTGCGCGTGAGGGAATTTCCAGTGTTTCGAGGCCCTCGGTAGTCAGCCTGGTGTGGGTTGTGCTGGACTGCCTGAGCGTTCTGATTGCCGGACTGATCGCGTTTCGTATCCGTCTGCCCCAGGCTACTGAGGCAGAAGGCTCGCTGATTCAGCACATAGCCGGGCCCGCGCCCGAAGTGCTGTTCCTTTATCTGCTGCTTTTCTGCTTCTATATCGTGGTCTTCGCGCGGATTTATGGGCTCTACCGCTCGACGGATTCACGCAGCGGCATGCATGAACAGCGGATGACTGTGCAGGCGACTCTGACCGCCGGCCTGCTGCTGTGCGGAACCCTTTACCTGCTGCGCGCCTACGCGGTCTCCCGGATCGTGATGATCGTGACCGTTCTGCTGACGATGCTGATGCTGATGTTGCGCCGCGCCCTTTGGCGCAGGTTGCGTCAGAAGCGGTTTATCGAAGGCCTGGAGGTGCGCAATGTGCTGATTGTGGGCGACGGCCGGGTGGGACATGCGCTGCGCAATCATCTTGAGTCTCTGCCGCACATGGGTTTCCGCTTCAAGGGCTTCATTACGATCGACGGCCGCAGTGAAGGAGTCACGGGGTCGCAGGTGGTGGGAAACATCCGCAACTGCGTAGCGCTTGCGCGATCCCTCTTCGTCGATGAGATTTACTTCTCCACACCGGCCGACAAGCAGACGGTTATCTCCGTAGTGGAGGACGCACGCGCGCTGGGCATCGAGGTGCGTGTTGTGCCGGACCTCTATGATGGCCTGGCATGGAACGCGCCGGTGGAATACATCGGCCAGTTTCCAACGATTCCGCTCCACCGACGGGACTTTCCGCGCGATGCGTTCCTGCTGAAGCGCCTGATCGATATCCTGCTGGCTTCGACCGCGCTGGTAATCGCGGCGCCGTTCATGGCAGTGATCGCGCTGCTCATCCGTTCGGACTCGCCCGGGCCGGTGCTGTATACGGCGGACCGGTTGGGCCGCAAAGGGCGCGTCTTCAAGTGCTATAAGTTCCGCACGATGGTGAAGGATGCAGACCAGCGACGCGAGGATCTGCAGCACATGAACGAACGTGATGGAGTGCTGTTCAAGATTAAAGAAGACCCCCGGCTCACCCACGTTGGCCGCTGGTTGCGGAAGTACTCGCTGGATGAGCTGCCGCAGTTCTGGAATGTGCTGAAGGGCGAGATGAGCATGGTCGGCCCAAGGCCGCCGCTCGCCGCAGAGGTGGAGAAGTACGATCTCGCTCATCTGCGCCGCCTCGACGTGCTGCCGGGTATCACCGGCCTTTGGCAGGTCGAAGCGCGGCAGGATCCGTCGTTCGACAGCTACATCTCGCTGGACACGGCGTATGTCGAGAACTGGAGCCTGATGCTCGACATGCGCATCCTCGCGCGCACGATCGGGGTTGTCTTCGCAGGGACGGGAGCCTAGCCGCCGGGCCGGCTTCGGACTCAGCGCGATAAACTGGATGCGTGCGAATCGCTCTGGCCCAGATCAACCCCACTGTGGGTGATTTTTCAGGAAATTTTCAGATTATCTCCAGGTTCTACGAACAGGCAGCCGGCGACGGCGCCGAACTGGTCATATTTCCGGAACTCGCAACGGCTGGGTATCCGCCGGCCGACCTGTTGGAAAAAGAGACGTTTGTCCGCAGTGCCGAGGAGTCGCTCCACCGACTGGCGGAACTGACCAGCGGTGAGAATCGCCCAGCGATGCTTGTGGGCTCGCCTATGCGACGCCAGCAGGAGGGTGGAAGGCGCGTCCGCAATGTAGCCGCCGTCCTTGAAGCCGGTGAGATCCGCTTTACGCAGACCAAGCGGCTGCTGCCGTTCTATGACGTCTTCGACGAGCAACGCTATTTCGAGCCGGCGTCGCGCCAAAGCCTGACGAAGGTCAAGGGCCATGCCGTTGCGATCACGGTTTGTGAGGACGCCTGGAACGACAAGATGTTCTGGCCACAACGCTTCTACCCCAACGACCCGGTGGAAGAGTTGATGACGCAGTGGGCGATGCTTCCACAACCGCTCAGCGGCCACCGGTTGATTCTGAACATTTCGGCCTCTCCGTATTGGCACGGCAAGCCTGCTGTGCGGCGTCGGATGATCCGCGCGCTCGCCGAGCGGCACGGAGCGACGGTCGTCATGGTCAACCAGGTCGGTGCGAACGACAGCCTTATCTTCGACGGCGATTCGTTTGCGATGAACCCGCGCGGCGAGGTGATCGCTCAGTGCAACGAGTTCGAGGAAGACCTCGTCGTCGTCGACACGCGGAATCCCCAGCCTGTGACTGTCTCGCATAGAAACGAAGCAATTGCCGAGAACGCAAAGATGCCGGGCGGCGAAGCCGAGTGCGAACGCACCTGGAAGGCGCTGGTGCTGGGTACGCGCGACTACCTGCGCAAGTGCGGCTTTCGGCAGGCGCTGCTCGGCTTGAGCGGAGGCATCGACTCGGCGCTGGTGGCGGCCATCGCAGTGGAAGCGATTGGCGCCGAGAACATTCGCGGCGTCGGTATGCCGAGTGAGTTCTCGTCGGAGGGCTCGGTGACGGACGCCGAACGGCTCGCGAAGAATCTCGGGATTGAATTTGATGTCGTTCCGGTGCGCGCGATCTACGAGCAGTTCTCGCACGCCATGGAGCCATTCTTCAAGGGCACGCCGTTCGGGCTTGCAGAGGAAAACCTGCAACCGAGGATTCGCGGCAGCCTCCTCATGGCGCTTTCCAACAAGCAGGGAGGCCTGGTGTTGACGACAGGTAACAAGAGCGAGATGGCGACGGGCTACTGCACGCTCTATGGCGATATGGTCGGCGCATTGGCAGTGATCGGCGATCTTTACAAGACCGAGGTTTACGCGCTCAGCCGGTATGCGAATCGCGAACGTGAGATCATCCCGCAGGAGACTATTGAGAAGGAGCCCTCGGCGGAGTTGCGGCCCGGACAGAAGGACACGGACTCGTTGCCGCCTTACGAGGTCCTTGACCCTATTCTTCGCGCGTATGTGGAGGACTACCGTTCGGCCGATGAGATTGCAAAGATGCGAGACGTCTCTCCGGACCTGGTGCGCCGCATCATTCGGCTCGTCGAACTTGCAGAGTATAAGCGGCAACAGGCCGCGCCGGTGTTGAAGGTTTCCAAAAAGGCATTCGGTATGGGCAGGCGCTTTCCCATTGCGGCGAGGCGTGACGTTTAACCAGGCAGCGCCCCGCGTTGCAGCATCATGAAGGAGATTATCTTTTGGCATACGTGAAACAAGCAGTCATCGGGATGGCGTGCGCTCTGGCAGTGAGCGGCGCCACAATGTTTGCACAGAATGCGCCGGCCTCGAACACACCGGTTGCAACTCCGGCCGCACCCGCACCGCAGCCCTCTGCAGAGGCGGCGAATCCATTTCCTCCAACCAATCCAAAGAACTTCAGCACCGACTCGCCCAGCCTGGATGAGGTGAACGGGTTTCTCAAGGCGCTTTGGGGCTATGACACAAACAGGATATGGCAGGTTGAAGGCATTGTGAAGACGCCGGCCCCGGGTGTGGCCAAGGTGGTTGTGCTGGTGGGCGACAAGCGCGCGCCCGGCAAGACCTCGACTCTCGTCTTCTTTACAACGCCGGATGGCAAACACGCGATCGCCGAAAACGTAATGGACTTTGGTGTGAAGCCGTTCGCCGAGGCTCGCAAGACCCTGCAGGAGCGAGCCGACGGGCCGGCGAGGGGCGCCAAGAGCAACGATCTGCTGCTTGTTGAGTTTGCCGATCTGCAATGCGATCGCTGCAAAGACGCGCAGGACAAGATGGACAGTCTCCAGCAGGACTTCCCGCAGGCGCGCATCGTCTTTGAAGATGCTCCGGCCTCAAATCATCCTTACGCGGAACGCGCCGCGCTGGATGGAGTCTGCGTCCGCAAGACGAAGGGCGATGCCGCGTTCTTCAGCTTCGCCCAGGCTGTTTACGCGAAGCAGGCCGGCCTGACAGCGGTGAGTGCCGACGCAACGCTGAAGGCTGCAATCTCCGCAGCCGGTGCGGATCCTGCCGCCGTCGCCGCGTGCGCTGCGCAGCCGGAAACCAAGGCGACGGTGGATGCATCGGTCAAATTGGCGCAGGACCTCGGTGCAGTGCAGGTTCCGACGATCGCTGTGAACGGCCACTTCGTCCCGCTCGACTCGGTTCCCTACGAGACGCTGAAGCAGATGATTGCCTTCCAGGCAGGTCAGGATGGAATCACCGTGCACCTGCAACCCACGCTGACGACGCTGAAGTAATCGTCCGGAGCAAAGAGAAACGAGGAGGCAATTGTGCCTCCTCGTTCTACTTCGGGCTGATTGTTAGAACTCTTACTGCTGCGGTGGTCCGTTGGGGCCGGTGCCGCCACCATTGCCGGTTCCGGTGCCGGTCCCAGTACCAGTACCAGTACCTGTGCCAGTGCCGGTGCCGGTGCCAGTGCCGGTGCCTGTTCCTGTGCCTGTGCCGCCGCCGTCGTCTCCACCGCCGCAGAGCATTCCGCCGGGCAGGAAGCCGACCGTCGTCAGATCGAAGTAGGCGCCGTCAGGAATGCCTTTCTTGTGATCCGCGGCGAATGCGAATTGCACCGTGACCATGCCGAACAGATTGTGCGTCAGTCCGGAGGAAGTCGCTGCGATGGCACATGCCTTGAGGTTGCTCCTCAGGGTTGGCGCAATTTCGCATTCGATATTGAAGGCGAACAGTTGAATGGTGGAATACGTGAACTGCAGGTTCGTAACCGTCTGTCCGGTGTCGTTGACGATCACGACTTCGCTGGGCAGAATTGGGAACACCGGAATCTGAACCGTGCCGTTTTCAATTTCCGTCAAGCTATACGCTTGTCTTCCATTGCAAAAGACGAACCCATGTCCGCATTCGTTGTGCTTGTCCTGCGAGATCGTGAGAATGGCAGCGTGCGATGGAACGGAACTCAGAAGCGCGGCAGAGCCAACGATCGCGAGCGACAACTTACCAAAGAAATTCATCCGAAAAAACCTCCTCCATTGCCCGGGGGTTGGCAATGACCAAATCCTAACGGGTCCTGTTGTGAGACAGGCATCACGCGAGTAACGGGCAATTCAGTACACAAGGATGACTACTTTTGCGACACAGCGCGCATTTTTGCAACCTAGGTGTCAGTGGCAAAAACGGCGGGTTGCAGACGCGCTCAGCTAACAGTTGCAGTAAGGCTCGATACGGGTGCCGGCCGTCGCGCGCACCAGGCGAAAAAACACTCGCACGCATAGCCCGCCAGCATCGTCAGCAAGGGGTCGAGGATCATCTGAAAGCGGAGGTCCGCATGCGTGATGTAGTACGGCAGCGGATAAATCAAAAGCGGAAGACCGAACAGCACGAGAGTCTGCCGTGACCGCCACAGCAGGATGAGCCCGCTGAGGGCCAACACCGATAACAGCGATGTCATCGCTACGGGAGACTTCGAACTTCCGGCCCAGAAACGCTCCACTCTGCGAGCAGTGAGTGCGGCGAATTCCTCCGGATGTGCTCTGATCCACGTCTTCGCAAGGGACTCTTTCTGCCCCATGTAGCCCAGTTCACCCTGACTTAGGAAGAGCGCGCGCTCCGCGGGATTCGTCAGCGGATCCCTGAATATTGGCGAATCCCCATCGCCGCCATTCTGATTGCCGCTCCATAACTCATACCCGAAGTTCGACCGCAACGGAATGAATGCGTGCATCGACACATAATTGCGGATCGGCCACGCCGAGAACGCAAGCATGAAGACGCATATTCCCAGCCATGGAATGACTCGCGCCCGCCAGGCCGACCAGGCGAAAATGGCGATCATGCATGGCAACAGCGCAGGATTGACGAGCGCGGTGAATGCACAGAGCAGCCCCGCGGCCGCGAAGTGAGATCGTCGGCGCACTTGCGGCGCGACCGCAATGGCAGTCAGCAAAATCAGGGCTGAGAGACACGTGTCCCAGATGTAGAGCGGTGCAATCAGCAGAGGCTCCACAACCGCGCAGAGCAGTCCGGCCAGATTGCCGGTCCGAACGCCGAAATGCCGCCGGCTCACCTTCACCACAAGAAGCACCGTGGCCACCGAGAGCACAATCTGAAATGCGATAGTTCCGATCGTCGCTGCAACACCAGTGCCCAGCACGCGCATGACGCCGGCAAGGAATAGCGGATATCCCGGAGCCATGAACGCCGTAGGTCCGGAAGGGAAGTAGAAGGGAGACGAAAATCCCTGGCCGTGCAGCAGCGCGAGGGCGATGTTCACATCCTCATACGCCCATTGGTTGAGTGGACGAAGAGGAATCGCGCGGAAGTAAGCGACTGCGGCGAGAACCCGCGCCACGACAGCCAGAACCAGAATCCACGCCAGGTCAGAGCGCGCGGCCTTCTCAGGCGCCAATGTCTCCGTTACAGCGGCTGATGCCATGGCTTTCCTTCGCGCCAGAGTAGCACCAGGGCCGCCAAGGTATGGTCAGGATTTGAGAGAGGAAATGGAGGCGCGGGTCGGGATCGAACCGACGCATAAAGGTTTTGCAGACCTCTCCCTTACCGCTTGGGTACCGCGCCTCACTGGCCCCACACACGCTCAACCTCGCGATGCAGGACACACAGATTGACTTGTGGAGTGTACCGCAGAGGAAGGTGTTTTGGAGCGGGAGACCGGGGTCGAACCGGCGACATCTTCCTTGGCAAGGAAGCACTCTACCACTGAGCTACTCCCGCCCTGCCAGTACCAAGTATAGCCAGAATATGAACCGCATGCAACGCATTTGGCCCTACTGCGGTGCGGGTGTTATGGGCTGTATCGGCACCGTGGCTCCGGGTGGCGGCATGTTGCGCGGCGGAATCGAGCCGGGTGTTTGCGGCCGCAGCTGCTGCGGAGGCGGCGGAGGTGGTGGACGCAGTTGTTGCTGGAAGAAGCTTTGCGCGCTGGGGTTCGGGTTGTAGGGCATCAGCAGCGGTCGGCTCGCAATCCGCACACCGCCTTCGCGCACAATATGCGGTGTGATGGTGATTAGCAACTCGCCGGTATCGACCTCTTTGTTTTCATCGGTTGTGCTCTGGAAACCCGGAAGTTCACTCAGCCCCGGAAGACCCTGCACCGCTCGTGTCTCGGACCTTGAAATCTCGCTCACGAGCAGCGCCGTTTGCCCCGCGGGGATTGTCGCGATTGAGGTCAATTGACGGCTGTTCAGCACCGGGATGGCGTTGAACGATCCGGCCCCGAGTGACTCGATCTTCATGTCCAGTTTCAACTGCACGGAGCCCGTGCGAAGGATGACCGGCGTCGCCTTCAGCGTCAGTCCAAGATCCTCAAACTGCACCTGTGGCACTGTCACCGAGGAGGTGCCGAGGTACTGCTGCAGCAAGGAGCCAACACTCGTGCCGTTGATGTTCAGTCCCGACACGGCGGAGGCAGCCGCGTTGCTGACCCCGGACGTATAGGTCGAGGTGATGATCGGATATCTCTCTCCGGCCCGGAAGGTCGCGTCCTGGTTGGTGCCGGAGCGAAGCTGCACCGCATCAAGCGTGCGGACGTCGCTCGAATTCAACAGGAGATTCAACGTCGCTCCTGATCCGATGTACACCCCCGCAAGCCCGAGACCCTTTCCAACGACGCCGAGAAGGTTGCTGTACTGCGCGACATTCACCACGCCTGAACCGATCAGAAAAGCAGTTTCGGTGAGCAAATCCGTCAGCGTATTCCCCGTGAGCTTGATCACTCCGGAGGCAATGGCCTGGTTCACCAGCGACTGATTCTGGCTGACGAGCTGCTGCGCCTCCTGCGCCACCGAAAATGCGCCGATGGAAGTAGGAAGCTCGAATCCGAGATTGCGCGTATGGCTGCGGTCGATCTCGTACAGCTTCACATCCAGCATCACATCCGAATCGCCGTTGAGCAGGCCTTCGTAGGTCGCATTCAGCACCTTCAGATTCTCCGGATCGCCGTGCACAACGATCGTGTCGGTTGATGGGCTCGCCGTGACCAGCGGAAGATCGAACAGCGCCCGCGCGAGGTTAGCCATCTCCTGCATCTGGGTTTCCTGCAGTCCCGGCATGTAGAGCGTCTCTTCCACGACCGGCTTCAGGCGCCTGCGGTTGTCTTGCGTGTCCTCAGCAATCAGGGCGGTGTGCGATTGTAGAGCGACGGCGAACGTGTGTGTCATCTCGCTCGCGATGCGCGCGGCCTCCCCAAAGGTCACGCCTTCCAGTTCGAGCTTCACCGGAAATTCGCTTCTCACCGAAGCGTCAAAGGAAGCCGTGATGCCGAACTGCGCGTACAGCGATCGCAGGACATCGGTCGCGCCCCCGCGCAGATGCACGTCCTGCTTCCCGGATTTGGGGGCGAGCTCCACTGGCCCGCCGAGCGAATTTGCGACGGAATTAGCTGCCGGAAGCTCAGAGACGGCGGGCCGGGCAGGCGACTCGAAGTGCTGGGCAACGATCGCATTATTCGGATCGATCTTCCGGGCCTCTTCGAGCAACTGCTCGGCCTGCTGATCCTTGCTCAGCAGACGATCCTTCGCCGCAAGCTGTACGAGCTCGCTCAGCCGGTGTTCGCGCGTGACCATCAGCGCCAACGTGTAGTCGCGGTTTTTCGGGTTGAGCTGGACTGCGCGGGCGAAGCTCTTCACGGCGGCTTCGAGGTCTTTGTGGTCCACTGCCTTCGCACCCTGCAGGTACGCATCCTCCGCCTCACGAACCTGCTTTGCGGGCACGTCCGAAGTCACTGCAATGGTGGGTTGCGGCCCGGCCGCCACAGCGGCATCGGCCCCTGCCGGCACACTGGCCGGCGTATCCGCATTCGTTTGCCCACGCGCCTGCATGCCCGCCAGCGTCAGCACCACCATGCCGCACAGAGGCAGCAGAATAGGGCCGTGGCGGAGGCTTCGGCGCGAACGGTAGAGGCGCATAATCTTCTTGTTTAGACGAACCAAACAGCTCGCGGAGGTTATCGGCCGCCTACAACCTGCAGGCCAGACCGCGCCACGGGCCGCACCGAGCGTGGAGGACGACGGATCCCCCGGCGAATCTGCGCCGAGTCCAGATCCAGCTCCGCGAGCGTGCGGCTAAGCGTGTTCCGGTGCATGCCGAGCTCCTCGGCCGCCTTGCATTGATTGCCGCGATGACGAACCAGCACTTCGAGCAAGAAACGCTTCTTGAACTCACGCACCGCATCGGCATAGCTGATGCCTGCGGCGTGCATCTGGAGGACGAGATTATCGAGTTCGCGCTTCACTCGCTCGGTTTCCTTTTTTTGACTTAACTGACAGTGTGCGACGAAGTGCCGTAGTTGATCCAGTTCGGTGTTGTGTGCTTGATCCGCTCCAGACCTTCGACCAGTTGGCGCTTAAGTTGTCGCGGCATCACGAAGGATACAGCATGCGAGGCGCGAAGCAAATAGGGTGAAAATTTTGAGCCCTGCACCCAGGGCGCGGTCGGGAGAAACGCGGTGACCGCGAGCAGCAGCGCCATCGCCAGTACCAGCCCACGCACTGCGCCAAACGCGGCTCCGCCCAGCCGATCCAACGGACTGAGCCCAACCGCGCTCGCGGCGCGCCGGACCAAAGTACCCGCCAGGGTCGCCGCGATCATTACCAAGGACACAATCAAAAGGAACGCACAGAAGTCTGCCAGCGGCTCCGAGTTCACCAGCCCGCGCACAAATTGTGCGACCTCGCGGTAGTACCAGCAAGCCAGCACAAACCCTACCAGCAGCCCGCCCAGCGCGAACAGCTCGCGCACCAATCCGCGCATCGCCGCACGGATCGTCGAGTAGACGAGCAGGGCCGCAAGCATCCAATCGAGCGGATTCATGGCTGTTTCAGCGGATTCATACGCTACGCCGCTTGCGCCTTACGCGACTCCTTGCCCTGCGAGCGGCCGCCCAGCGACACCGACACGATCTTCGACACGCCCGGCTCCTGCATCGTCACGCCGTACATCACGTCCGCCTGCTCCATCGTGCGTTTCGAGTGCGTAATCACCACGAATTGCGTGCTCTCGCTCATGTCCGCAATCAAGCGCGCGAACCGCCCGACGTTCGTCTCATCGAGCGGCGCATCCACCTCGTCCAGCACGCAGAAGGGCGCCGGCTGGAACTGGAAGATGCCGACCAGCAGTGACAGCGCGGTCAGCGCCTTCTCGCCACCCGAGAGCAGCAGCACGTTCTGCAGCTTCTTGCCCGGCGGTGACGCGATGATGTCGATGCCGCTCTGGTCGCTCTTCTCCGCCTCCGGATCGGTCAGCCGCATGAACGCCTGCCCGCCGCCGAACAGCTTGGTGAACGTTGCGGAGAAGTTCTCGTTGATGACCTTGAACGCCTCGTCGAACTTCACGCGCGAGACCTCATCGATCTCCTTGATCGACGCCTGCGTGTTCTCGATCGACTCGACCAGGTCCCTGCGCTGCGACTCCAGGAAGCCATGCCGCTCGGCCGTCTCGGTGTACTCCTCGAGCGCCATCATGTTCACCGGGCCCATCGCCTCGAGCCTTTGCTTCAGCCCGCGCGCGGCCTCGTCCTCCGCGGCCAGCGCCTCGCCTTCGAGATGCGTAATCGTCTGATCCTCGCGCATCGTCGCGGCCTCCACCGACAGGTCCGCAACGCACGTGGCCTCAAGGTGCTCAATGTCCGAGCTCAGCTTCGCCGCCCGCGCCGAAAGCGTCGCGCGCTGCTCGCGCAAAGCCTCCGTCTCATGCCGCAGCGTGCGCAGCTTTGCATCCAGCTCCGCGATGGTAGCGCGCAGCGCCGTCGCCTCGGTAGAGAGCGTCTCGCCCTCTGCGATCGCCTGCGCGCGCATCTCGGCAAGCTCGGTCTGCTGCTGCGCGAGAGTCCCGTTCTCCTCCTCGCGGCGCAGCTTCTCGGCTGAAGCCGTGGCGAGTTGCTGGACTAACTGCTCGATCCGAGCCTCCTGGCTCGCAAAAATCCGCGACGTCTGCTCGAAGTTCGCGTTCGCGTTACGCCGCCGCTCCTCGAGCCCTGCCAGCGCCGCATTCGCTGCCGAAGCCTCTGCCTGCAGCTCTTCACGGCTCGCCCGCATGCTGGCGATGCGCTCGGTCAGCTCGCTCACCTGGCGCTCGATGCTGGCGCGCTCGGCTTCGAAGCGCTCGGCCTCCTCACGCTTGCGGGCGATGAGGTCCTGCTTCACCTGGCGCTGATCGCCGTTGCGTCCCATCGCAAGCTGCCACTCCTGCAGTCTGCGCTCGATGCGGGCGACTTCGGATTCCATCTGGCGCAGCGCCGCGCCGGAGTTCGCACTCTCACGTTCCGCATCGCGCCGCTCATTGTTCTTCGCATCCAGCGCCGCCGTCAGCTCAGCGATTTCACGGGTGAGAGAAGAGGTCGCGAACTCATTCTGCGAGAGCTCTGCTTCCACCGCCGACAGCTTCGACTGTACGTCGGCAAGGTCGCGCTTCAGCGCCAGCGGTCCCTGTTCACGGGGTCTTCCGCCGGTCACCGTCACATTGTGGAAGGTCTCACCTGATGGCGAGAGGAAGAACGACTGCGGATTGGACAGCGCGAGCGAGCGCGCGGTTTCGGAATCCGGTGCGACGAAGCCTTCGCGCAGCTTGGGCAGGATCACTTCCAGCGACTTGCCGAAGCCGTCAAGCACGCGGATGCAGTCCTTGAGGGGAACGATGCCGCGGGTCGTGTGCGTTGCGCTCTGCATACCCTCGGCAAAGGGGAAGCATGCCTGCGCGTCGTTTGGATGCACCAGGAAGGTCGCGCGGCCCGCCACATCCGAGTGCAGCATGCGCATGCCCTCATCCGCCGCATCCCAGCTCTTCACCACGATATAGTTCAGCTCGTCGCGCAGGAACTCGTCGACAACGCTTTCATACTGGCCCTCGACTTCCAGGAAGTCCGCCAGCGTTCCGACCGGCGCGATGCCGACGGCGTGCTGCCGCTGTGCATTGGCGCGGAAGAGATTGCGTACCGTGTCCGTCGAGTAGCTGTGCTCGCGGATGAGCGACTCGAGTGAGCTGCGCCGCCCCATCATCGTCGCCATTTCGGCGCGCAATTCATCGCCTCGCCGGCGCGACTGCGTCTCGGCCGCACGCTTCTGCTCGAGCGATTGCCGGACTTCAATGATCTCCGCCTCGAGCCGCTTCAGCCGCTCGGTCACGCTCTCGAAGTTCATTGCTACCTGCCCGCGCTGCGCACCCAGCGACTGCAGCTCGCCACGCGCGGTCTCGGACTCGGCAGCCAATCGCTCGTTCTCGCGCTCCAGGCCTTGCAGCGCCGCTTCAGCCTGCGCGATTTCGTTGTTGGCCTGCGACGCACGCTGCATCGACTGCATGCCGGCGCGCCGCTGATTTTCGGCAGTGGCTTCCGCAGCGAGCACATTGCGTGTGGATTCGTGCGCCTGTGCCTGCTTGGCCTGCGCCGCCTCGCGCGACCCGTTCGACTCCGCCGTCGCGTTTTCCAGGAAGCTGCGGTGCTGCTCACGCTCAAACGCCAGCGTCTCCAGCTGCCCGCGCGCATTCGCGAGCTCGTCATTAGCGCTCGCCATGCGCTGTTCCAGATCCGAAATCCTGTCCGTGTTCGATCCCTGCCGCGCCGTGATGCGCTCCAACTCCACCGCGCTTGAGTTCGCCCGCGCTCCAGCCTCGCGGATCTGCCCGTCGAGCTCATAGCCGCGCGCCACACCCGAAGAGTGCTCGGCATCCATCGTCTCGAGCTCCGCAGCCTGCGAATCAATTAATCCCGCAAGCCTGCTGATCTCCGTTGCAGTCGCAGTCTGCTCTGCATCCATCTGGGTTAGCCTGCTTGCGATCACCACGCGCAGCTTGCCGCGCAGTTCGTCGCGCAGGGCCCCGTAGCGCTCGGCCTTAGCGGCCTGGCGCTTCAGCGAACCCATCTGGCGCGTGACCTCTTCAAAGATGTCGTTCACGCGCGCGAGGTTCTGCTTTGCAGATTCGAGCCGCAGCTCCGCGAGCCGCTTCTTCGTCTTGAATCGCGTGATCCCCGCAGCCTCTTCAATGATGGAGCGGCGATCCAGCGGCTTCGAACTCAGCAATTGTCCGATGCGCTCCTGCCCGATGATCGCGTAGGTCTCGCCGCCGAGACCCGTGCCCATGAAGATGTCCTGGATATCGCGCAGGCGGCAGATCTTTCCGTTCAGCAGGTACTCGCTCTCGCCAGAGCGGAAAAGACGCCGCGTAATCGTGATCTCACCCGCACGCACCGGAGCGCGGCCGAACTTGCGCCGCCGCACCTTCAGCACAACGTTGCCGCCCGGCTCTGCGTTCTCTGCGTGGGGGGCGTTCGGAGCGTCACCCTTCTTCGCCTTAACCTCGGTCTCGTACGTCTGGCCAGGCTGCGCTTCGATCACAGCTTCTTCGGTCTCCTCTGCGGCCTGCGCGCGCAGCGCAGTCTCATCCCAGTCGCCGTCGGCACGCACGTGCGTGCCTGCAACGGCCTCGCTGTCCATGATGACCTCAGGCTCGCCCTCCGCAAGCGTCTGCCCGTCGTACACGTCAGGGTCGACGAGGGTAAGCGACACCTCCGCCATTCCGGTCGGTTTGCGGTCACGCGTGCCGGCGAAGATGACGTCCTCCATCTTGATGCCGCGCAGGCTCTTGGCCGACTGCTCGCCGAGCACCCATGTGATGGCGTCCGAGATGTTCGACTTCCCGCAGCCGTTGGGCCCGACGATCGCCGCAATGCCTTCACCGGCGAGCTGCACTTCCGTGCGGTCGCAAAAGGACTTGAAGCCGAGGATCTGTACTTTTTTGAGCTTGAGCAAGAGAGGATACCTCGTACAGTTTAAGGGGACGCCTACGTGCGGGCGAGTGCTAGTTGAATCGTATGGGGAGGAATCTGCTGAAGCAACAGTACCGGTGCGACATCTTGTGGATAAGGCGTCCGAATGTCTAGATGTTGCGTTTTCCATATCCAATTACTTGGACTCTGGTCGGCGGGCAATTCTTCGTCCGCACATAACAAACTTTGCTTTCAGAGCGTCCAATCAAGCGTGACTGCATGTGTCGGACTCATCCACTCCCATGGCAACTGAAGGAAATACGACCCTTGGTTGCGCAATGAGCAACACGGTTTCTATAATCCGCATCATCGATGCGTAGGTCGCGAGAGCTGAGGCGCGAGGAAGGCGTTAGGCTGGCGGTGCGCTGTCCCAGGCAGAAACTATTGATTTTTCGAGGAGCTCTCTTTATGAAGAAGGTCGTACTGGCTTCGCTGCTCTCAGCGGCCGCCCTGATTCCTTTTGCTATTCAGCCCGCGTTTGGACAAGCCGCGCCCAGTGGGAATGCCGGTCAGGTCCAGATGTCGCAGGAGGAGTACGCCAAGTACAACGCCGCCGTTACAGCGACGACGCCTCAGGCCAAAGCGCAGGCCTTCGAGGATTACCTGAAGGCGTATCCCAACTCGGCCGTGAAAGCGGATGTGATGAATCAGCTGATTTATCTCTATTCCAGTCAGAATGACGAGGCCAAGACGCTGGACGCGGCTGATCGGATGCTCGCACTCGACCCCAACAACATCCGTGCTCTGACGCTCGAGGTCTACTACCGCCGGGCCGATGCGGACAAACTCACCGATCCGACTGCCAAGCAGGCCGCTCTCGACAAGGTCGCTACCTACGCGAACACTGGCCTGAACGCGACCAAGCCGAAGGACATGTCTGACGCGGACTTCAACGCCATGAAGAAGGCTGCGGAGCCTACGTTCCAGTCTGCTATCGCCGATGACGACATTGCCAAGAAGGACAACGCGGACGCGATCAAAGTACTCAAGACCGAGATCGACGCGAATGAGCCGCTGACGGAGAAGCCCAGCCCGGTGCTTCAGGACGTTTATATCCTCGCTCAGGCGTACTACACCTCAACCCCGCCGGACTACCTGAACTGTGCCTGGTACGCGACGCGTGCGGCGAACTTCGCTCCGGAGCCGTACAAGACGCAGATCGGAACGCTCGCGAGCTACTGCTACACGAAATACCACGGGTCGAAGGACGGCTATCCGGCCATGCAGACGGCAGCTCAGACCAACGTCGATCCGCCTGCCGGCTTCACCGTAACTCCGGCTCCAAAGCCAGAGGACATCGTTGCCAACCTGATCTCAACGACGCCGGACCTTGCGGCGCTGGCGGTGAGTGATAAGGAGTTTGTGCTGCAGTACGGAACCATGGTCGACCCGAAGACGGCGACGATGGATCCGACAACCAACAAGCCGACGGCGGGCACGGGCAAGAGCTATGCGGATGAGGTATTCGACACGATCAAAGGCAAGTCGGTCGAGATTCCGAATGCGGTTGTTGTGGCAGCGACGGCGGACCAGTTGCAGGTCGCGGTGTCGGATGATGCGCAGCAGGCGCAGCCGAAACCGACGGCGGACTTTACCTTCAACATGAAGGAGCCGCTGAAGACGGTGCCGAATGTGGGAGACAAAGTTACGGTGCAGGGAACTTATGCGTCGTACACCTCCTCCCCGCTGATGATTACGATGAGCGACGCGAGTGTGGTCACGCCGAAGCCCGCGAAGCCGCCCGTTCACCATACGACAACGCATCACACGGCACCTCGCCGACGGTAAGTTTCGCCCGCTTAAAGCACGAATGGCCTCCTTCGGGAGGCCATTCGTTTTTGGGTTGGGGTAGGCTACCCCTCCCCCTGGTGCTATGGATTCAATAGGTTGACGAAGAGGCGGAAGGCGCCGGGGACGGCTTCGGGGAGCTGGCGGTAGAGGGCGAAGGCGCAGTAGGTCCAGCGGCCCTTGCCGAGCTGGACGGTGATGAGGCCGCCGCGCTGGGGGGCTTGCGGGCGGATGTGCTCGGAGGGGGCGCCGGGATCGTGGACTTCGGTGAGGGCGGTGTAGTGCGGGTCCCAGGTGTCGAGGAAGCCGTGGCCGCGCTCTTCGATCCAGTTGTTGAAGTCGGCGGGCGTGATCTTGTTGGGGGTCGTGAGGAGAGCAAGGCCCAGGGCTAAAGCCCTATCGTTTTCTGCCGTTCCGTTCCGCGGGCTAAAGCCCGCTGCTACTCCGGGATCGAGTAGGACGACGGGGGCGGTCTCGTCGATGACGCGCTCGTTGCGGTCGGTGAGGGGGTAGGGGGCGTCGGCGGCGGTGAACTCGGGGGTTTGGGTCTGGACGACGACGTTGCCGCCGTTGCGGGCGAAGTCGAGGAGGGCCTGGGTGGGCGCGCCGTGGAGGTCGGGGTGGGCGTTGTAGGTGCGGACGCCGAGGATGACGGTGTCGTATTTGGAGAGATTGGCTGCGGTCAGGTCGGAGACCTTGAGGATGGTTGGGGTGAGGCCGATGGAGGCGAGGGCTGCGGGGACGTCGTCGCCGGTGCCGGGAAGGTAGGCGATGCGGCGTTTGTTCTCGGGTGGGAGCTTGAGGTCGACGGGGACGACGCGGAGGGTTGCGGGTGTGTAGAAGTTGGTGCGCGGGAGATTGCCGTAGCCGATGGGGCGGAAGCCTTCGGTGATGTGATCGTTGTCGCGAGTGTGAGCGACTGCGGACAACATGACCGGTGTTGTGGCCGACGACGGCGGAAAGACGGCGACTGTTGTTTGGCCGGGATGGAGGGTAGTCGATCTGGGTTTGACGGTCCAGCCGTCTGGCACAGCAAACTGCAGCTTTGTTCTGGCCCCGACGTCGCTGTTAGTGCGAACCTCTGCGTAGAAGTTGATGGAGTGAGCGGTGAGTGGAAGCGCCTGCGCGTGAGCCGAGAGTGAGAGGTTGATGGGCGGCGTGAATTGCACGGGCTGATCGCCGGAGTGAAGGACGCGGCCGATGTCGATCGGTACACCTCTGTAGTCAAGGTGCGCCCAGGCGATGGCAGCAGGCGGCGTCGCCGGAGCGTTGCGAAGCGATCGAACAGTAAGTTGATAGACGGGATCTTCGATGCTGTTCCGGAAGAAATAGGGGCGCGTTGGGTTCTCGGTCTCGTTCGCGGGGATGGTAAGCGTGCGCTGATCCGGGTGGTCGCTGGCGAGAGGACGATCGAGATGCTTCTCTTCAACAGGGTTCGAACGGCCGGTCTCGCCAACCTGGATGTGAACGTCCTTGACAGTGAGCTCTATGGGAGCGGTCTCGGAGATTCTTGCGCTGATTCTGACGGGTGTTCCGGTGTCGAGGTCGGCGGGCGATGTGGTTGCATCGAAGCTCAGGCCGAGCGCCAGCGCGAGCGCGTCGTCGATCTGCGCGCGCTTCACCAGAAGTTCATGACGGATGTTTTGTCTCGCGTCATTGGAACCGGGCAGATCGTCGATGGTGTCGATGATTCGATTGAGCTGGGCAGAGGCGTCGGCAAGTGCGGGAGCAGTCTTTGCAGGCGTGGCGGGATCGAACTGGCTGGAGATGGATGACAGAACGTTTGCGAGACTGTTGAGGTGTTGACGGAATAGAGGCGGCGCAGATGGTGCAAGAGAGGCGATGCCTTCGAGAGAGGTGTCGATGCCATCGAAGAACGATGGTGCTCTCGCTAGTTCCGGGTTTTCTGATGGGGCGGGGGTGAACGACGTGGGCATGAGGTGTGCTGAAGATCTTTTCTCGCGCGCAGCGCGATACCCCACCCTTTCACTAGCCACCCCATCGAGCAAAGAACGTTCGCCTGGGACCCCGGTGCGTGAAAGGGTAGGCCACCCGGGTTCCTGGTTGTTCGTAGCGGTTGTGGAGGACGTGGTGCAGAGGTTTGGAGTGGGGTTGGGGAGGTTGGGGGCGCAGACTCGGGAGCCGTAGAGGTGGTAGCTGACGTCGGAGCGGCCGGGGCGTGGGAGGCGCATGCCTCCACCGATCTGGGAGCGCTGGAGGCCGAGGCCAATGCGGGCGAATTGGACGTAGCTGAGGGGTGTGCAATCTTTGGCGGCCGTGGCAGGAGACGCAGATCCCGCTTCGCGGGATGACAACAAAGAAAGACTCCGAGGCAGGTCGGAAAGATTTGCGGAACAGGTGGTGAGGAGGGGGTCGGTGGCGCCTTCGTTGATGGTGACGTCGGCGGTGGGTTCGGTGGTGAATTTCTGGCCGGTGACGTAGTTGGTGAACTCGGCGGGAACGGTCTGGCCGGTGGCGTAGTCGAAGAGGCCCTGCGCTGAGACACGGGAAAAGGGGACGCGGGCGTAGACCTTGAGCGGCTCCCAGGGGAGGATGCCTTCCCTGGTGAGTTCGGGGAAGACGGTGGGGTCGCCGGCGGCTTTGAAGACTTCCTGGGCGATTTCACCGGAGACCTGGTGCTGGCCGTGGCCGTCGGTGACGGCGCCTTCAAAGGTGGAGGCGATGATGAGCGGGCGGAAGATGCGGACGGCGCGGACGGCGTCGTAGAGGACGCGCTGGTGGTTCCACTTCTGGAAGGCTTCCTGCTTGGTCTTGGTGAAGCCGAAGTCGACCTCGGTGCCGAACATCTGGGTAACGCCCATGTAGCGGTCGGCGGAGAGGAGCTCCTGGGTGCGGAGCAGACCGAGCGCGTCTTCGAAGTCGCCGGTCATCTGGTTCTGGCCGCCTTCGCCGCGGTTGAGGGTGAGGATGGCAACGCGCGCGCCGAGGCCGCGGGAGTAGTAGGTGAGCATGCCGCCGTCTTCGTCGTCAGGGTGGGCGACGATGAGCATGAGCGAGGCGCGGGTGTTGAGGCGGCGCAGCATCTGGGCGAGGCCGAGGGCGTTGTCGGGCTTGCCGTCGGCGCTGAGGCCGCCGTCGATGGGGAGTTCGCGACCGTCGCGCGGGCGGGGGCGCTCGCCAGCGAGGTTGGCGGGGTCGGTGAAGTGGCCGGTCGCTGGCGGGACGGTGAAGGGAGTGGGGGCCTGTGCGCGGGGCTGGGTTCCGTCTTGCG
Organism: Bryocella sp.; assembly: GCA_036273275.1. Lineage (GTDB taxonomy): Bacteria > Acidobacteriota > Terriglobia > Terriglobales > Acidobacteriaceae > Granulicella. The sequence goes on from DASUHZ010000035.1 coordinate 35,807, forward strand.
CCTGGGCGCGGGTCTGGGCGGTTGCGGCGAGGATGGTCGCAAGGGCGACGGGCGCGAATCGATGCATGAGGTTTAGATTCGCACAGAGACGCCGTGATGCGTGAACCCAACCCATGCGCCATAAAGCTGGCGCATGAATGGGGCACCCGGTGGTCACGTAAGGTCGACCGGCCAGTGGGCGAGAAGATGCTGAAGCAGGGGGCGCAGTTTGGGAATCTCGATCTCCACCACGTTTCAGATTCTTTCCATGTCTACGGTGAGGTATCCGTGTGCGAGGTTGTTTCGCAAGGCGTACATTTTTGTGAAGGGGATCGCTGGAAACCGTTCATAGGCGTCAGGAAGAACATCCCGGAGTTGCCTTGAGGCTTCGCCGAGGATTTCAAGATTGCGAACGGTCGCGTCCTGCAGAATTGTATCCGCGAGAAACGCTTCGCGCGTTTTGCCTTCGTTATAACGGGCCACGCGTTCGCACGCATCTAGAAGGTCCTGAATGTAGCCCTTTGCTCGGCCTTGTCGGCTGCTCATACGGGCAGCGCCTCCTGGACCACCACGCTGCGGAAGCGAGGATGCAGATCACCTGGGGTACGAACGTCCACCTTGATATGTAGAGCGTCTTCAAGCGCAAGCTGTAAGCCAACAACGTCGAAGAGACTTATTCCAGGGCCAGCGTCGACGAGGATGTCGAGGTCGCTGCCTTCGATGTCGTCGCCGTGGAGGGCGGAGCCGAAGAGGCGCGGGTTGGTCATGCCGTGCTCGAGGACGAGCCGGCGAATGGTGTCGCGGTGTTGTGCGAAGGCTTCGGACGGCTTCATGCGGAGATTGTAGCGTGTGGGCTTGTCAGGCGCGGCGGTGGGTGAGCTCGCGGTGGTTGAAGGCGAGGTCGCAGCCGACGAGCATGAGGATGCAGACGTAGGCGTCCCACCAGGCGAACTGGTTGGGGGTGAGATTGAAGAAGCGGGGCCAGAGGTTGAGCACGCGATTGAGCACGAAGGTGAAGGTGAGGGCGTAGGAGCGGATCATCCACTGGCGGTGGACGGCGATCTGGCGATTCCGCGCGGTGATGAAGGCGACGAGCGTGCAGAGGACCCAGAGAGAGATCTGGACGAAGACGCCAGGGAAGTCGTCGCGGGTGCGGGTGGGGCTACGCTCGATCAGGAAGGCGGTTGTGGCGGCGATGAGGACGGAGAAGACGTAGACGCGGCCGAGGATGCGATGGAGTTGTAGATGGGGAGCGCGAAGGCGCGAGGAGAACTGGATGGGTCCGGCGACGAAGGCGACAGTGGCGAAGAGGGCGTGCGGGATGAGCAGGGCGCGGTCGTGGATGAGGGCGAGTCGATAGGGGTGGTAGAGGGGGTAGTCGAAGGCGAGGAAGAGGTCGGTGGTGATGAAGACGAAGAGCGCGGCGAGGCCCATGAAGAGCCAGAGGGTGTGCTTGGAGGTGAAGCGGCGGCGCGCGGGAGCTGGCGGTGCCGGAGGCAGAGTGGTGGTGGGTGCAGCCATGGTTGGCGTCTCGCTGATTTTGTATGTGAGCCGGTGGTGGAAGAGTATGCGTGCGGCTCGGAATTGTCGATAAGGAAATGTCGATGGGAATCTGCGCGCGGTAAGTAGACTGGCTGGAATGGACGGTGGGGAACAGAGGCTGGAGCGGACGCTGACGCTGCGGGGAGCGGTGACGCTGAACCTGCTCGACATGATCGGCGTGGGGCCGTTCATTACGCTGCCGCTGCTGATTGGGGCGATGGGCGGGCCGCAGGCGATGGTGGGGTGGGTGCTCGGTGCGCTGCTCGCAGCATGCGATGGCATGGTGTGGGCGGAGCTGGGGGCCGCGATGCCGGAGGCAGGCGGGACGTACGCCTATCTGCACGAGATGTATCCGGGGCGTGTGGGCAGGTGGCTGAGTTTTCTGTTTGCGTTTCAGTTGCTGCTATCGGCGCCGCTGAGTGTGGCGAGCGGATGCATTGGCGTGGCGATGTATGCGGGCGCGGTGATGCCGGGGCTCGAAGGGCACGCGGTATGGGTGGCGATTGCGAGCGTCGTAGTGGCGGTGGCGCTGCAGTATCGGCGGCTGAGTGGCGTGAAGCGCGTGGCGCAGGGGCTGCTGGTGGTGGTGCTGGCCACGATTGCCTGGACCGTGGCGACGGGTGTGTGGCGCGGCGAGTGGGCTCGCGTGGTGGCGGTGCCGAGTGGAGCTTTTCATCTGGATGCGGGATTTTTTGCGGGGCTGGCGAGCGCGATGCTGATCGCAACGTATGACTACTGGGGTTATTACAACGTGACGTTTCTGGGCGGCGAGGCGCGGGATCCGGGGAGAGTGATTCCGCGCGCGGTGCTGTGGTCGATTGCGATTGTGGCGGTGTTGTACCTGGCGCTGAATGCGAGTGTGCTGTCGGTGATGGGCGCGCCGGGGTTGATAAAGGCGCAGCGGCCGGAGATCCGGCAGGCGATGCTGTCGGAGTTTATGCGGATGGCGTATGCGCCGGTGATGGGTGTGGGCGCGGCGGCGGTGCTGGGGAAGATTGCCGCGGTGATGGTGATGGTGACGGCGTTCGGGAGCGTGTTCTCGCTGCTGCTGGGGTATTCGCGGATACCGTATGCGGCGGCACGCGACGGGAACTTTCCGGCGATGTTTGGGAAGCTGCATGCGAAGGGGCGGTTTCCGTATGTGTCGCTGCTGGTGCTGGGCGGCGTGGCGGCCGTGTGCTGTTTTTTCTCGCTGGGGCAGGTGATTGCGGCGCTGGTGGTGGTGCGGATTGTGATGCAGTTTTCGCTGCAGCATGTGGGCGTGATGATGCTGCGGAGAAAACGGCCTGGAATGAAGAGGCCGTTTCGGATGTGGATGTATCCGTTGCCGCCGATTGTGGCGCTGGTTGGGTTTGCGTACATCGTGTTTGTGAGGAGGGGGTCTGGCGCGGAGTTGATGATTGCGGCGGCGGTGGTGGTGACAGGGACGGTGGTGTTCGGGGTGCGGAGTTTTCGCAGGCCCACTCATGCGCAATGAGGCCGCGCATGAATGGGGCACCCAAATCCGCGACGGGCTGTGGAGCGTATCGTTATAGAAGGGCGCGAGGAAGGCTGCGTATGTTGATCAGGACGAAGAAAGAGATTGCGTCGTCGGAGATTACGCCGAAGGAGACGTACAGGGCGTTTCGGATGAGCCGGCGGAGGCTGCTGGCTGGGGTGGGCGCGTTGGGTGCGGCGGCGTTGCTGCCGGATGCAGCGTGGGGATTGGACAAGTTGAAGACGGTGGCGTCTCCGTACAACGTGACGGACCGCGAGGTGACGCCGGAGGCGAAGGCGCAGAGCTACAACAATTTTTATGAGTTCGGAACGGAGAAGAGTGACCCGTCGCACAATGCGGGGAAGATGAAGATCCGGCCGTGGACGGTGAAGATCGAGGGGCTGGTGAAGAAGCCGCAGACGGTCAACATCGACGACATCCTCAACTACAGGCCGATTGAGAATCGGGTGTACAGGTTCAGGTGTGTTGAGGCGTGGTCGATGGTGGTTCCATGGGACGGGTATCCGCTGAGTGAGTTCATCAAGTTTGCGGACCCGCTGCCGAGCGTTAAGTATGTGCAGTTCATCACGACGGACAAAGGGCAGGGGATGAGTCTGCCGTTCGGGTTCGATTGGCCGTACTCGGAGGGGCTGCGGATGGATGAGGCGATGCATCCGCTGACGCTGCTGACGTTCGGGAGTTATGGCGAGGTGCTGTCGAACCAGCAGGGCTCGCCGATTCGGGTAATCGTGCCGTGGAAGTACGGGTTCAAGTCGGCGAAGTCGATTGTGAAGATACGGTTTGTGGACAAGCAGCCGCACACACTGTGGAATGATTCGGCGCCGCAGGAGTATGGGTTTTATTCGAATGTGAATCCGCATGTGGACCATCCGCGGTGGTCGCAGGCGCATGAGCGGTTTCTGGGGCCGGGCTTTCTGCCGAAGAATATTCCGACGCAGATGTTCAATGGGTACGACGAGGTTGCGGGGATGTATTCGGGGATGGATTTGAAGAAGAATTATTGAAATGCAGACAGTCGACAGTAGAGAGGTAGACAGTAAAACTGCGGAGTTAGGGAGTTAGGTGTAGTCGGCTTGCGAGGCGGGCAAGCCTAACTAGGATGTCTGTTACCTGGTCTTATCTTAAGAATGCCAAGCAAAGCGATTCCATATTTGAAGGTGGTGGTGCACATTTTGTGCCTGCTGCCGTTTGCATACCTGCTGCATCTGTATCGCGATGGGCAGTTGGCCACGTTTGCCGACCCGGTGAATTACATCACGCATTTCACCGGCGACTGGGCGCTGTGGCTGTTGCTGGCGACGCTGGCCGTGACGCCGGTGCGGCGGCTGCACAGGTCCCTAGGGTGGCTGGTGCGGTTTCGCAGGATGATCGGGCTGTATTGCTTCTTCTATGCGTGCCTGCACCTGGCGACGTACGTGTTTCTGTTCTCCGGTTATGACATGGCGATGGCGATCGCGGGTGTGCAGGGCGGTCATCTGAACGAGCCTTTCCGGCAGTTGAGACTGATCTGGCCGAGCATGGTGGACGATGCAGAGAAGCGCCGGTTCATCCAGGTGGGACTGGCGGCGTGGTTGATCCTGCTGGCGCTGGCGGTGACGAGTCCGCAGTTTGCGCTGCGCAAGATGGGTGGGGCGGCGTGGAACAAGCTGCACCGGCTGATCTATCTCGCGGGGATTCTGGCGGTGATTCACTACTGGTGGCTGGTGAAGACCGGCGTGCGGACGCCGTGGAAGGTGACCGCGGTGCTGACGGTGCTGCTGCTATGGAGGGTGGGGCTGGCGGTGAGAAAGCGCGTGAGCGGCAGGCAGCGTGAGGCGGTCGCAGGCGATTCGAGGCACATCACCGAGACTTCCTAGTCCGGGTCTCCAGGCGAGGCGTTTGCGGCGGGATCGGTGCTTGTGGGTTGATTGGGCGCTGGAGCGCCCTTCTGCAGTTGAATCGTGAGGTCGGTGATGTCGGAGTCTTTGACCAGGATGCTTGTGGTGCTGTCCGCGAAGGATTGGACGTTGTGGAGGAGTCCAGGTTCGACGGGTCCGCTATCGGAGAAGGCGTCGGCAATCGTGCCCAGCTTTGCTCCCGAGACAGCGAGCTTATAGCTGCCCGAAGGGACTACGGGAAAGAGGAAACTTCCGTCGCGAGCTGGACGGGCGTGGAGGACGGAGGTGTCGTCGGATGCGTCGGTGAGGGTGATCTCGGCCACAACAATGGCGCGGCCATCGTGCGTTGTGAGGTGGCCCTGGACATGGTGAAAGGCGTAGACGGGGATGGTGATCTCTACACCAGTGAGGTCATCGCCAGCGCGGAGATCGTAAGTCTTGGCCTTGTGTTTATGGAGCGTGTCACCGCTGTAGATGCGAATGGCGCCGGGGCTGACGAGGCCGCCGAAGATAAACATTGCGGCTTCGCCTTCTGCCGATGGACTCGTGGCGGAAGGTAGAGCGGCAACGCGGTAGGTCCCTGGCTTTATGCCGGAGATGCGGAAATTGCCTTGATCATCGGTGCCCTGCGGCTGGTGAAGGAACATGCTGCGGATCAGCGCACCGGAGTCCAGATCACGGGGGATATCGAAGTCGCTGTCCGGCAGAACCGGTTTGGCCGGCGGCGGTTTGGCGTTGACATCCTCAAGATTGATCGTGACCTGAGTGGCGGGAGCTCCGTCGTCATAGAGAACGCGGCCGCTGATGCTTGCTCCGCGCTGAATGGTGACGTCCATGTGCGCGGTCTCATTGTTGTGCAGGGAGACGATCCCGTTGCGGATGAGGCGTGCCCGCATTTCCGCATCGTTGCTGCCGGTGTCATCGACGGGGATGTCGTCGAAGGGCGAGAAGTAGCCGGGCAGAAAAGCAAAGATGGAATAGTCACCGGGCCGGAGTTGCTGGATGGTGTATGTGCCGTCCATGCCGACGCGTCCCATGCCGGTGCTGAAGTTCAGGTCGACGTGTTCTCCCTTTGGGATTGGCTGGGCCATGACGATTGCGCCGCGCGCGGGACGATGGGTGTCATTGCAATAGACGGTGCCGGTGATGGCGGCTGTCGCGAGCGGCGGAGCGGGTGGTTTGGGCTGCGGCGCGGATCGAGGCGCAGGCACGTCGTTCGTGGATTCGTCCGGTGTTTGGGCGAGCAGAGGAGCAGGGACGCAGACCAGAACAAGAGCCAGTACGAGCCGCGGTCGCATGGTGCGGATAAGTGTACGCGAGGGGTGTGGCGGCGGCGGCTGTGAGATGTGAGGGCAGGCGTGCTGTGTGCTTTTCAGCTAACCAGCTATGAGCTTCGAGCTGCCAGTCTTCGGGCGGCGCGCTCGAGGCCTGAGGTCTTCCGAGGAGACTTTGCCGACTGTACGCCCGAGGTGCGACCATTCGCAGATGTAGGAGAACGATCATCAATTTTGGAGATTCGCCATGCGGCTATCGATTCAGAAGTTGCTTGTGGTGTATTCGGCTGTTGTGAGTACGGTGTTGCTCGCTGTTGTTTTGATTGGAGCGAAGAAACCGTCCACCAAGGAGTTCGACGAGCTGCGCGTGCATAGGATCGACGTAGTAGAACCCGACGGCACGCTGCGGATGGTGATTGCGAATAAGGACCGGCTGCCGCCGGTCATCGTCAAGGGGAAAGAGCACCCTGAAATGGGAGAGCGGAGGCCGCAGGCCGGCATGCTCTTTTACAACGATGAAGGGACAGAGAACGGCGGCCTGATCTTCGGCGGCCACAAAAACGAGAAGGGCGAGGTGGTGGACTCCGGCGGTAGCTTGTCGTTCGACAAGTATGGCGCGGGCCAGGTCCTGGAGCTTGCGGGCGTGGACGACAAGGACAACCAGTTCGCCGGCCTGGCTGTGAGCCAGGGCGGTCAGCGGATATGGATTGGCCATGGAAACTCCGGTGTGGCGAGCGTTTCGCTTACTGATGCCAAGGGGAAGAACCGCATTGTGATGCAGGTGGGGTCGGACGGAACGCCGAGTCTCGGCTTCTTTGATGCCGACGGACATTTAGTGCAGGAGTTCGGGCCGAAGCGATAGTTGAGTCGCGAGGCTGTCATGCGGCTGCCCGGAGCTGGTGAGCAAAGCGAATTGATGAGGGAATGCCCGAGGCGGACAATGAAGGTCTGCGTAGCTTTTCCGGAGGTATGCGAATGAGAGCGGTGCGTGTTTTGCGGTTTGGTGGACCCGAGGTTGTCGAGGTGCAGGATGTTCCTTTGCCGTCGCCGGCGGCGGGTGAGGTTCTGGTTCGTGTGGCGGCGGCGGGTGTCGCGCCGTGGGACGCGATCATTCGCGAGGGAAAGAGCGAGGTCAGTCCGCCTGCTCCGCTCACTTTGGGATCCGATCTGGCAGGTGTGGTCGACCGGGTAGGAGATGGAGTGAGTGAAGTTCATGTCGGCGATTTGGTCTACGGTGTGACGAATCCACAGTTTGTAGGAGCGCAGGCTGACTACGCCGTTTGCCAGGCGGGGATGATTGCTCCGAAGCCGCGCGGGCTTAGTGATCTGGAGGCAGCATCCGCGCCGGTGGTTGCGGTGACCGCGTGGCAGATGCTCTTCGAGTATGCGGATTCAAAGCGCGGCCAGAGTGTTTTGATCCTGGGCGCGGGCGGAAGTGTAGGAGCGTATGCGGTGCAGATGGCGGTCAGCTCCGGCATCAGCGTGGTTGCCGTTGCGCATAGGAGACACGAGCAGCTTCTGCATGAGCTTGGCGCGAGCGTCATTGTGGATTCGAGTGATCCGGATTTTGCTCGCGGCCTTCCGCAGGTCGACGCCATTCTGGATCTTGCGGGCGCGGAGGTGTTGCAGCAGTGCATGGGAGCGCTGAAGGAGAACGGCAAGCTGATTTCGGTGGTGTCCGACAAGGTGGAGACGCATCGCGCGGACGTGAAGCCGGTCTTCTTTTACGCTGAGGTCACGACAGCACGCCTGCGCAAACTCACGGATATGTTCGAAGGCGGAAAGATTCGTGCGAGGGTGGGTTCGGTGCTTGCTCTGGACGACGCGCGACGTGCATATGACATGCTCGCAGGCGCGCCTCATGAGCCAGGCAAGATCATGTTGCGCATGGGATAACGCGCGATCGATTCATTGGCAAGGCTGAGGATTCGGATCAGGCCTCGGTGGGCCGATGCCATGCGAGCAGATCGCTTCGGAGACGTTCCACCGTGGCGCGATGCGCAGGATCAGAGGCGAGGTTGCGAGTCTCCTGCGGATCTTCGCGGAGGTTGTATAGCTCGTCGATGTCGCGCACCCAGTGGGTGTACTTGTAGTCTCCACGGCGGATCATGTACTTCGCTCTCGGCTTTCCGGTGTTGAATTCAGCGAAGACGGGCGCGTCTTGACGAGCGGACGAGGGATTACGAATCAACGAAGCGAAGCTGGCGCCGTCCGATCCGCCGAGATCGGGCAGATCGCAGAGTTCGGCAAGCGTCTGCTTCAGCGAGATGAGACTAACGGGCTGCTCGCAGAGCGCGGGAGATGCTCCGGGCAGTCTGGCGAGCAGAGGAACGCCGCAGGAGCCCTCATAAAACTGGAACTTGTTCCAGAGGCCAAGGTCGCCGAGCATCTCGCCGTGGTCGGACGTGTAGAGGACGATCGTGTTGCGGTCGAGGCCGAGTCGCTTGAGCGCGGAGAGCACCTGGCCGGCACAGTCATCCATCTGCGCGAGGTTGGCGTAGTAGAAGGCCATGCGCTCGCGAGCATGGGAGGCTTCGATGAGTTCGGGGGTATAGGGTGCGGTCTGGATAAAGTGGCGGACCTCGGCGGGCAGATGCGCGAGGTCTGCGCTGCGCCATGTCGGCGAAAGCTGCATGTCTTCCGCGCGGTACATGTCGGCGAAGCGTTTGGCCGGCATGAACGGATCGTGCGGCTTGAGGAAAGAGGTGACCAGGAAAAAAGGCTCGTCAGTGCGCGCGTAGTCTTCGAGAAAACGCACGGACTCGCGCGCCACGAAGCTGTCGAAGTGATCGGCTTCGTCCATGAACGAGGGGCGGCCGACGGCGACAGAGCCGAGACGGCCGTCGGGTTTCCGCAGGCTCTTCCAGGGGTCGCCCTCTTCGTTCCAAAGGGTGTCGATCTCCGGCAGGCCCGCACCGCTTGCGTAGGGGTGGCCGGTTTCGTCGGCGTAGAGCTTTTCCTTCGGGCCGAGTATTGGAACCAGTCGTTGAAGTCAAGCTTGTAGTCGAAGCCGTGGGTCTGCGCGTCGGCGAAGTGCATTTTGCCGATGAGCGCGGTGAGATAACCTGCTCCACCGAATTGATGGGCGATGGTCTTGTGCTTTGGCGAGAAGGCGAACGACCGGGCGCTCTTGAGAACATCGAGGTTGAAGGTGTAAAGGCCGGTCATGAGGGAGGCTCGCGACGGCCCGCAGACGGGATTGCTGCAGTAGGCGTTCGTGAATCGAACACTCTGTTGCGCGAGCGCGTCGAGGTTCGGTGTATGGGATACGCGATCACCGCAGACGCCCATGCAGCTGCGCTTGTGTTGATCGGACATGAGAACAAGCACATTAGGACGGCGGCCGTCGCGAGCTTTCGTCGACTCTGATCCTTGTGCTAATGCAGCGTGGTTTTTACCAGCCACCACCGAACTGAGCGTTGTTGCTGCTGCAGCTCCGGACAAAAACTTTCTGCGATCCACGATAGCCCTCATCAAACATGCGACTGTAATTTGTTCGCTCTTTGATCGGTTCGATGATATGCGCCGGGGGCTGCGGGGCCTGAGGAAAAGCTCTCATGGCGCGCGTGAGCACATGCTCAGGGCGCCGGGCTGACGCTGAATCAGTCCTGTTCGGCGACGCCTTCGAAGAGGTCCGTGCTCTGGCGGGCGGGCTGCGGGGCGACGGCGCCGGCGAGCGTATAGCGCTCCTGCGGCCCGTGCTTCTCGAAGAGGGGAAGCGCCATCTGCATGAGCGGGGCCTGTGATTTGTGCTGCTCGAAGGCTTGCTTCTTTTTGTCGAAGACGGAGCTGATGTCGAGTGTGTGGGTCCAGGGCGCAAGCAGCGGGGCCTGGCGGTCGGGAAGCATGAAGTTGCTGGTGAGGTAGTAGAGGCGCTGCGGCTGCCAGAGGTCGCCGACGGTGATGTATCGCTTGTGCGAGCCGGACCAGTGAAAGCCCGCGGTCGTGGCGGCGGAGACGGCGGTGTGGTCGGGGTGCGTGTTCAGGCCGCCTTCGCCGCCGAAGGTGATGATGACGTGCGGGCGCAGACGGCGGATGTGGCGGACGAGAACGCCGGCGAGCTCGGAGAAGACCTCGTGCTCGAGCCTGGCGTCGTGGTAGTCGAGGATCTCGTAGTTCTTGACGCCGAGAACTTTGCAGGAGGCTTCGAATTCGGCGCGGCGAGTCTGGCCGAGCTCTTTGTTCGAGGAGGTGTCGCCGCGGTTGGTCGCGGCCTGGCCATCGGTGAGGCAAAGGACGGACACTTCAACGCCGCGTGAGGCGTAGAGAGCGAGCGCGCCGCCGAAGCCGAAGCATTCGTCGTCGGGGTGGGCGCAGATGCAGAGGAGGCGAAGGGGCATAGCTACGAGATGCGAAAGACGAGATTCGAGATGCGAGAAGTTCGTTCGG
>DASUHZ010000036.1:0-7063 GCA_036273275.1 Bryocella sp.
TTCCGCTGCGCTCGATGACCGTTGCGGCGTTTTATGGCGAGGTGATGGAGGCGATGAAGGCGGTGGGGACGCCGGTGAAGATCTATACCGTGCCGTCCGAGGTGGAGAACCCGATTCCGTTTGATCAGGACCAGACGCACAAGACTTATGACCGCGAGCATGTAGAGCGGTATTGGCATGTGCTGCTGCAGTCGGCGCGCGTGATCACGGCGTTTCGATCGAAGTTCATTGGCAAGGTGAGCCCGGTGCATGTGTTCTGGGGAGCGATGGACCTGGCGTGCACGCGATTTTCAGGCAGGCCGGCGCCGCCGCATCCGAGCATGCCAGGGCTGCCGGACCGGGTGACGCGCGATGCGTACTCGCATGAGGTGTCGAGTGCTGGGTTCTGGCCGGGAGCGCCGGGTGTGGAGGCGTTCTTCTATAGCTATGCGTATCCGGAGCCAAAGGGATATCGCGAGTACAAGGTGCTGCCTGCGGAGGCGCGGTTTGATGCGACGTTCGGCGAGTTCATTCTGCCGTACGAGGCGCTGCGGCGCGCTGCGGATGCGGATAAGGCGCTGATGGATTTTCTGGAGAGCACGTATGACGCGGCGGCGAACTGCGGAGGGTGGAACAGGAAGGCGCTGGAACAGCGCGGTGAGAGCTAGCGAGTCGCGACGGTGCGTGTTTGGCTTTCGGCGAGGCGGAAGGGGTTGAAGTTGGTGTGGGCGTCGAAGGGATCGGACTGCTCGGCGCGCTTGAGGAAGTTGACGACGAGGTAGGTGAGGGGAGTGGCGAGGGCCTCGTACGCGACCTTGAGGAAGTAGCTGGTGAGGATGATCTTGGCGAGGGTGGCGGCGGGATAGGTGCCGATGAAGGTGATGAGGATGACGATGGTGGTGTCGACGGCCTGGCCGACGATGGTGGAACCGACGGTGCGGGTCCAAAGCCAGCGGCCGCGAGTGAGGAGCTTGAGGCGGGCCATGGTGTAGGAGTTGGCGAACTCGCCGGCCCAGAAGGCGATGAGCGATGCGATGAGGATGCGTGGGAGGATGCCGAAGACGGCAACGAAGGCTTGCTGGTTGCGGAAGGCAGGGTCGGCGGGAAGGGCGATGACGATGGCGGCGATGCCGTACATGAGCGCAGTGCCGATGAAGCCGAGCCAGATGGCGCGGCGCGAGGCGGTGTAACCGTAGACCTCCGTGAAGATGTCTCCGAAGATATAGGTGATTGGGAAGAGGATGATGGCGCCGGAGGTGGCGAAGGGGCCGATGCGGATGATCTTCTGCGCGACCAGGTTGGAGACGAGCAGGATTACGACGAACAGAGTGATGAGGATGTCGAGGTAGCGGAACTGGCGGGGCATCTGGGATACGAGGGTAACGGAATGCGAGAGACGCGCTAGTAATAGCACGAATTACGTACCGGATTTCCGCCGGAATCTTCGCTTTTCTTTTGCTAGTGTCCGATTTCGCTGCTAGACTCGGCTTACGAACTCCACCTTGAGCAATTTGCGTGGGCAAAAAGGAGAATGACGTGGCTGATGACCGCACCCGGGCAATAGAAACGGCCCTTTCGCAGTTGGAGAAGCAGTTTGGCAAGGGCTCGGTGATGCGGCTGGGAGCCAAAGAGGCCATTGGGCCAATTTCGGTCATTTCAACTGGATCGATTTCGTTCGATGCGGCGCTGGGTGTGGGCGGTGTGCCGCGTGGGCGCGTGATCGAGATTTTCGGGCCAGAGAGCTCGGGCAAGACGACGATTACCCTGCAGGTGATTGCCGAGGCGCAGAAGAATGGCGGTCTGGCGGCGTTTGTGGATGCCGAGCATGCGCTGGATCCGATCTATGCGAAGAAGCTGGGTGTGGATACGGACAATCTACTGGTGAGCCAGCCGGATTACGGTGAGCAGGCGCTGGAGATTGTGGAGGCGCTGGTGCGATCGGGCGCGATCGATGTGTTGGTTGTCGACTCAGTGGCGGCGCTGGTTCCCAAGGCGGAACTGGACGGCGAGATGGGCGATTCGCACATGGGGTTGCAGGCACGGCTGATGTCGCAGGCGCTGCGCAAGCTGACGGGAACGGTATCGAAATCGCGCACGAGCCTCATCTTTATTAATCAAGTGCGCGAAAAGATTGGTGTGATGTTCGGCAATCCGGAGACGACGACGGGTGGACGCGCGCTGAAGTTTTATTCGTCGGTACGCATCGACATTCGCCGCATTGGTGCGGTGAAAGAGGGCGAAGTGGTTGTCGGATCGCGGACGAAGGTGAAGATCGTCAAGAACAAGGTGGCGGCGCCGTTTCGTGATGCGGAGTTCGACATTCTGTATGGCGAGGGCATCTCGCGCGAGGGCGACGTGCTGGACCTGGCGGTGCTGCACAACATCGTGGAGAAGAGCGGTGCGTGGTACAGCTACAGCGGCGAGCGCATCGGGCAGGGACGCGAGAATGTGCGGAACTTCCTGAAGGAAAACAAGGAGATCTTCGGGCGGATGGATGGGGAGCTGCGCAAAAAGCTGGGGATCAAAGCCGTGAATGAGGTCGAGATTCCTGAGGTGCCTGTGAACGGAACGGCGAAAGCTGCAGAGGCAGTGAAGTCGCGTCGCGCGTAGCGTCGGTTGCTTCTTATCGTGTTGACGCGCGGTGGAGATACGAGCCCGGCGCGTTTTCATTGCGGCTTTGATGTGAGGTAAAATCTACCTCAGGGCCGGAGAGGTGGCAGAGCCCGGTTGAATGCAGCTGACTCGAAATCAGCCATAGTCGCAAGGCTATCGGGGGTTCGAATCCCTCCCTCTCCGCCACAATTCTTCTAAATTCCTGCAAACCCAACCGCGGCCGAGGGATCGACTGCAAGTCCCTGAGCGGTCCGGCTTACTGGGTCATGGAGGGCGGCGCGTCATCCGGTGCGCTGCCCCAGTCGCGATTGGCGTGATCGCTCATCTCGAGAACCAGCGTTCCTCCGTTTGCGATTTCGGCATGACTGAACCATGGTTTGTTGAGTGGTTTGCCGTTCAGCAGCGCAGACTGAATGTACTTGTTCCGCGCCGAAACGCCGTTGGCGACGACCGTGAACAATTTTCCATTGCCCAGGCGGATCGATGTCTTCGCAAAGATGGGGCTGCCGATTTCATAGACGGGGCTGCCCGGGCAAACGGGATAGAAGCCCATGGCGCTCAGAACGAACCAGGAGGAAGTTTCGCCGCCGTCGTCGTCGCCGGGAATGCCGAGCGGGCCGTCTCCGTACCAGACGTCCATGAGTTGCCGCACGCGCTGCTGCGTCTTCCAGGGCTCGCCGGAGAAATCATAGAGGTAGGGAATGTGGAAGCTGGGCTCGTTGCCCTGTGCGTAGAGGCCTACCAGCCCAGTGGCGTCGGGAAATTGGCTGAGGAATTTGTATTTCGAAGTGCCGTACTGCTCGACGAAGAGCTGATCGAGTCGTGCGTTGAATGCGTCGCGGCCACCCATCAGCCTGATAAGACCAGCCACATCATGCTGCACGCTGAAGGTGTAGATCCAGGAGTCGACTTCGGTGGTGTAGTCTCGGCCGCCCTGTCCGCCGCTTAGCTTCGGATCGAAGTGCGCGACCCAGTTGCCGTCCGCACTCTTCGGGGCCATGAAGCCGATCGCAGGGTTGTAGAGGTTCTGGTAGTTGTGCGCGAGCTTCTCAAAGAAAGCTGCATCAGAGGTCTTTCCGAGCGCTCTTGCAAGTTGCGCCATGCACCAGTCGTCGTATGCGTTCTCGAGCGTGACAGACACGGCCTGCCTGCGCTCCTGTGTCACCTGAGGGATGGTCTCTTTTTCTCCCCACGCGAGGGCCGGAAAGAATCCTTTGTCGAAGTAAGTTCGATCGAGGGTTGTCTGGGGCCCGTGGCTCCAGGGGAGCAGCGTCGCCTCGGTAGCGTTCTTACGCATTCCAGCATAGGCGGCTTCTACATCGAAATCGCGATAGCCCTTTGCATAGGTGTCGAGGATCAGTTGATCGGCATGATGGCCGATCATAACGGCCTGATCTCCACTGACGGAGGGAAACGACGGCAGCCAACCGCTCTGCTGATACATGCGAATGTAAGAGCGGACGATGTCCTGCTGGCGGTCCGGCTCGATGAGCAGTTGGAGCGGATGCATGGATCGGAAGGTGTCCCACGTGCCGTCGTCGACGTAAAAATCGTGGCCGTCGGCATCGTGGACCTTGTGATCGTAGCCGCTGAAATAGCGGCCGTCCTCGGTGATATCCGTCATGCGGCCTAGCGAGCGGTAAAGAGCCGTGTAAAAGATGGTGCGCTGGCGCTGGCTGCCGCCCACAGTCTCGATGTTGTCGAGCGCGACGCTCCACACTTTGCGCGAAGCCTGCTTCACGGATTCGAAATTCCAGTGCGGGATCTCACGCTGCAGGTTTCGTTTGGCCTGCTCCACGCTTATGTAAGAAATCCCGACTCGAACTTCAATGACTTCACCCGGCGTTGTGGCGGTGGTGGAGACGAATCCGATTTCGTCTCCGCTGACATTCGATCGGGTCCCAAGCTCTGTGCTCTGCCAGGTTTGATACGTTCCGAAGGGCTTCGAAAATTCGGCGTAGAAATACTGGCGCGTTTCGGCGCCGCCGATTTGTCTGTTGTGCGGGCCGTCGGAGATTTGCTCGCTGCCGCCCACAGCGTTGTTTCCGTCGATCGTCAGACTGGCGTTGTGCTGCAACTGCAGCACAAGATGAGCGTGAGGACTGGCCGGATAGGTAAAGCGGAAGTATGCGGCCTGGTTCGTAGCCGTCATCTCTGCGCGAATCTGCCATGATTGAAGGTCTGCTTCGTAGTAGTAGGGAGTCGCGGTCTCGAGATCGTGATCGAAATCAGACGCGTAGGCAGCGGGCGTTGTGGCCGGCCCTCCCGTGGAGGCCATCAGGGTTGCGGGGCCTGCCGTAAATCCGAAGATTTTGTCTGCGAGATAGTGATCTGTGATTCCAGGTGTTGTGATCGGCGCCAGGATAGCCATTCCGTGGGGAAGTTGCACAACTGGGCGCGTGGATGTGAGCAACTGTCCGATGCCGCCGATATTTGGCGAGACGTAATCGACAAGCTGGGTTGGAGCCTGAGCGAGCGAAGACAAGCTTGCGCCGAAAAAAACAAAAAATCCGATCGCCTTTTTCATGTTTGGCAATGATACGGTCCGCGCAACCGCAGACAGCAGAGTGTTGTGGGGCGGAATGGGTGACGTCGAGGAGATCGGAGGAAAACCGGGCCCGTGGAGCCGTGAAAAAGAGGTCGCTCGGGAAATTAGGAACCCGTTTTCCTGAGCCGGCGAATGGCAGTCTGTAAAGTATTCATAACATTGATAGTTATTTTTAGTGACCGTTCTCTCAATTTTCATTTGACACCCTTGAAATCGATCGCCTAAGATGACGGGCGAACTTAAAAACTACATCGTTGGTGAAGTGAGACTAACGAGCAGGAGTACTTTGATGGCCAGGCAATCGATTGCAATCAACTCTGACGCAAAGGCGAACGTTTTCGGTAAGGCGGGCGCAGTTCCCACGAGGGCCATCTGGAAGTGCTTGCTCCTGGCGCTGGCTGTGACCGGTTTGATGTGCGGTCGTGCAGTGGTAGCGCAGGTGGACCAGGGCGCCATCATCGGCGTGGTGACGGACTCCAGCGGCGCCGTGATACCTGGCGCGCAGGTGACGGTCACGGAGACCGATACCGGGCTGGTGCTGAAGGCGAAGACGAACGGCAGCGGTAATTACTTCTTCTCGCCCATCAAGATTGGAAATTACACGGTGAGCGCCTCGGCGGCCGGCTTTCAGACGACAGAGGAGAAAGGCGTTGTCGTTCATGTTCAGGATCGGCTGAATATTCCTTTGCATTTGCAGCCGGGCAAGGTGAGTGAGACCGTCGTTGTCACCTCGACCGCGCCGCTGATGCAGACGCAGACCGCTGAAGTGGCCATGGACGTCGATTCGAAATTCCTGAACGACGCACCGCTAGCCAACCGCAACTGGATATTCATCGCGCAGGAAGCGCCGGGCGTGACGCCGATGGTTGGCCGCGGCGGCAGTAACGGCGATTTCTCCTCAAACGGCCAGCACGAGGAGCAGAACAACTACCAGCTCGATGGCGTGGACAACAACGTCGCGAACAGCGACTACATTAATGGATCGAGCTACAATCTGGCGCCGCCGCCGGACGCTATCGCCGAATTCAAGCTTGAGACCAGCAACTACAGTGCGGAACTCGGCCGCGGCCACGGCGCGGTGTTTAACGCGACGACCAAGTCTGGTACCAACCAGATTCACGGATCGCTTTGGGAGTATGTGCGCAACACGATGTTCGACTCGAAGGTTTGGAACCAGGCAAAAGGTACGCCTGTTGGGGATTTCCACCTGAACCAATTTGGCGCTACGATTGGCTTCCCGCTGATCAGAAATCACCTGTTCTTCTTTGGTGACGTTCAGAACGGGCGTTATGTGAATGGAGCGAATCCCAGCACTCTCAGCGTGCCTACAGCGCGCGAGCGGCGAGGCGACTTCACCGAAATGCTGAATCCGACCTGGGGCAATGGAACGTGCCCGATTGTGCTCTTTGTGCCCAACACGAACACTGGCAGCTACAAGTGCGCAAGCAACTCTGTATCAGGAGCGCCAACTGGCAGGTTGCAGCAGTACGGCAACTCTCAGAATACGTATAGCGGATACACGTTCGCTGCCGGCCAGAACGTCTTCTCGCCAACTCAACTCGATCCGGTTGCGCTGAATCTCCTTAAGCTCTATCCCTGCCCGAACTACGCTTCTGCCGGCCAACCGAATTTCGGGCAGCCGAACGGCGGATGGAGTACGGGCGACTGCAACTCTGCGAGCGACCAGGACTCGGGACACACCTCCAGCAACTATCAGACGAATCTGACATCGGTATCGAATCCGATCAATTGGGACGGGCGGTTGGACTGGAATGTCAGCAGCCGGGACCTGTTTACTTTCGCCGTTCACTACCAGCACGTCATCAACACCTTCCCTGCGCCACTCGGTCCGATTCTGGACGGAACCGGAAGCTACCAGGGTCACAACCAGAGCTACCTGAGCGAAAACTTCATGCTCAGCGA
>DASUHZ010000037.1:0-10650 GCA_036273275.1 Bryocella sp.
AGCACGGTATCGAACGTGCTGCCGTTCCCCCTCGCCATATACTCCGTGCAGATCAGTGGCCGGTGATATCGTTCGAGTTCCTTGATGCGTTGCTCAAACACCTCCGGCCAGTCGTAGTTATGAAACGAGATCACATCGGACTCGGCGAGCTGAATCTTCGTGGTCTCGCTCTCCTTACTCGGATTGACCCAGTCGCCTCTCCACACACCACTGGTCAACGGTTGGGTGGGATGCATAGCACGCGCCCACTCGAATGCCTTCGGCAGCAGCTCATCCACGCGCTTCACCTTCGCTGCAACGTCCTCTTCACTGTCCAGGCCTCGATTGTCTGGCTCATTCCATATATCCCACCCCAGCACGCGATCGTCGCTGGCAAACGCTCCCACCACGCCCTGAACATACGCCTTCAATTGCGGCTCAACTGCTGGATTCAACAGGCGCTTCTTGCCAGGGCTCTGAACCCAGCCAGAGTTATGCACCCCGGGGATTGGCGGATGCTGAGGTCCAAGATGAGGATCCGTCTCCCAGCAGGAATCAAACAGCACCAGGAGCGGCCGGATATGATGCTTTGCGGCAATCCCGAGAAACACATCCAGCCGGTGTTTGAACCCCTCCGGATCCTGTTCCCATAACTGGTCCTGCAGAAACACTCGCATCGTATTCATGCCGATCGACTCGGCCCATCCGAACTCCCGATCGATTTCTGCAGGATCAAACGTCGCAGCCTGGAACATCTCCAGTTGATTGATTGCATCCGCGGGCACGAAGTTCGCACCGACGAGCCAAGGCTGCTTTGCATACCACGCATTCGCTTGCGACTGCGTCCATCGGCCCGCTGCATCTTGAGCAAGCCCCACACCGGAGACCGCCAGCGTCAGTACAACAATCCAAAGTCTCTTCACCTGAACTCCTTCTATGGTTCTCCAGCATGCCCTACGGCCACACCCGCTCGCAACCGATTACATCGCGCGCGTTTCTCTTTCGCATCCGGCAGCTGCTTCATTACTCAGGATTCACCGCTCCAGGAGGGCGCTTTGCAGCAGGCCCTGTCGACCCTCGCACCACCAGCTTCGTCTTGATCACATGCTCCCGTTTGAGGTCGCCTCTTGCCGCTGCCGTGTCGCGAAAGAGAGCACGAAATGCCGTGGACGCCAGCTCGCGTCGCGGGACATGCAGTGTTGTTAGCGCGGGCAGTGTATACGAGCTCAGTTCTATGTCGTCGAAGCCGACCACCGAAATGTCGCCCGGAATATCCAATCCTCTCTCGTGAATCGCGCCCATCGCGCCGATCGACGTCAGATCGTTAGACCCCAGCACCGCGGTTGGGGGACTTCCCGAGTCCAGGATGCGTTTCATCGCATGATGGCCGCCTTCCACACGATGGTCGCCCTCCTGCAGCCATTCGGGTCGTATCTTCATGCCATGCTCACGCAGCGCAGCCTGGAAGGCATCCGCGCGCGCGCGTGCCGAGTTCAGCGTGAGCGGCCCGCTGATAAATGCAACGTCCCTATGTCCCAGCCGAAACAGATACTGCATGGCCTCTGTAATTCCACCCGTGTAGTCGACGTTCACCGTGTTGACCCCTCGGCCTCCATCTGCCGTATCCATGAAGATCATCGGGATCTGCCGTTGGCCAAGCGTGCGGATCAACCGGTCCTCCATCTCCGACGTCATGATCGCCACTCCGTCGACTCTGCGTTGGAGCATGCGGATAACGCACATTTCCATCCGCTTCGGGTCATAGTCCGTGTTTGCGATCAGGACATCCTGCCCATGTTCGACCGCGATATCTTCAAAGGCCTTCACCAGTTCGGGAAAGTAGGGATTCGTGATGTCGGAGATGATCAGCCCATACAGGCCACTGCGTCCCGAACCCAGCGCACGTGCATTGATGTCGGGGTAAAAGTTCAACGCCTCCACTGCCTCGCGCACCCGTCCCGCCGTATCTGGACTCACGTTTGCGGTGCCGTTCATGACGCGGGACACCGTCGCCGTGGAAACGCCCGCTCTCTTCGCCACCGCTGTTATGTTCATCGCTCTTATCGTGGCTGTGAGTTTTCAGGAGATACCGGTCTTAAAAGCCGGTCTCAGTTTTCACCCACCGCTGCCTCTGGCCATCCATCATGCCAGACAATCGTCGAGATTTGCAGTGCCGGCCTTCCCGTCTGCGCATCATACGCGTGAAACACGATCAGATCGCTGCCATCCTGCCGGTGCAAAATCGACTCTCCACCAGGTCCCAGCCATCGCCTGTTTGGCCCGAGTAGAAGAGACCCTCCGCCTTTCAGCATCGGCGTCCCATCCTTATCAACATACGGGCCCGTGACCGCCCGCGATCGTCCCACCATCGTTCGATAGGTGCTTCTCGTACCGCGGCAGCACAGATCAAACGAGACGAATAGGTAGTAATAGCCGCCGTGCGGCACGATGAACGGTGCCTCAATCGCCTCCCAGTCCGGCGGCAGCGTCGGATGCTCGGGATCGAACTTCTGGGGCGCTGGACGTTCGGGTTTCACACGGCTGGCGAGTGAATAGATCGTCGTATCCTTGTCAGAAGTCATACCAGTTTCCACATTCAGCGCGCGCATCTTGATCCCTGTCCAAAAGCTGCCGAACGCGAGCCACGCGTGGTGTTTGGCATCTTCCACATAATTCGGATCGATTGCGTTGAAGTCGTCACTCTGCTTCGACTCGAGCACGAGTCCTTTATCTACCCACTTGTATTCAGGGCTCCTTGGATCCAGGGTTTTATTCGTCGCCAGTCCAATTCCCGACGTATTCACTCCAAATAACGAGTACGCGTAATAGAGCCGGAATTCTCCATGCTCATGTGAGATGTCGGGAGCCCACAACTCCTTTGTTCCGGGGCTCCGCTGCTGAATCCAATGGGGAATCTCGTCAAACACATGCCCGCACATCCGCCAGTGCACCAGGTCCTCCGAGCACCGCACCGGCAGTTGCCCTCCGCCCGGCGCTTTTCCCGTGGCAAAGACATAGTATGTGCCGCCGTCCTTGGCTATGGAGGGATCGTGCGTGAACCAATAGTCTCCCTGGAGTGGATACACATGCGGCTGTTGCGCATGAATTGCCCCTGCACAGAAAAGCAGAAGCGCACATATTGCCGCCGCGAGTCTGCTCCTCCAGCGGCTCCTCAAGCTCTGTTCTCTTATCGTCTCGCGCATCAGCTCGTCTTCGACGCTCCTTTAGGAGCCTTCTTCTTATGCACAAGATAATCTACAAGGTCTTTCATCTCATCAGGGCTCAGCACATCGCCAAAGGCGGGCATTTGCTTGCCGCCGTCCTTGATCTGCTGCTCAATCTCAGCCTTGGATAGGTGCTTGCCGACGGTGGTCAGGCTGGGTCCGAGCTGCGTTCCCACACCCGCAATGCCATGGCAATGCTCGCATCCCTTTTCCCTGAACAGCGTCTTCGCTTGCGCACGCTCTTTGCGCGAGAACGCGTGCACGGCTCTGCCCGGCATCCATGCACTCATCGCCGCCATTATGACTGCCACAGTTAACAACGCGTGGCCTACCGGCGCGCGCCACCGTCCGTAAGTGCGCCCCACTTTCCCTGGAATTCGGCGGCAGTCTTTCGTCATCGAGAGTGGGATGCACCTTGGGCGGGAGTCGCCGATTGCATCTCCAGCTCATGCGTATGCCACGGAACGCTTTCATTCGCGAGTTCCGTATGGTTCCTCAGGAACTCCAGTGCATACGTATTCGCCGTAGGATCGTCTTTCTGGTCGGCAAAGATCGCCGCCTCGCGCGCCGCCTTGTCCTTGATTCCCAGCCGCCGATACAGAATCGCCAGATTGTAATGCGCCGCTAGATCATCCGGGCTGCTCGCCTGCAACGCCTCATATTCCTTCAGCGCCTGTGGATACTTGTGCTGCTGGTAAAAAGTAAACCCCAGCTCCCGCATCGCATCGCGCGACTCCGGATACTGCCGCAGTACTTCTCCAAGGTCTGCGACGGTCATCTCCAGCTTGCCTTCGTTCCGCTCGACCAGAGCACGATAGTACAACGCGCGCGCATTCCCGGGTGAAAGCTCGAGGGCCTTCGCCAGGTTCGGCCGCGCGTCGTCGTAGCGCTCCCACTGAATGTCCACGATCGCCATATTCGTGTACGCGTCCGCATAGTCAGGCCGCAGCTTCGACACACGCTGGAACGCTGCGTAGGAAGCCGCATACTGCTGCGCATCCAGCAGCGCGATCCCGTAGTTATTCCAGCGCATCCATTCCTTGTTCTCGTTCTCTCCCGGCGTCGTCGGCGAGTTATCGCCTACATGAATCACCCGGCTCGCCGAGCTCATCGCCACGACTGGCTCCTGCGTATAGTGCTTCGCCATACCAAAATCGATGAACGTCTGGTCGAACCGTCTGTACTTCACCGTCGCGGTTATCGTCAGGTTATCCACGCCGCTCGCAGGCACCGTGAACGTATAGCGCACGACCTGCGACCGTCCGGACTGGATGGTGTTGTTGTAAGCCACCACGCGCGTGTCCCATACCTGATGAAGCGTGTTCAGCCCTCCCTTCGCATTGATTAACCGATTCATAAAGCTATGCGCATTTTCATCAAGAGAGCCGTTCGACTTCAAGAAGCCGCTCTCGCACAAGACACGGCCGCTGCCGTCTTTCACCGTGAAGTTCACCCACGACTCGTACATGTCCCTCTGCTCGGGAACATGGCTGTGGGCGATGCCCTTGTTCTGAATCACAATATCTGCCGTCACCTTCTCGCCCGGTGACACGTGATAATTCACCAGACCGAGTGGCGCAGAGATGCGCTCGGTCAATTCATTCGCACCGTCTCCATGCTCCAGTCCGAAGATGTCCACGTTGAAGACGTTGTTTTGCAAGAACGCCACTGTCTTGCGCTCCTGCTCGTCAAATCCGTAATACTGCGGGATAATCGTGTTCGCGCCCAGCCACCTGTGCGATGCAAGCTTGCCCTGCTTCGCTCCCTGATCGCGCGTCTCCAGCGGCTCTCGCGGCATGTGGCATGTCTGGCAGGTCGACACCGAATCTTTTACGTAGAATGGCAGCGGCGACTGCTTCGCAAACGATGATGCCTGCCACTCGTCATACAGCGAAATCGCCCTCTGCCACTTGTAATCATTCAACTGCTTCGGCAGCGCTGCTTCATGGCACGCCGAGCAGAACTGCGACGTGTGATAGAACGGCTTCATTACCGCCTGACTATGACGGTCCAGATGCGCGAGTATCTCGGCATCGCTCACTGGCCGCGTTATCGGCTTGCCTTCCTCATCCACAAGCACGGCCGGAACGCCCATCACATAGCTTCCCGTACCCCGTGTCGTCACCCGTTGGATCGAGTGGCACACACTGCACGTAATGCCCTCATCGTCATACCATTTGCGCCCTGGCCCGCCTTCGGTCAGCGCTCCACTCAACAGCGCGATCGGGTCATGACATCCCTCGCAATGCCGCGAGTACTCAACGCCCTTCTCTGAATCCATCAACTGTACATTCCGCAGATACCACGGCGGCCGGTTCGAATTCGAGTGCGCCGACTGTCTCCACTCGGCATGCGCTTCCTCGTGACAGTGTCCACAGTACTTCGCTGTCGGAAAACTCTTGGGATCGAGGAATTCGCCGTTATCCGTCGTCGCATTCGATGGAAGGAAATAACTTCTTTCGCCGAAACGCTTGTTATACGTCGCCGCGATTCTCTGGCTGTAGGACTGCCGAGCCGCCGCTGCAGCATCCGCCTCGCTTCCAGCACGAACTGCCTGAACCGTGAAGCTGGCTGTCGCCACAATCAGAGCGGCAACCAGCGCACCGGGGACCCATCGAAGTTTCGCGCGCATCTGCATCCTGCACCGGAAGGCACGCCCACTTTATCACTCCAGAGGAAGGTCAATTACCTCAATCGTGAGCCATGGAATCGCGTGCTTCCACATCTCCATCGAAAGTTTGAGTGTAGATTCCACCGGATGAATGAACTCTGGATTGTTGGCCTTATCTCAGGCGCGATGGACGGCCGCGCGGCTGCGATACTCACCGCCGAAAACTGTCCCGGCCGCCAATACAACGAGTTCACATTCCCTTGCTGCGCGCCCATGCTCCTCCAGCCGGCTTCTTGCTCAAGGGAGCGAATAAGGCAGGAAGAACCGCCCAATCTGGATATCTGAATGCTCAGCGGGCGGCCAGATGTGGAAGCTTTCCACGCGGGCGCCGGGCGCAGGACGTGCGATCCCGATGCCGCGCTCCGTACCTGTCGCGCTGTCAAAGAAGTGCACCTCGAGCCCCTCCTCTGAGCGGCGCCAACCCACGACATAGGAACCCGGCTTTAGCGTGAGATGTCCATCGAGCACCAACGGCGACTGTACGAGGAGAAAGTGCGAGTATTTTCCATCTGCTGCATATCCGGCAGTGATCAATACCACCGCGGCGATCATCTGGTTACGAGAGTTGATGATGCCGTTCGCAGTACGCATCTCCGTCTCGATATGTTCCTTGTCCACCGCAGCGCGGGCCGGCAGCGCCGCCTCAAGTTCGGCGGCCGTCGCTGCTCGCCATCGCTCGTTACGGGTCGTCTGGCCGGTTGCCGGGAGGGCAAGGAGTCCCAAAAGCAAAATCCAACATACGCCTCGCATAGCCGATTCCCTCATTGTGGCAGGTGTACGATCCCGCGTTGCAGCGCAAGGACGGCGGCGTGAGTCCGATCGGACACGCCAAGTTTGCTTAGAAGGCTGTTCACGTGAGACTTGACGGTGGCCTCCGAGATGTGCAGATCATTGGCGATCGCCTTATTCGCCCGGCCTGCCACGATGCGCTCAAGCACCTCCAGCTCG
The DNA here is from genome assembly GCA_036273275.1 of Bryocella sp. Taxonomy (GTDB): domain Bacteria; phylum Acidobacteriota; class Terriglobia; order Terriglobales; family Acidobacteriaceae; genus Granulicella. Next base: position 6,823 of record DASUHZ010000037.1, read on the forward strand.
CGGGAACTCAGTTCTTCACTGCCCACTCGTTGCGCAAGCTTTTCGGCGATCACCGAAGGGAGCCGGCCCCGGCCAGCATTCACCGCCTGAATGGCTTCGACTAGTTCCTCGATATCCACGCCCTTAAGCAGATAGGCCCTGGCCCCAACCTGCATGGCGCGATAGATATCTTCGTCTCCATCAAATGTAGTGAGAACGATGAAGCGCGCCGCCGGGACAGCCCGCCGGATCTGCTGGATGGCCTCCACGCCGGGCATTCCCGGCATTTGGAGGTCCATCAGTGTGACATCGGGCATTAGAGAGTTATAGCGATCCACTGCCTCTCGACCATCTTTTGCGAAGCCCACCACCTCAATCTCCGGCGCGGACGACAAAAGCGCGATCAGCCCCTGCCGCACCACCGCATGATCTTCAACGACAAAAACACGAATACGTTCGTTGGGAGCCATCAAGAATTCTCCGTCGGTAGAGGAACTATAAGTGTAACCGTCGAACCCTGCCCGGCAACGCTCTCAACCGTCAGGTGTGCTTGGAGCAGAGCAGCACGTTCCTCCAGGCCCCTGAGACCATAGTGGTCTGCCATTCCGCGCGCAGATGCGTAATCAAAGCCGCATCCGTTATCCCGGATCTGAAGTCGCAGGTTTTCGGCACCATAAGCAAGCTCCACTCTGATCTCTGTCGCGCCTGAATGCCTTTCCGCGTTTGAGATCGCCTCAGTCGCCACTCGCAATATCTCCTTCTCTATCGCCTCGGGTGCACTGCGATACTCGCCGGAGATGCGAAGATGCGCTGGTACGTTTCTCTCCCTAAGTGCTTCCACTCGAGCCGATAAACGAACTGGAAGGCTTTCCACGGATAGGTTAGTGCGAAGGTTCCATATGCTCTGGCGAGCTGACTCTAGCGCCTGCCGCACGAGCGATCGCGTTTGTGTCAGTTGCTCGGTCACATCTACCAGTCGTCCTGCCCTGGCGTGTTGCGCGGCTATCTCCACCTGCAGAGATACGCTCACAAGATCCTGCGCCAGGGTGTCGTGCACCTCACGGGCTACGCGCGTACGCTCCTGCAATACCAGAGCAAAGCGACGCCTTTCGGCTCGCACCTTCAGCTGAACGAACGCGAAAATTGCAAGTGCGACTAAGCAAAGACCCAGCAGATACGCCCACACACTCCGATACCAGCGCGCTAGGACGCGGAACTGAAAGTTGGCCTTGTTCCTGCTCCAGACTCCATCGCTATTGGCGCACAACACCCTGAAGACGTACCGCCGCGGAGGCAGGTTCGTGTAGTATGCCGCCCGCCGAGTGCCCGCATCCACCCATCCGGGATCGAAACCATCGAGCATATACCGGCACCGGGTACCTGCCGGATTATTCAAGCTCAATGCCGTGTAGTCGAAACTGTATTGACGATGCCCCGGGCTTATTTTGGCACTCATGCCTACAGGCAACTCAATGTCGTCCACACGCACTTGCGTAATTACGACTCCGGGAGGAACACGATTGTCAGCCAGATGTTTAGGATCGGTGACAGCGATTCCGCGCCGCGTCGCAAACCAGAGTTCCCCGTTAGGGCCTTTGGCTTCATCTGGCATACCCTCACCGGCGAGTTCATCGCTTTGCATACCGTCGCTCCGCCCGTAAGCCTCTACCTTCAGGCTCCCGCAAGCGGATGGACGTGACACGCACGCTCGCAAGTCACTGGTTGCAACGCGATACAAACCGTACGTCGAGCGAAGCCACAGATACCCCAGGTCGTCTGCAAGGATTCCAACGATCTCCGTTGGCATGGTGGAACTGGACACGGAGACGACGCGGTCCTCTTTCACGACACCTAATCCGTGACCATGCAAAGCCACCCACACAGCGCCGTCGCGATCGGCACCGAGTGCGGTGATGATGCTGCCGTTCGCCTGATACGGCGAGGACAGGCATTCGAACTTCTGGGCGGTCCGCCGGCACAGCCCTGCAGATGTGCCGATCCAAAGACCACTCGCGCCCGCTTGGTCGGATCTCATCTGTAGCAGCGGTCCAATGGAGTCGCTTGACAGACCGTCTGCTGTCGTAAAGGTTTGCGTACCTTTGCCATCGATATGCACCAGCCCAAATCTCGTGCCTGCCCAAACGGTCTTGTCCGCGGCAACCAGGACGCTGCGCACAAAGTTGTCAGGCAATCCGTCAGCAATCGTCCAGTGATGTATGTCTGTTCCGACGATGTGGTTCAGACCATCAGGAGTACCCGCCCATACATCTCCCTCCGGTCCGGCGGCCAATGAAAGGATCACTGGACTCGTCAGCTTATTAGGAACTACCGGTCCCGCAGCGCCGTCAGATCGAAAGATCCCGTCGTCCCGCGTGCCCAAGTACATGACACCTCGGCTGTCATGCGCGACTGTTGTAATCGCCTCAGAAGTCGAGCCCGGGGCAACAGCGAACTTACGGGGCTGCAACGCATGCAGACCCGAGGCTTCCGTACCTGCCCACACGTCTCCTTCTCGATCGACACAAACGGAAAGGACTGATTCTCCTCGCAGACCTTCAGCCTCGTCTACCGTGAGGCCTGTCGTGGGATCAATGGAAACGAGACCACGGTTGGTTCCTACCCATGCCTTCCCTTCCCCATCTATATACAGGGTCTGCACACGACTACCCGGTAGATCGATGCCCGTCCGCCACATTCTCTTCTGGGAAGTCGAAGAGAATCGGACAAAATTAGAGCCGTAGGTCCAGATCGCTTGTGTGTCGTCAATTACGGCACCGAGCACAACCGCTTGGTCTTGTGCTGCCGGAGCAACAGCAATGAGTTGCCCTTCATTCCATCGGTACACGCCGCCTTTCTTCGAAACGAGAACCACTCCTGCCGGCGTCCTGATCATTCCGGTTAGGACTGTGTCGGTGGCGATTCGTGCAAAGTGGTCACGCTGCCAGACGGCAAGTCCACCCGAGGTCAGCACGAGCAGATTGGTCGAATCCGTAGCCAATGCAACAATTTCATTCGATGGGAGCCCGTCATGTTCCGAAAAGCGTCGATAATTCTCGCCACTCTCCCTGATAAGCCCATCCGACGTGCCGAACCAGACGTTGCCTGCGTGATCCTCAGCCAAACAACTCACATCATCACTCGTGAAGGCCCGTGTCGTCAGATGGTTCAGTACACGGAAGCTCTGGCCGTCAAAGCGCGCTGCTCCATTCTCTGTTGCGATCCAAAGATATCCTTGGTGGCTTTGCAGGAGGGCGTGAACTGTCGCTTGGGGAAGACCGTCTTCGGTCGACCACACCTGATGATGAAAGTATTCCGGCGCTCGTTGCGGAAGAGCACCCGCATTCATGCTCACAAGGAGCATGACCATCATGCACCAACGAAGCAACCCGACGTGGTGCAATGTGGCTGTAGTGCAGCACCAGCCTCTCCGCAGGGCTGCCGTGAACCAGCGGCCAGCACGACTTTCCCGAATCTGACCGGACGTCACGAGGGATCGCCACATCGAAAATCTAAACAAATCACTATCTATCGGATCCGAAATTCGAGGAACAGTGCAGAGATGGATGGGTTCCCGCCATGTGTCGACTCCATCGTGCGCTAATGGCTCACGTTCGATCAGGGGTTAAACCAACGTCTACCACTAAAAAACGTTGTTGTAGACACGTCGTCGATGAGACGGGTAGAGACGGTTAACTTCACAGAACTTAGCGAAAGAGCTGTCGGCCGAACGAGCGATATCTTATTCGGACCGCACTGCATACGATAGACCTCGCAGAGCAGCTTCTTGAGCGCTCCTTTAGCTTGTTAGAATCACCAACTTACTGCTTCCAAAGGATTCCCGGCAAGTCA
>DASUHZ010000038.1:0-15906 GCA_036273275.1 Bryocella sp.
GCCGCACCGATCCGCCCACCTGGTACACGCCGCCGCCAATATTCCCACCCGAGCCCGGTCCAATGCCGGCGCCGTCTCCCGAGCCAATCCCCGTGCCATTGCCGTTGCCCATCGAGAACCCTTTCAGGTTCGAGTTGGGCACACCCAGGTTCGGCATCGTGTTGTCGGCCAGCTTCAGGTTCGGCTGCACAATCACGCTCGGCTCAACCGCCAGCTTGGGCGGAATGGTCGGCGGAGCTTTGGGTGGAACGATCTGCGTCTGCGCCAGTTTCGGCAGGTGGCCCTGCGTCACCGGGCCAAGATCGTGCTGGCCGCCGCCACCGCCAATCTTGGTGTCTTTCGGCGCGACAGGAGGAGCCGGTGGAGGCTCCAGCAGCGCGGTCACCGCGTTCTTCACCGGCGCCGCAATCGGCACCTTCTCCGCAATCAATATCGCAATGATCGCGATCACCACCGCGTGAATGCCAACCGCGGTCCAGAGCGACGTCGTGCTGCGTTTCGTGTTGATGCTCTCGGCGAAGGCGAATGGGCGCTTGCTCCAGATGACCGGTTCATTCTGCGCGAGCCGAGCAACGAGCCGCTGCTCCAGGCCTGCGGGTGCTGTGGTGCGGCTGTTCTCCTCCTGCAGTACATCGTCGAGCAGCGTATCGAACTCCAGCATCTCAGTTTGATTGTCGTCACGCATCGTTATCTCCTTGCACATCGCAATCGTCCTCAGCGCGAGGAGATTGCTTCTCCTCGACGCACTGCCCACTTTTTCTTCAGCTCCGCACGAGCGCGCATAAGCCGCGTGCGCACTGTGCCCTCAGGAATGCCCATCAACTCGCCAATTTCGCGCGAGTTCAACTCTTCGAGCGCGGCAAGCCGCAGTGTGTCGCGCAGTTCCTCGGGGAGCTGTGCGATGAGCTCGCGCAGAAGCTGCCGTTCATCGTTCTCTGTCGCAGCGGCCTCCGGCGTGGCGCGGAAGTCCATTAGCTGCCGCTCCGCGTCTTCGGCGGCGGCAGGTTTGCGCGCAGAGCGCCGATCAATCGCAAGCCGCCAGACAACGCTCGAGAGGAAGGCTCGTTCGTTCGTCATCTGGCGCCAGCTCTCGCCGCGATATAGCTTGAGCAGCGTCTCCTGCACGCAGTCTTCGGCATCCTCCGCGTGCCGCAGGATGCTCCACGCGATGCGATACAGAAATCGCCCGTGTTCGGTCGCAAGCCGCGCGAAGGTGGCTTGACGGCCTTCATGTTCAACTCGCGGTGATTGCCGCTGCATCGTGAGCCTTCAATGATGTAGACCGCACAATCGGCGAAAGTGTTCGCGGCTGAGTGAAGATTTTGACCAGAAAGTGACAACCAGCCAGGCATTTGCCGGGCCGCTGCATTCTGTCTTGAGGCTCTCTCAGCGTCCGCTGGCATTCTCCCGGATGAACTGCGCGGTCCGATCGTGCAGGGCGTGAAGGGCGTCCTCGTTCACGTAGACCATGTGGCCGGTGGGGAAGAACTTGTACTCGATGTTCTTCTGAAGGTCGTGCGGGATCGGCAGATGCTTCATCTCGTAGGTTGCGCCGAAGTAGAGCGTGCCGAGGTCGAAGTATCCACCCATCAGCAGCACGTGCATGTGCGGGTTCACCTTCATCGTGTAGGCAATATCTCCCATCACATTGCTGCTGGTGCCGGCCCATCCTTCAGGACCATAGGCTTTGTGCTTCATGTCCCAGTCGAAGCCCTTTTCGCGTGCGCTCGGCTTATAGATCATGTTTTCGCCGAATTTCAGCGTGCCGTGCGCGTATGTGTTCATTGCGGCAAGAATGGCAGACTCGATCGATTCGGAGAACGGATCATAGTCGGCGTCGCGCGACAGAGGATCCATCGCCGGGCCTTCGAATCGTGAGTCGAGTCTGCCGGTCGTGATGTCCGAGGGATCCTGCAGATACTTGGAGAACTCGCCTCCCGTAAGACGGAGATTGGCTTTGATCCATAATGACGCAGGGACACCGGTGTAGCTTTCCAGCTTCGCGGCCACTGCAGATCTCTTATCCGGGCTCAGGTCCGCGCCTTGCAGTAATGCCGTGGCGTAATCCGTAATTGCATACTGCTCCACCTCGTGAATCCAGGGCTCAAATGTGGCGGGCTGATTCGGAACCTTGTGGTGGAACCACGCGGTCGCTGCGAAGCTTGGCAACGCAAGGAAGAAGCCGTTCTCGGTGCCCGGGTTCGAGTCGGAGCCGTCGGCCGAGTCGTTGAAACTGAGAATCTGGCTGAGGAAGACGACGCCGTTCAGATCCACACCATGCTCCTGCAGGACCCGTGAGAGAATTGCGTCCCGCGTAGTTCCGTAGCTTTCGCCGAAAAGGAACTTAGGTGAGTCCCAGCGGTTGAACTTCGTCAGGAACCGGCGAATGAACCGGTCGAAGGCGGCTGCGTCTTCATCGATACCGTAAAAGGCTTTGAACGCGTCTTTGCCTTGCACCCGGCTATATCCAGTCCCCGGCGCGTCGATGAAGACCAGGTCTGCGGCATCGAGCAGGCAGTAGGGATTGGTTGCAATCTGGTAGGGTCCGCCGGACGGATGCTGCAGGTCAGGGATTTGCACACGCACCGGGCCCATGCTGGTCATGCGCAGGTACATCGTGGCCGATCCCGGGCCGCCGTTGTAGAGGAAGACGATAGGCCGCGTACGCGCATCGGTGTCCTTGCCAAAATAAGCGGTATAGAAGATGCGCGCGGTCGCCGGGCGGTCCTCGGGCTTCGCGGGCAGCTCGACGTCGGAGCCGGGCAGAAGTGTGCCGTCAAGCGCGATCGTCGCGTCCTGGCTGTCCGTCGAGCCAACGGTCAGCATTCCCGCAACGGCGCGAAAGGCGATCGCCTTGCCGCCCTCGACAGAGACACTACCCTCGGTGACGGAGTCTGGGGGAAGCGCCATGCCGCGCTTATCGGCTTCGCTGGTTACGGTCGAGGTCGTCGTAGTGGTCGACTTCTGCGGCGCTTCCTGCGCGGCGGCAGAGAAGACGGTTGCCACGAGAACCGATACGGCCAGACTCCACTTCACACAATGCTTCACGCGCGCCGAACCTCCAGTGCTGGTAAACCAGCGAACTTTGTGGAGGCTTGATTCTATGCGACCGGAGAGGGTCCGAGCTTACTTACTTCAACGAGCGTCGAATAAAACGTAGCGCCGCCGCCGATGTCAGTCAGCCGCTGGCTGGTGAGTTCGTTCACGTTGACGCCGTTGTGAGACAGCTTTTGCCAATCCAGCTTCGACGCCACGGTACCCGCCGGGATGGACTCGCTGATCCGGGCGGTAAGTTGGATCTGGCCGCGGTCGTTCCACACCCGAACCGTGTCTCCACCGGAGATGCCCCGGGCTCGTGCATCCTCGGCACGCATCTCGATCACACCCGCAGTGCCGCTTTCCATCTTGCGATGATTCGGCAAATTCGCAAACGTGGTGTTCATGTAGTTGTCGCCCTTGCGCGCCAGCATCTCGAGCGGGAACTTTGCCGCGGGTTCGGGATTGTGACGCGATTCGGTATTGGCCTTCCACGCGGGCAGCGGCACAAGGTTCGCACGGCGGTCGGGTGTCTGGAACCACTCGTGTGTGCTGAAGGGAAGCGCTTCGCCGCGCTCATTCCTGGGCAGCGCGAGGGGAGCCATGCCTTCACGCTCGAGCCGCTCCTTGGTGATGCCTTCGAACCACGGATGTTTGCTGTCGAGTGCCTGCGCGATGAGATCGTCTGCATCTTCGCGAAACGCCTGCTCTTCGAAGCCCATGCGGCGGCCCAGCTCGGCAAAGACCTGCACATTCGTGCGTGCTTCACCGAGCGGTGCGATGGCGGGTTGCGAGATCTGCGCGAAGTAGTGTCCGTACGCGCCCATCAATTCCTTGTGCTCGAGGAACGTGGTGGCGGGGAGCACGAAATCGGCGTAGTCCGTCGTGTCGGTGAAGAACTGCTCGTGCACGACGACGAAGAGATCGTCGCGGCGCAGACCCTCGTGCACGCGCTCGGAGTCCGGTGCCACCGCAGCAGCGTTCGAGTTATAGACGAAGAGTGCCTTCACCGGAGGGTCGTTTAGCTGCGTGAGCGCATCGCCGAGCTGGTTCATGTTCACGGTGCGGGCGTCGCGCCCCAGCGGGCTTGCCTTCATCAGCTCCGCCATGTGCAGCTTCTCTTGCTGGAACGGAAACGCCGCGCTGGTGGAGAGCAGCAGGCCGCCCCCGTACTGCCGCCAGCTTCCGGTGATCAGCGGGAGCATCGCAACGGCGCGTGCTGCTGTGCCGCCATTCTCGCCGCGCTGGATTCCATAGTTCAGGCGTATGGCTGCCGGAGCGCGCCCGTCGCGTCCGGCACGGCCGTAGGCGAGCGCGAGTGCTTCGATCGCGTCGGCACTGATGCCCGTGATGGCAGCGGCCCGTTCGGGCGAGTGCTCGGGACGCAGTGCGTGCTCACGAAGCTTCTGCCAGTCATTGGTGAACTCGTTGAGGTAGTTGCGATCTTCCAGGCCTTCGCGGAAGAGGATGTGCATCATCGCGAGCGCCAGCAGGCCATCGGTGCCGGGGCGAATTTGAATGTGTTCGTCGGCTAGCGCCGCAGTTCGCGTGCGATACGGATCGATGACGACGAGCCTGCCGCCGCTGCGCCGCGCCTCTTCGATGAACGGCCAGAGATGGATATTATTGCCGTGGACGTTGCCACCCCAGACGATGATGAGGCTCGCGCGAGCGAAGTCCTGCGGCGCCGTGCCGAGCCGCGTGCCGTAGATGCTTTTGAGTGCGGCGGTGCCGGCAGCGGAGCAGATCGTGCGGTCAAGCTGCGAGGCGCCGAGCCGGTAGAAGAACCGCCGATCCATCGAGCCATAGCCCAACTGACCGATAGTTCCCGCGTAGCTATATGGGAGGATGCTCTCCGGGCCGAACTCGCCCGCGATCTTCTTCAGCCGAGCCGCGATCTCGTCCAGTGCTTCATCCCAGGAGATGCGCTCGAAGAACTCGGGCTCGCGACCTTTCGGCAGCGGACCCTTCGGCACGCCCGCGCGTCGGCGCATCGGGTACAAAAGCCGTTCCGGCGAGTAGACACGCTCGAGGTAGCGCGCGACCTTCCCGCACAGAAACCCGCGCGTCACCGGATGCGCGGGGTCGCCCGCGATCTTCACGGCGCGTCCCGTGAGCTCGTCGACCGTGACCAGAACACCGCAGGAGTCCGGGCAATCGTGCGTGCAGACGGCGTGCACCGTCCGCGTACCGGCTCTGGTATTGGCGAAATCCGCGGGCATAGCTATATTTTAGGCGCGTCGATCCACTGAACCGAACACTATTTGTAAATGGAGCCAGCCTATGCGTTTCTCCGCCCGCATGTTGCTCGGTATAACTGCCGCAGTCCTGCTTTTTATCCCGAAGCTCTCCGCCGCCGCTGCCCAGGCGCCCGCCAACTCTGCGGAGTCGCAGGCGATCATCTCGATGCTGAACCGGACGGCCGATGACTGGAACCGCGGGGACCTGGACGCCTTCGCCAGGGGCTACAAGAACTCGCCCGACATCCTCTTCATGGGACCGACGATCCGGCGCGGCTATGAGCAGATGCTCCAGGGCTATCGAAAGTCGTTCCCGAATCGCAAGGCGATGGGGAAGCTGACCTTCTCGAATCTTGAGGTTCAGCCGCTCGACCAGCGCTTCGCAACCGTAACCGGCCGCTTCCATCTGGAGCGCACGGCGGCGGGCGGTGGCGCGGCCGGCGGGTATTTTCTTCTGGTCGTTGAGAAGACGCCCTCGGGATGGAAGATCATCCGCGATGCTACAACCGGCGATGCACGGCCGGCTCACTAAACGCTCCGCGGCGCGTCACGGCTCGTATGATGTTGTTGTCCCGAGGAGGCCCAATGGTATTCCGCCGTCTCGTTCCGATCGCACTCGCCGGTATCTGCTGCGCCGCTCTGTTGGCGCCGGCGCCGGCCGTTTCCCAGAGTTCTGATCCGCTGTTTACGGCAACGCGGCAGCAGTTAGATGTCGTCAAGATCATCCTTGCGCAGCAGAACGCCTGGAATAAAGGTGATCTGGACGGCTATCTCTCGCACTACAGAGATGCGCCGGACACCGAGGCGGTGCTGGCCAACCTCGTGCGGGGCGTCGACAACATCCGCGCCGCCTACCGGCAGAACTTTCCCAATAAGGACGCCATGGGTGACATCGAGGACACTGACATCGACGTGCGCGCGCTGGGCGATAACTACGCGCTCGCCACGGGCAAGTATCATCTCAATCGCTCGAAGAAGTCTGGCGGTGCGATCGAGGGCACCTTTATGGAGCTATTTCAGAAGACACCGACCGGATGGCAGATTATCTTCAGTCAAAGCACATAATGCACGCTCCCGAACGCAGCTCTGAATTGCTCTTACAAGCGAAGAATCTGTCCAAGGACTTCGGCATCGCCCGGGTCGTCGATAACGTGTCGTTTGACCTTTACCGTGGCGAGACGCTGGGGCTGGTGGGCGAATCGGGATCCGGCAAGAGCACCGTCGCGCGCATGATCCTGCGCCTTCTGGAGCCAACAGAAGGACAGGTGCTGCTCTATGAGCGAGATGCCAATCGCTCGCCGCGCACGCTCGACCTCCTGGCGCTATCTCCGAACTCAATGCGAAAGCTGCGCCGAAAGCTCGGGATCGTCTTTCAGGACCCCTACGCCGCGCTGGACCCGCGCATGACCGTTCGGCAGACTCTCTGCGAGCCGTTTGCGATCCATCGTGAGCGGCCACACGAAGGCGTTGAAGCGAAACTTGCGGCAATGCTCGCCGAGGTTGGACTCGATGCTTCCGCGCTGCGACGCTATCCGCATGAGTTCTCCGGCGGGCAGCGGCAGCGCATCAACATCGCGCGCGCCCTGGCGCTGCGCCCTGAGCTGCTCGTGCTCGATGAGCCGGTGAGTGCGCTGGATGTTTCGGTTGGCGCTCAGATCATCAACCTCTTGCGCGAGCTGCAGCAGCGCCACGGGCTGACCTGTCTGTTCATCTCCCACTCCATGCCGCTGGTGCGCTATCTCTGTCGCCGAGTCATGGTTCTTCAGCGTGGCCGCCTCGTCGAGGAGGGCTCGTGGCAGCATATCTGCGAGTCCCCGCGCGAGGCCTACACGCAACAACTCCTGGCCGCGACGCCCGAGTTGCCTGTCGCTCGCTAGAACATTTTTCCTGACGGTGTCGTCAAGGCGAAGACCGTTGGTGTCGTTTTCTCTCAAGGAAAACGACCTCCGCAGATCCCTCTCGAACCATAGTGTCAGGAAAATGCTCTAACCTTGTTGTTGCTGCCGCCGCGCTTCGATGTCGCAGACGTTGCGCAGGTAGTCCCAGGAGTAAAGCCCTGTCTCGTGGCCATCGTTCCATTTGAACCGAAGCGCATACTTGCCAACTGGCTCGACATCCGCTGGCCGAGCGGGAGCCTCATACATCGGCAGCAGCGATGCCGGCTTTGGCTTGGCGATTCCCGGCGCGCGTCCTTCCGCCTCGCGGGCCTCGTGGCAGGTAGCACACGGGCATGCCGCGCGCAGCCACGCGAAACTCCAGTGGCTCGCGTGCCCGTCACGCCACTCGATGGTCATGCCGGTTCCACCAGTCTTATCGATCCGGACTTTGGCGGGACGGATGGCTTCGCCCGTCAGCTTTGGCTGTTCGCTGCGCACGGCCTCGTCAGCGCCGACAATCTTGAATCCCTCGTGCGACATGCCTCAATTCTAGTCCCGCCTTATACGAAGCCCGCGAGCCGCAACGCTTCGTCGACGGTGTTGGCGACCAGCAGGTGGTGCCTGTTTCCGCGCAGCATTCCCTCCCGCTCGCACACGTCAAGAAACGACAGCATCCCATCATAGAAGCCGCCGACGTTCAGAAGAACTACGGGCTTTGTATGAAGATTCAATGTCTGCCATGCCAGCACTTCGAAGAGCTCTTCGAACGTGCCAAAACCGCCGGGCAACGTCACAAATGCGTTGGCCTTCTCACCCATCAGCCGCTTGCGCGTATGCATCGTATCGACAACGTGCAATTCACTCAGGCCGTCGTGAGCGATTTCCTTATCGACCAGCACGTGCGGAATAACGCCGACCACACGCCCGCCCGCCGCGAGTGTAGCGTCAGCGACCGCACCCATCAGTCCAATCTTCGCTCCGCCATAGATCAGGCCGACGCCGCGTTGCGCGAGCGCTCGCCCCAACTCCTCGGCGGCTTCGCGGTACACGGGCCGCGCGCCTTCCGCGGCCGCACAGAACACGGCAAGGTTCTTCTCAGTTGTCTTTGCCATTGCCTCAGCATACAGCCGCAGTGGGCGGTATCCTGTGGTACGTGCAGCGATCACGCGCCATCATCACAGCTCTTGTCCTCACGTTCATGACCGCGGTGATACCGGGCGCTGCACAGAACAAGGGCCAGCCCGGCAAGTTCGATTTTTATCTGTTGGACATGCCGTGGGGACCGGAGTTCTGTTCCATCGCTGACACGTCGCCGCAGTGCAAGCCGCAGCGAAGCTTCGTCCTGCATGGGCTCTGGCCGCAGAACAACGACGGAAGCTATCCCGTATTTTGTTCGCACGAAGCCGGACCGCTGAATCCGCGAGAGAACCTCGACATCACGCCTGATCTTCAGCTTCTCGCGCACGAATGGTCGAAGCACGGAACATGCTCCGATCAGGGGCCGAGGCGCTTCTTCCAGATGGAGCGTGAGGCGTTCACATCCATTGATGTGCCGCTGGCCTTCGACAGGATCGATCACGAAGTCAGCATGAGCCCCGCGCAAATCCTCGATCTGTTCTACACGGCGAATCCGCAGCTTCCACGAGGCAGTCTTGCAGTTAGCTGCCATCAAGAGCGTTTCACTGCGATTGAGGCCTGCTTTACAACGAGTCTGAAGCCAATGCCGTGCCTCGGTCTTCATTCCTGTGACAAGCCATCGTTGAAAATCGAGCCCATCCGGTGACAAAAACAAGCAGAGGTTCGTGCCTGCCGTGAAGTGGCACGAACCCCGAAATCTTGCTCGTCTACCGCAGTGCGATCGTGCTGTCCTTCAGGTCCTGGTTGACCGTCGCAAGGATTGTGCCCTCCGGGAACTTCGCTGTCGCCTTGGCGACCGTCAGCGTTTCACCCACCTTCAGTGTCACGTCAACCGGCTTGCCGGGCTCGAGTATCAACTCCTGATTGCCCGCCTTCACGGTCAGCGGTTCCTTGGAGTCGTTGCGCAGATGGAAACTCACCATATCCTTGGTCTTTCCCATCTTGGCGTGCATAGGCGCGTGCAGCGCAGCCAACGGCGCCGCGAACATGCTCTCGCCGGCCATCAATACAGTAGCCAGCACCATGGTGCTTCCAATCACACGACGAATCATCTCTCTACCTCTTCCTGAGCGTGAAAATTGTTCGCGCCCAGGAACTCCGCCATGGAACAGAGCACCTGGCGCGCACTCTTCTATACGCAGGCGAGTGAAGATGGTTCCTCAAGTTCACGAGATGTTGACGATATTCGTCACGCATATCTGTGCGTTCGTCACAGACTAAAATGAAAAGTGTGGCTGACCTTCTCGCAAACATGAATCCGCAGCAGCGCGAAGGCATCCTCTCCGTCGATGGCGCAGTGCTTCTGCTTGCCGGCGCCGGCTCCGGTAAGACACGTGTCATCACACATCGCATCGCTTATCTGATACAGGAGCGCGGAGTCTCGCCCGATAACATTCTCGCCGTCACCTTCACGAACAAAGCAGCGAAGGAGATGGAGGAGCGTGTCGACAAAATTCTTGGTCACTCGACCCTCGCGAAGCCCACGCTCGCGACATTTCACAGCTTCTGCGTGCGCGTGTTGCGGCGAGACATCGAGGCGCTGCGCGTCGGCGGCAAGGGACTCACAAAAAGTTTTGCCATCTATGACGAAACCGATCAGCAGGCCGTAGTAAAGCAGGCGCTGAAGCGGCTCGGCGTCGATGACAAGCAACTAAAGCCGCGCGTCGCGCTTGGCCGGATCTCGTGGGCGAAGAACCACATGATCGATCCGCAGGAATACTTCCTCGCCTCCACAAATCCGCTCGAGGAGAAAATCGCGCACATCTTCAAAATTTACCGCGACGAGCTCTTCAAAGCGAACGCAATGGACTTCGACGATCTGCTGCTCGAAACGGTACGCCTGCTGAAGTCTTCCAGCGAAGTGCGCGAGCGCTACAACCGAAAATACAAGTATCTGCTCATCGACGAATACCAGGACACCAATCGTCCGCAGTATGAGCTGATGAAGCTGCTCGGCAAGCATGGCAACGTGTGCGTCGTGGGTGATGAGGACCAGTCGATCTACTCCTGGCGCGGCGCGGACATTCGCAACATCCTCGAATTCGAAAAGGACTTCCCTGACACGCGGACGATTCGTCTGGAGCAGAACTATCGCTCAACCCAGGTGATTCTTGAAGGCGCGTCGGCCGTCGTTGCGCAGAACACACAGCGCAAGGGCAAGAACCTGTGGACCTCGCGCGAGGGCGGCTCGCTCATCGGTTACTACGAAGCGCCCGATGGAGAGAATGAGGCGCTGTTTGTTGCAGATCGAATTCAGCGCTATCTGCGTGAGGCCGGCGAGACGGAGGATCAGCCGCGCTGCGCTGTGCTCTATCGCACCAACTCGCAGTCGCGACTCGTTGAAGAGGCGCTGCGGCGCTATCAGATTCAGTACCACATGGTCGGCGGCTTCAGCTTCTACGATCGCGCCGAGATCAAGGACATGCTCAGCTATCTGAAGCTGGTGCAGAATCCGCACGACTCCGTTGCGCTCGGACGTGTGGTCAACTCACCTCCGCGCGGCGTCGGCAAGACCACGATGGACACACTCGAGCGCATTGCGCTCACGACAGGAATGAGCACGTGGGATGCGATCAGCCGCGCGACCGAAGAGAAGCTGCTGCCTGCGCGCGCGTTGTCAGCACTCGGCACCTTTCGCAAGCTGATCGAAGATGCGCGCGCGATGCTCGGCCCGGACTTTGCAGCAGCGCTCGCAACGGATGCTGCGCCGGTTGCAGAACCCGAGAACGCGGATGAGAGCGTCGATCCGGCATCGCTCTCTACCGATGACACCTCCTTCGACTTCGGCGTCGACGAGCCTGCGGCCCCGCCGACTCTCACGAATGACGGCAACAGCGACTTCGATACCAGCTTCAACTTCGGCTTCGACTTCGGTCCGAGTGAAGAGATCTCGACCATTGCGCCGGAGAACGCTGCGCTTTCCTCTGCGGAGGCGAGCTTCAACCCTTTCGCTCCTGTCGCGCTGAAGCAGTCCGCATCTGGAAAGATCCGCGAGGCGAACCGTGCGCGACTTGATCGCATCGCAGCGGCAGCAACGGATGAAGAGCTCGACGCCGCGGGCAAGCCGGCCTTCCGCAAGCCGGGCGATCCCGCAACCCTGCCTGAGCTCATCAAGTTCCTCAACGATCGCTCCGGCTACATCCGAGCCCTTGAAGAAGAAGCCACGCCGGAGGCCTTTTCACGCATCGAGAACCTGAAGGAACTTGCCAACGCCGCGCAGGATGCAACCTCACGTGGCGAAACCCTCGCTGAATTCCTCGATCATGCAGCGCTCGTCTCCGATGCAGATCAGTACTCCGCCGAGGCCCGCGTGACGCTGATGACACTGCATGCAGCGAAGGGACTCGAATTCCCGCTCGTTTTCCTTTGCGGCATGGAAGAAGGCCTCTTCCCGCACTCGCGCACATTGATGGATCCTCCACAGATGGAGGAGGAGCGTCGCCTCTGCTACGTCGGCATGACCCGTGCGATGGACACGCTGATCCTCACACGAGCGCGGTACCGCCGCCGCTACGGCAATGACATGCCTGAGTCGAGCACCCCCTCGCGCTTCCTCGAAGAGGTTCCGTCGAAGCTGATCGAAGACCTCGGATCTGGCGCGGGATATGGCGCGAGCCACGGCGGCGCTCTGGACTACCGCAACGCGTATGCCACGCCCTATCCGCAGCGCCGGCGGTTCGGTGGCGGGGATGACGAAACCGGTGAGCGCCACTACTCCTACGAGGACGAGAGCCAGGAGTCGAGCACGGCTGGGGGCGGAGCTGCACGCAATTACGCCGCACAGCGTTTCGGCGCGAACCGCTCACGTCTCAGCGGTTCTGGCGCACTCGACAACACCGCGGCGTTCTTCGGCAAGGGTGGCACAGTCAGCTATAAGCCCGGCGAAAAGCGCTACCCTGCGCGACCCAAGATGGACATTCCCGCGCCTGTAGGACGCACCGGCCTGGGCAAGGGAGTGCGCGTCCGCCACCCAAAATATGGCGAAGGCATCATCGCCGCGCGCGAGGGCGAGGGTGACGACGCGAAGATTACAGTACAATTTAGCGGGTACGGCACCAAGAAGCTGGTAGAGAAGTTCGCCCAGCTCGAGCGGTTGTAACCCGACTCCGTTCGCCGACAATCAAGTTCTGAAAGAGATCCGCACACATGGCAAATACCAAAAGCATCACCGACAAGGACGAGCGCAAGAAGGTAAAGCGCGCGGCGCGCAAGAAGGCCGCTCCCAAGGCCAAGCGCACCACCCCCCGCGGCAGCAACAAGGCCAAGGTCAAGAAACTATCGCGCGGCCAGTCGAAGCGATAAAAAAGGCTCAAAGAGCTTTTTGATACAAGAACCATAAAGAGCTCTTTGAGAGGGAGAAAAAGCGTAGAGAGCTTTTTGATCTCCAGACGGGCGGAGCTAATGCTTCGCCCGTCTTCTGCTGTCCGGGCGCGATTCCGGAGAAGCGCCCTCGCTCGGTGGGGTGGCATCCGCATACAATCAGCTTCGATCCCTCATCTTCGTTTCGAGGATTCACCGCCCTGCCACCTTCCACCCAAGCCCGCCAGACTCTGACGAAGCCCCGCCAGATCTTCGCCACCAAATCCATCGACAAGCTGATCGCCGAGAGCGAGCAGCCCGAGACTGCGCTGAAGAAAACGCTGGGTCCTGTTTCGCTTACTGCCCTTGGCATCGGCGCCGTCATCGGCTCGGGCATCTTCACGGTCATCGGCACGGCGATCGGCGGCAATCCCGCACAGCTGGCCGACTGGCAGCAATCTCCCGTCATCGACCTCATCCTGCATCACGGCCATGTCGCAGGCCGCCCCGGAGCAGGACCGGCGCTCGCGCTCAGCATGATCCTTGTCGCGATCGTCTGCTGTTTCACCGGCCTCTGCTACGCCGAGCTCGCGAGCATGATTCCCATCGCCGGCTCCGCCTACACCTACACCTATGCCACGCTCGGCGAACTCATCGCCTGGATCATCGGCTGGGACCTCATCCTCGAATACGCGTTCTCCAATATGAGCGTCAGCGTCGGCTTCGCCGCGCACTTTGTTGACCTGCTCGATTGGCTTGGCGTTCCCATGAGCCCCAAGTGGCTCTCGCCCGCATATCTGCCGCAGGGACTCACCGACCTCACCGGCAATACCATCTACGCGCCTGGCTGGCACTTCGGCTTCAACATCCCTGCGTTCCTCATCGTCATCTTGCTCACCGTCGTTCTCGTCCGCGGCATTCGCGAGTCCGCGCGCACCAACAACATCATGGTGCTCATCAAACTCGTCGCAATCATCGCCTTCATCATCATTGGCCTGCACTTCATCCATCCCAGTTACTACCATCCGTTCTCGCCCAACGGATGGCCGGGCGTACTCGCCGGTGGCAGCATCATCTTCTTCACCTACATCGGCTTTGACTCCGTCTCAACCGCAAGCGAGGAGTGTCGCGACGCGCAGCGCACCGTTCCCATCGGCATCATTGCCACGCTCATCGTTTGCACCATCCTCTATATTGGCGTCTCGCTCGTTCTCACTGGCATCGTTCCGTGGCGAACCGTCATCGGCGACGCCGCGCCCGTCGTCAACGGCCTCAAGCGCCTGACACTGCAAACCCACTCCGACCTTCTGCACTGGACACGCCTGATCGTTCTGCTCGGCGCGATCATCGGGATGATCTCGTCGATCCTGGTGTTTCAGCTTGGCCAGGCGCGCGTGTGGTTCGCCATGTCGCGCGACCGCTTGCTGCCGGACATCTTCTCCCACGTGCATCCGCGCTTCCGCACGCCGGCGTTTGCGACGTGGGTTGCGGGCATCCTCGTCGCCATTCCATCAGGACTGTTTGATGTCGGCACCCTTGCCGAGCTCTCCAACATCGGCACACTCTTCGCCTTCGTGCTCGTGAGCATCGGCGTGATTGTGCTGCGGCGGAAACAGCCGGAGCGTCACCGCGGCTTCCGCGTCCCCGGTGGTCCCATCTTCCCGGTTCTTAGCGTAATCTTCTGCATCCTGCTGATGGCCGGTCTACCCGTGCGCACCTGGGAGCGCTTCTTCATCTGGCTCATCATCGGGCTGTTCGTCTATGTCCTCTACAGCCGCAAACGCAGCGAGTTCTACCGAACCCAGGGCTGAAGTTATTTCGGTTATTTCTTCCTAACGGCAAATCGCTGCGAAGGCTTGAGTTACGGAGATTTCCAGAGCTTCAGGGCCTTAACCCGAATTTTTCTCCCGCCGGTTTCGAGTATCCGGCGCCGGTTCTGCGTCTATCTCTATAGTGATAAACGCGATTGAGTATCAGACCGAATCGATGCCCTT
The DNA here is from genome assembly GCA_036273275.1 of Bryocella sp. Lineage (GTDB taxonomy): Bacteria > Acidobacteriota > Terriglobia > Terriglobales > Acidobacteriaceae > Granulicella. The sequence goes on from DASUHZ010000038.1 coordinate 14,584, forward strand.
CTGGATTGAGAGTGCTTCGCCTCTGAAGCTTGCGATTGTTCCCCGCCCGCGAGGTGGAGAGTGGCTGCAGCAGGACATTCGCGTGCTGAAGAACGACGGCGTCGACATCCTCGTCTCGCTGCTCGCCCCCGAAGAGAGCCGCGAGCTTGATCTCGAGCAGGAGAAGGCCGCATGCGCTTCACTGGGAATTTCCTTCGTCAACTTTCCGATTCCGGACCGGCAGGTTCCTCCATCGCGCCTTGGCTTCCTCACCTTCGCGCAATTCGTTCACAAGCGCGCCAGTGAAGGCCTCAGCATCGGCGTGCATTGCAGAGCCTGCATCGGACGCTCATCCGTTCTGCTGGCGACGGTGATGCGCCTCGAAGGATATTCCGCGAAGGAAGCCTTTGACCGGATATCGCTGGCGCGCGGGATCAGTGTTCCTGACACGCCTGAGCAGGCCAAGTGGGTGGCCGCCCTGGCCATTTGAGGAGACCAGAGCCTTGATTTGGCCCATCTTCAAAGGCAATGTCAATGCATTCCCATTGCTCAAGTCAGGAACGAGTTGCGGTTTCAATTGCTGGAGGGTGGCTGTGCGTGGTCGATGACATAGACTCCGACGGCGGTCTTTGTGGGTTCCAGCTTCAGGCCGAGCTCCTGTTCCAGCGCCTGGAAAAAGAAGGGATAGGACTTCTCGGATGAATCAGCGGTTCCGTTGCTGGTTTCGATGGGATTTCCAGAAGCATCCGTCGGCGTCCACTGAAGCAGAAAATCATAGCGGTCTGTCAGGTCTGTCTCGTCAACGATGATGCGCCCAGCGGCGTGTTCGAGAATTCGTGCCAATTCCGGCATCGAGAAGTTTTTTCCTTCGAGCACTCCGCGGCGGCTGCGCGTTACGAGGGAGTGATATCCCTTAACTCCGTCTTCATTGATGATCTCGGTATCGTTTGCCCTTTGGAGCTTCGGGCCGCCCTTTGCGATCCGCAAAGCGAATGCAGGGAAGCTCCGTTGCTCGGGATGGACGGTGAGTTGGAAGCGGTCGGCCAATAGGGCACGAAGCATCTCGCGGCGCTGGGCGAGGGTTAGATCCTTGTAGGTGGGGACTTCCGCGGGGTCGAGGCGGGCAAGGATATCGAAGTGGTCTGTATCCAGCCATGATGGCCCGCCCACGATGCGGCCGTCCTCGTAGGCTGCATAGGCTTCCTTAATCAGCATACGAAGCGTGACTTTTTGAGCGACGAGGCCGTCGACGGTGAACTCCAGGCGCCAGCCCTGCGTCTTGGGATCGGTGGGCCTGATCGAGGCAACGTCGAAGTGCAGGGTCGGCGCGGTTGTTGCGGGAGC
>DASUHZ010000039.1:0-6723 GCA_036273275.1 Bryocella sp.
CACCTTATCCGCAGTTTGCGGCGCAGTTCAAAGGCGGCGCGACGCTGCTTCAGGCGTTGAAACCCTTCCCGCAATACTCCAATGTGGCGCGGGTGTGGGATCAGGCAGGAACCACGTACTTCAGCGCAATCCAGATACAGGCCGATAAGCACCTGTCGAACAACATTAACTTCCTGGCCAATATCGAACTACCCCGACTCTACGACAACCTCATCACAACCGTGAACAAGTACAACCAGAAGCCAGACTGGGGTGAAGACTCGACGGGCTCGTTCGAATCGAAGCTTGCCCTTCTCTATCAGCTTCCGTTCGGTCCGGGCCAGCGCTGGCTCAACCGGGGCGAGACGGGAAGGTTGCTGGGCGGATGGCAGGTATCGGGGATACTGACCTACAACAACTCCCAGCCGCTGGCGATTACGCAAAGCGGTGGAAGCCCGCTGGTCAGCAGCAACCGGCCTAACTTCAATCCCGGAGTTAAGCTCTGGTCAGGGAACTACGGTCAGGTCACGCAGTACTTCGAGGGCAAAGGACCGGCGCCGACGTTGTTCAGCACCGACGCGTGGAGCCTCTCTGCGCCGACCGGTCAGCAGTATGTGCTGGGCAACGCCAACCGGACCTATAACGCGGTTCGCGGTCCGTGGTACCCGTCCGAAAACCTGAGCGTCAAGAAGCTGTTCCGGGTCACGGAAGGGACCTCGTTCACGGTGCGCATGGACTACTTCAATGCGCTCAACCGCGTTCAGCCTCCGTTCCCATCCACCACGCTCGGCTCTTCCAACTTCGGCCAGATCACCGGCAAGTTCTCTCCGATCAATCGCCAGGGACAGATCGAGGCCACCTTCAACTTCTAACGACAGCTGCGACCTATTGAGGAAACCGTGGTTCACTGCGGTTTCCTCAATCAGCCTGCCCGCCTGGCCGCTCGGAGGATATTTGCCCGGATTCAGAATCTTTGGCTTTGCATCCGTGCTTTCGGTACTCGCGCTTGCGCGGCCATCGCCTCTTTACGCGCAGAATCCGGCACGCACTCCGCCGATGGGATGGAGTGAATGGGACTCGTACGGATTGACCATCACGGAGAAAGACTTTAGAGCTAACGCTGCGGTACTCGCTGGATTCAGACAGTATGGTTGGCAGTACGCCATGCTCGACGCGGGGTGGTATGAAGACGATCCGACGGGCGCGCAGCGGTCCGGCCGACGCTACGAGGTGGATGGTAACGGGCGATTGATTCCGGCGGTAAATCGGTTTCCCTCGGCGGCGGATAATAGCGGATTCCGGCCGATAGCCGACTGGCTCCATGCGCGAGGCCTGAAGCTGGGGATTCACGTAATGCTGGGCATACCACGGCAGGCAGTGGAGCGCGATGAACTCATCGCGGGATCGAACTTCCACGCCTCCCAAGCGGGTGACACGACACAGACCTGCCCCTGGGACAGGGAGTTTTATGCCGTGAAAGATAACGCGGCAGGACAGGCCTGGTACGATTCGATCGCGAAACAGTATGCCAGCTGGGGCGTCGATCTCATTAAGCTGGGTTGTGTCAGCGATCGGCCCTTTCGTTCCTCCGAGATTCGGCAAGTGAGTGAAGCGATACGCAAGACTCGCCGAACCATTGTGCTGAGTCTTTCACCGGGTCCGCCGCCGCAGGAATACGCAGGCTTTGTGGGCAAGTATGCGCAGATGTGGCGCGTGTCCGTGGAGCACTGGGACGTATGGACAACTCCGAAGAACAAGAGCGGCTTCCCGATAGGGTTACGAGACGAGTTCGATGTGTTGGCGAAGTGGGCGCCGTTTGTGAAGCGTGGAAACTGGGTGGACCCGGACGCGTTGCCGAGTGGCTGGTTGGGTCCGCATCCAGCATGGGGCGAGGCACGGGCCTCGCAACTGACGCACGATGAGCAGCGCAGCGAGTTCACGCTGTGGGCCTTTGCCCGTGCGCCGCTGATTGAAGGCGCGAACCTGACGCGACTCGACCCGTTTACGAGGGGGTTGATGACGGATCGGGCGCTGTTGGATATCGACCAAAACGCGCGGGAGAGCCATCCCATAACGGATCTTCCCCGCGGATGGGAGCAGATCCGCGTATGGGAGGCGGAGACCGAAGTATCCGGTCACTTGCGGGATTCACTCGCGTTCTTCGATCTGAGCGACGCGCCGGTGCATCTGCATGCGCGCTGGGCGGAGCTCGGTCTCTCAAGCGGCAGGCACTCAGCCCGCGATCTAACGAATCATCGTCAACTGGCGCCTTCCGATGATGTTGAGATCGTCTTGCCAGAACACGGGAGTGCGGTCTACCGGGTGCAATGAAACAAAGGTCATTTGTGAAGGGTCAATGAATCGTCGCAAGATGCTGCAGGGACGAAATCAGGGAGGGAAAATTTATGTTTCCGAGAAGTCAGTGGTTCAGCACAGCGGGGCGTAGCAGATTTATCCAACCTTCGAGCCACTCTGTGGCAAACTGCCGCTCGACAAGTCGAGAAGCGCCGCGGGCCGGGGCTGGAGGAATGGCGCCGATGCGGTTTTTCAAATGCCGCACGGCTCTCCTGTCGCTGCCGCTGATGTTCCTGTTGAGCTGTGTTGCCGCGTTCGGGCAGATCGTGCCGACGGCGACACTGGAAGGAGCTGTGACGGACCCCAGCGGCGCCAATATTCCTTCCGCCAATGTCGCCATTGTGAATACCGGGACAGGCGTTACCAAGCAGATGTCCACCGATTCTCAGGGCCGGTTCGGCTTCAAGTTTCTGCTGCCGGGTTCATATGAACTGAAGGTGTCGGCTGCGGGCTTCGCGCCATACCATCAGACCGGTATCACCTTGGATGTGAACGTCCCGGCGACGGTAAATGTGAAGCTTGGGCTTGAATCCGCAGTCTCGCAGGTGGCCGTGACTGCCGACTCGGAGATGGTGGACACGGAGTCCGGGACGCTGCGCCAACTTGTGGGAAAGCAGTACCTCGAGAACCTTCCGCTCAACGGCCGGAACGCAGCAACCCTGGTGACCATGGCACCCGGTGTAGTGACGAGCCCCGGTGAGTACAACGATAGCTACGCGAATAGCGGAAACGAGGTTGCCTATGCGGTGAATGGCGCCTATGGCGACCAGGTCAGCTACAACCTTGACGGAGCTCCTCACGAGGATCTGATATCGAATTTGAATGCGACGTTCCCGAATCCTGACGCGCTCGCAGAATTCAGCGTCCAGACTAATAACTTCGACGCGCGTTTCGGAGGCGTCGGCGGGGCAGTCGTGAACATCGTGACGAAGTCCGGCACGAATGCCATTCATGGTTCGCTATTCGAGTATGTTCGCAACGGAGACTTTAACGCGATTAATTACTTCGCAACGAAGCAGGATGCGCTGAAACGGAATCAGTTCGGCGGCGTGATCGGCGGGCCGATTATGAAGGACCGCCTGTTTTACTTCGCGAGCTTTCAGGGCACCACTATTAACAATGTGAGCCAGGGCAATTCTGCCTTCGTTCCCACGGCGGTCGAGCGGAAGGGAGACTTTTCCGCGCTGTGCACCGCTAAGTTTGACGCGAACGGCGTCTGCAATAATACGGCGCAGCAGCTCAATAACCCGATCACGAATCAGCCTTTTCAGAACAACATGATTCCGTCCACCATGTTCAATCCCTTGAGCGTGGCAATGCTTCCGGATATTCCGACATCATCCACTGACAATCCATCAGCTGGGAGCGACCAACTCATCTATTCGCTGCCCAGTATCACGCGCAACTATGAGGGTCTCGGAAAGCTCGACTACACGCTCGGCAGGCACCAACTGATGTTCAGCGCGTTCTTCGTCAACTACACCTCCGCCGGCTGGAACGGAAACGGAACGCTTCTCAATTACGGGCTCAATCAGAACCAGACAACAAACGAGGGTAAACTCAGCGATACGTTTACGATCGGCCCACGGCTGGTGAACTCGTTCGTCGCCGATATGCTGGTGCTGAACTCGCTGCAAACAACGGCGGCTCCGTTCTCCGTCTTCGACTTCGGGGCGACCAACGTCGCCGAGCCCGTGGCAAAGTTCCGTGAGACCGGCATTACGGTGACCGGATTCTCCGGCTGGGGGACCGGCCGCTCTTCTCCTCCGGGCAAGTGGTACCAGGAGGCTATCGAGGCGTCCGACCTGCTCAGCTTGACCCATGGAGGCCATACGCTTACGTTCGGAGCCGAGTACGATCCGTATCTCCGTTTCGACTCGGCGACGGGCTACCAAGAGGAGCCACTTTACAGCTTCACCGGCTTCGCGACGGTCTACAAGCCGTCAAAGGGCACTGCGTCAAGCGGCAATGGTTTTGCCGATTTCCTACTCGGTGATGTCCAGAAGTTTCAGCAGACGGCCGGAAAGGCGAAGTTCACTCGCGGGCATCAGTTTGCCGCATTTGTGCAGGACGAGTGGCGGGTCAATCGCAGGTTCACGCTTGATGCCGGACTACGCTGGGAACCATTCTTCCCCTACACGGACCCGGTGAAAGGACAGATCGGTGGATACGTAGCGGGCGCCCATTCAACACGATTCCCACTTGCGCCGACCGGTCTCCTCTTCGCGGGCGATCCTGGTTTTCCGAGCGGTGGAATGTACAACAACCTGGGCAACTTCTCACCGCGTGTTGGTCTCGCATACGCGCTTCGGACCGGATCACATCCGACCGAACTCCGTGGCGGCGCCGGCATGTTCTACATTCGACCGTTCATGGTGCTGTGGAACAACTTTGTCCAAAACGCTCCCTTCAGCCCTAGCGCGGTTCTCAATGGCGTGAACTTCTCCGATCCCTATGGGAGTGCCGGCCAGCAGAACCCGTTTCCGCCGTTCGCGCCGGTCGTAACCTCGCCCTCGACAACTTTTGTGACGCCGCTCACTTACCAGTCTTTCAATCCGCACTGGCACCTGGGCTATGTGCAATCCATGAACATAACGCTGGAGCATCAGCTCGGCAGTCACCTGGTGGCGCGCGCTGCGTACGTGGGTGATCGAGGCGTCAACCTGCAGGACAACAATGAGCAGAATCCAGCGATCTATGGCACTGGCGCGACGGTAAGCAATACCGACCAGCGTCGCGCTCTGTACCCCAGCTTTTCGTCGCTCATCGTGATGAACAACGCGGGCTGGACGCACTATAACGCGCTGCAGCTCACGCTCGAGAAGAAACTCGATCATGGTTATTCGTTCGTGATGAACTTTACCCACTCCAAGGCCACGGATAATCAGTCGACCGATCAGCAGCTTTCACTCACGAACCCCGACCCGTTCAATCCGAACTTCAACAACGGTATAGCCAGCGAGGATGTTCCGAACGCCTTCTTCATGAGCGGTGTGGGACATCTGCCCTCACCTGCGAACAGTTCGCGCCTGGTGCACGCTGTCGCGGGCGGCTGGATTGTGAGCGGCATCTTCACATGGGCAAACGGTCAGCCCTTTTCCATTACATCGGGACAGGACAATTCGCGCAGTGGCGTCAACCTCGATCGCGCTGACCTGGTACCCGGTGCCAACCCGTATATTCCGTTCCAGCCTACGCGGCAGCTCGAGCTCAGTCAGTACTTCAACACCGCGGCGTTCAAGCAGAATGCGCCCGGAACATTCGGCAACTCACCGCGAGATTTTCTGCGTAACCCCAATTATCTGAACTTCGACGCCGGCGTCCAGCGAGTGTTTCCGATTTGGCGAGAAGCCACCTTCCGATTCCGCGTGGAGGCTTTCAATGCGATAAACACTCCACACTTCAGCCAGCCGGGGACGAACCAAAGCTCCGCCAGCACGTTCGGGAAGATCACCTCAGCAGGCGATCCCCGTATTCTGCAATTGAGCGGACGAATCCAGTTCTAGAGATAAGCCCGCATTTGTGGAGCAGTCTCAAGCGGTAGACTTACGCCGCCTGAAGCGCGGAGGCTTCGGACAACACTAACCTCGTCAGGTATGCGGCACTTGAGGTGTTTCTAATGAAAGGTTCAATGATTGGGGCTGTCCTCCTGGGATGCTCTCTGGTTTGCAGTAATGCTCAACAGCCATCGGGGGCAGCGCAGACGCGGCCAGTCACTTTCGCTGTGCTGGCGGACCCGCAGCTCGGAATGTATGCCAAGGACAAGGACTTTCTCCAGGAAACAGCCAATCTCGAATTCGTGATCGCCAACCTGAACCGGATACATCCCGACTTCGTTGTCATCTGTGGAGATCTGACGAACCGGAGCGGAGACGAGGCTGAGATTACGGCATACAAGGAGATACTGAAGAAGCTCGACGCATCCATCCCGGCCTATAACGTTCCGGGCAACCACGACGTAGGGAACCTTCCAACGGCGTCGACTTTAGCCGGTTACCGTGCTGCTTACGGACCTGATTATTACGTCTTTCATTACGCGCACATTCTCGGCATTGTGCTCGACTCCAACCTCATCCGCTCGCCGGATCACGTCCCGGAGGAGGCAACCAAGCAGGAAGACTGGCTGCGCAAGACGCTTGCCAGTGCTCCCGAGGGCGAGCAAATTCTTGTCTTCCAGCACATCCCATACTTTTTGAAGGATGCCAATGAGAAGGACGACTACTTCAACATTCCGCTCGCCGCCCGGACAAGGTATCTCGATCTTCTAAGTGCTGATCGCGTACACTTCATCTTTGCCGGGCACTATCACCGGCTCGCGGGCGGTTCCGATGGGGCTTTGACCGAGGTGGTGACCGGCGCTGTAGGTATGCCCCTCGGAGGCTCCAGCTC
>DASUHZ010000040.1:0-31054 GCA_036273275.1 Bryocella sp.
CTCACCTGGTCGCCGCAGAACTTCCACTACGACGGCAAGTGGCACAACATCCGCATCACCGTCCGCAACCGCGACTTCCACCTCAGCTACCGCCGTGGCCACTTCGCCGACAAGCCCCAGACCCTCGCGCCGCGCCAGCGCAAGTTCGCGACCCTCATCACCGGTGACACCAAACAACCCGTGACCGCTCCCGACGTCCACAGCGCACCGCTTCTCTTCCAGGCCAGCGTCCACCTCGCCGATCACACCAGAACCGACGCCGACTACATCCCGCTCCGCCCCGCAGCACCCGCAACCAAAGGCACGTCCGCCTATCGCATCGACTATTCGCTCTCTACTGCCGGACTCTCAACAGCCACTACCGACGGCCGCGCGACCGTCTTCTTCGCTGCCATCGCGCTCAACAGCGACGGCAACCGCATCGACCAGACCTTCGACCGCGTGCGCTTTCCGCTCCAGCCGAACAATCCTCCGCGCAAGCTCCAGGTCGCGCAACAAATCAATCTCCCCAAATCCGGCGACTTCCTCGCCCTCACCGTCTGGGACGCCATCAGCGGCCACCTCGGCACACTCCAGATCCCCGTCACCGTCAGCGCAACATCAAAGTAAGCTTTCGTACCCCACAAATCCGGGTGCCCCATTCATCACGACAGTTTCATCGTCGTCATGAGTGGGTTGCCGACTTACTTCCTCACCAGGTTGAACCCGAACGCCCCCTTGATCCTTCCCTTCACCGCAAGATCAATCCACAACCCGGCTACATTTTCCAGGTAGCGCGCGTTGCTCAGCGGCCCCACATCGACCGGCTTCATGCCGGTGTCGGCAATCAACCCATCCACCACTTGCTTCGCCTCCACATCATCGCCGCAGTACATCATGTCGAACGCCGCATCGCCCATCAGCGCTGCGCCAATCGTGTTGAATGCCTTCACCACCCGCGCTCCCTTCGCCCATTCCGCAATCGCCAACGCCGCGCTCCCGGCCTCCGGAGTCACCACACTCAAATCCGCATTCACCGGATTCACAGCATCGATCACAACCTTGCCTTCCAGCGGCAAGCCTTTTACCACCGACTCCACCACCGGCCACGGCAGCGCAATCACCACAACCTCCGCGGCCTTCACCGCGTCTGCCGGCGTAGCCACCGCCATACCCGCATCGCTCGCCTTCCGACGGTCCTTGCTTCCTTCGCGCAGACCCGCCGTCACCTCGTGCCCCTTCTTCGCCCACAGCTTGCCCAACTGCGCGCCCACGTTTCCAAATCCCAACACCGCAATCTTCATTTCGCTTCTCCTCGCTCCGGTAAACCTGCATGACATCATCGAGCCGCGATGATGGCCCGTCGAAAAATTTCTTCTTTGGATGACCCCATTCGCGATCCGTTGCGATAAAGTTTTGTCCTATCCCCGGGCCCATCTCATCCTCACTTCAAGCGAGCCCCCCATGACCACAGCTCCCGCAACTCCCACCATCGAACAGATCAAAGCCAACATGCGTGCCAGCTGGATGGCCGGCGACTTCGGCGTCGTCGCAAAAACCATCACCGGCGGCGCAGAAGAATTCGTCCAAAGCCTCAACCTCCCGCCCGGCGCCCGCGTGCTTGACGTCGCCTGCGGCACCGGCAACACCGCCATCCCGCTCGCCCGACGCGGCTGCATCGTCACCGGCGTCGACATCGCCACCAACCTCCTTGAGCAGGCACGCGCCCGCGCCACCGCCGAACATCTCGCCATTACCTTCGACGAAGGCGACGCCGAAGCCCTGCCCTACGGCGACGCCTCCTTCGATGCAGTCACCACCATGTTCGGCGCGATGTTTGCCCCGCGTCCTGAGCTCGTTGCCTCCGAGTTCGGCCGCGTCCTTAAGCCCGGCGGCCTGCTTGGCATGGGCAACTGGGGTCCCGGTGCCTTCGTCGCGCGCATGTTCAAGGTCGGTAGCACCCATGTCCCGCCACCTCCCGGCGTGAAACCGCCCATCCTCTGGGGTGACGACGCCACCGTTCGCGAGCGCCTCTCGCCTTACTTCACCAACATTGAAACCAGGGCCATGCACATCGACTTCGACATGCCCACCAATGCCGCCGGCTGCGTCGACTTCTTCCGCACCTACTTCGGCCCCACCAAGGTGGCCTTCAGCAAACTCGACGAGCCAGGGCAGAAGGCACTCTTCGCCGACCTCGAACACCTCTGGTCCTCAGAGAACGTCGCACGCGATCCCGCGAACCACACACTCATCAAGCACGAGTACATCCGCATCACAGCGACCCGCAAATAGCCCTGCGTTCCGCGCACCGCATCCAAACGCGCAGGAGGGCCGCATGTCGATCCAATCCACCGCGCAGAACCAGCTCGAATCTCGTCTCCCCAAAGTCATCGACGCCCGCACACACGACATCATCGATTACTGCCACGCCGGCTTCTTTCTCGGCATGGCCTGGTTCTGCCGCAAGAGCAACCTCCCCGCCCCGCTTGCCTCTCTGATCACCGCCTGATCCTCGCCGCTTCTTTACACGATCATCTCCATTCTGCTGCGGGCGTCACCGTCGCCGTAGGCAACCCGGCGTCGTACCATGGTTCCCATGTCCGCCACACCCGACACACCCATCCGCTGCGCAGTCCTCGGCTTCGGCCTCGCCGGCAAGGTCTTCCACTGCCCCTTCATCTCCGCAGTTCCCGGCCTCGAGCTCACCGCAATCGTCCAGCGTAGGGGTGATGAAGCCGCGCAAGCCTATCCCTCCGCGCGCATCGTCCGCTCCATCGACGCCGCCATCGCCGACCCCACCATCGACCTCATCGTCGTCGCCACGCCCAACGAAACCCACTTCGATCTCGCCGCCCAGGCCCTCCAGGCCGGCAAGCACGTCGTCGTCGACAAGCCCATCACCTCTTCCGCGAAATCCGCGCAAGCCCTCGCCTCGCTCGCCAAAACGCACAGCCGCATCCTCGCGCCCTTCCACAACCGCCGCTGGGACGGCGACTTCCTCACCGTCCGCAAGCTCCTCCTTGAAAACACCCTCGGCCGCGCCGTCGAAATCACCTCGCGCTTCGACCGCTACCGCCCCCTGCAGCGCCCCAACACCTGGAAGGAGTCCGCCAGCGCCTCCACCGGCCTTCTCTACGACCTCGGCCCCCATCTCGTCGATCAGGCGCTCGCTCTCTTCGGCCCACCCGCGCGCCTCACCGCCATGATCCACCACGACCGCGACACCACCGACATCGACGACGCCTTCGACATCATCCTCGAGTACGACCGCGGCTTCGGCCACACCCTCCGCTACATCTGCGCCGCCACCATGCTCGCCCCCGACCCCTCGCCCCGCTTCCTCGTCCACGGAACCCACGGCAGCTATCGCAAGTTCGGCGTCGACCCCCAGGAGCCCACACTCCTCAATACCTCCCTCCGTCCGCCTCGCCTCGACACCCCCGAGTCCGCAACCACCCCCTGGCTCCCTGAACCCGGGGTCCCCGGCCAGCTTGCTGGCTGGGGTGAAGAACCCGAATCCGCCTGGGGCACCCTCACCGTCGCCCGCGAACTCACCCAGAACACCCTGCTCACCCACTCCACACTCCCCACCACCCCAGGCGACTACCGTCTCTTCTACGCCAACGTCCGCGACGCCATCCTCGCCAAAGCCCCTCTCGCCGTCACGCCAGACGACGCCTTCCGCACCCTCCGCCTTCTCGACCTCGCCCGTCAATCCAGCGAACTCCGCCGCACCCTCCCCGTCACCTTCGACTGAGGAAAGTCAGAACTTAGGGGATTAGGAAGTTGGGAAGTTAGGAACAGCGACAATCACGCTACCCCTCACTCCTAACCCCTCACTCGCTAACTCTGTTACCCTCCCGCAATGTCGCGCCCCACCATCCTCTGCATCACTACCTACGAAAAAGGCCAGGCCTTCCTCCGCGAAGTCGCCAACCTCGGCTGCGACATCCACCTCCTCACCGTCCACAAGCTCCGCGACGCCGACTGGCCGCGCGACATCCTCACCGGCTTCCACACCCTCCCCGAAAATCCAGCGGACCTCACCCCTGAGCAGACACTCCCCTTCATCGCCAACCTCATGCGCCACATCCCCATCGCGCGCATCGTCCCGCTCGACGAGTTCGACCTCGAAACCGCCGCCCTCGCCCGCGAGCACCTCCGCCTCCCCGGCCTCGGCCAGACCGCCACGCGTTTCTTCCGCGACAAGCTCGCCATGCGCGAAGCCGCCGCCCGCGCCGGCGTGCCCGTCCCCGCCTTCTCCTCCGTCGCCAATCACGACGCCCTCTACGAATTCCTGCAATCCACCCAAGGCCCCTGGCTCCTCAAGCCGCGCTGGTCCGCCTCCGCCATCGGCATCCACAAATTCCAAACCGTCGAAGAAGTCTGGCCGCTACTCGACCGCCTCGGCGACGCCGCCACCAATCACCTCGTCGAGCGCTTCCTCCCCGGCGACATCTTCCACGTCGAAGGCATCACCTTCAACGGCCGCATCCTCTTCGCCGCGCCGCACAAGTACGGCCAGCCACCGTTCGAAACCATGCACACCGGCGGCATCTTCTCCACCCGCGGTATAGATCGCAGCAGCGCCGAGGCTGCCGATCTTCTGGCCATCCACGCCGCCACCCTCCAGGCCCTCGGCATGACCGCAGGCGTCACTCACTCCGAATTCATCCGCGCTCACGCCGACGGCCGCTTCTACTTCCTCGAAACCGCCGCCCGCGTCGGCGGCGCCTACATCGCCGACGTCGTCGAGCACGCAGCCGGCATTAATCCCTGGATCGAGTGGGCCCGCATCGAAGTCGCCCTCGCCCGCAGCGAAGCCACCCTGACACCCAGCGAAGCCACCCTGACTCCCAGCGAACCCGCCCTCGCCGGCCGCCCCGCCGCTTCCGAATCCAGCGCTGCCGGCTCCGAATTTAAGGCCGAGTACACGCTCCCGCCCATCCGCCCCGACTACGCCGGCAGCCTCATCTCGCTCGCCCGCCAGGAGTGGCCCGACACCTCCGCCTACACCGACCCCGAAATCGTTCACCGCCTCCACAAGCTCCACCACGCCGGCTTGATCCTCCGCTCCCCCGACCCCACCCGCATCGAATCCCTCCTCCGCGACTACACCACCCGCTTCCTCACCGACTTCTACGCCCGCCTCGACGCGCCACCGAAACCCACCGCATAAGCTGCCACAGTTGACGACGAACCGGGTGCCCCATTCGTACGCGTAGCGGACGAGTGGGCAATCGAGCGAAGCTCGACCGCCGTTGCCCTTCGTCCGTCATCCTGAGCGAAGCGTCACAACGTGACGCGAGTCGAAGGACCCCAACACCGCCGCGCCCCGCCACAACCGCACGAACCTCCTCAACCACCGCCCTCTCGTCCGACACCCTCCGAAAAAACAAATCAAAAACCCTCAAGAGAACGGTATCTTAGAACCGTGATGCCATTGAACCGCCGATCCTTCATCCAGAGCGCCCTGCTCGCCGCCCCCGCCCTCAAACTCCGCGCCCTCGTACCCGCGGCACCAACCGACATCCCCAACCTCCGCGCCCAATTCCACGCTCCCCCCAAAAAGTTCCGCCCCATCGTCCGCTGGTGGTGGCCCGGCGACGACGTCAACGACACCGAACTCCTCCGCGAACTCTCCGCGCTCGACGACGCCTGGTTCGGCGGCGCCGAAATCCAGGCCTTCTTCAAAGGCTTCAACCCTGACCAGCTCTCCGCCACGCAGTTAGAGCGAATCAACGGCTTCGCCACCGACACCTTCTTTCGCCACGTGGCGACCGCTGCCCATGGCGCACGCGATCGCGGTCTCTTCATCGACTACACCTTCGGCTCCGGCTGGCCCTTCGGAGGCGGCGAAGCCATCACCCCGGAACTCGCCGCCATCGAACTCCGCTCCTCGTCTCTCTCCGTTCAAGGCCCCTGCACCTTCCACTCGCGCCTTCAAGTTCCATCCATCACAGATGGCGACCCGCTCACCGGCTCCGACGTTCTCAACGGTCTCCCCGCCGGTTGGCCCGAGCGCATGAAGAACCGCGTGAAGATCGTTGCTGCCCTCGCCGTCCGCGGCTCCGAACCCCAGTTCGTCTTCCATGAACCTGCACCGCGTGGCCGCGCAGTCTTCCGCCCCGGCGAACTAATTCACGACACCGCCGTGGATCTCACCGCAAACATCCAGCCTGACGGCCTCCTGCACTGGGACGTCCCCGCAGGCACATGGCAGCTCTTCGTCTTCTGCTCCATGCCCACCGGCCAGCGGCTCAACGCCGGCGCCGGCGCGGGTCCGCAGCTCGTAATGGATCACCTCAGCGCCGAAGCCTTTCGCGCTCACGCCCATCGTGTCGGCGACGCCGCCGTCCCCTTCCTGAAAGACGTGCTCGGCAACGGCATGCGCGCCATCTTCTGCGACAGCCTCGAAGTCCGCGGCAATATCTTCTGGAGCGACGACTTCCTCCCCGAATTCAAGCGCCGCCGCGGCTACGATCTCCAGCCCTTCCTTCCCATCCTCCAGGTCCAGACCTACGAAGAGCCCTTCGACCGCTTTCTGGACGTCCCTTTCTTCGACATCAAAGACATCGGCGATCAGGTCCGCCACGACTATCGCCTCACCGTCTCAGACCTCATGACGGAGCGCTTCTACAACCAGTTCAATCGCTGGGCACACGACCACAACCTGCTCTCCCGCACGCAGGCCCACGGCGCTCCCGTCGACGTCCTCCGCGTCTACGAAGACGCCGACATCCCCGAGACCGAGCAGCTCTACGCCCGCGGCTGCTACGACTTCCTCAAGCTCGCCGCCTCAGCCGCGCACATCAGCGGCCGCTCCATCGTCGGCAGCGAGTCCTTCGTCTGGCCCAGCGGCCTCTACCAGACCACGCCTGAAAAAATGAAGCTCGCCGCCGACGAGCTTTTCACCGCCGGCACCAACGCCATCGTCTTTCACGGCTCCCCCTATCAGGTCGCCGGTGTCGCCGCACCCGGATGGGATCCGTTCAACGGCATGAACCGCACCGGCAACTACTCGTCGCAGTTCAACGAGCTGAACCCGCTCTGGCCGTACTTCGCCCAGCTCAACCGCTACATTGCTCGCCTGCAGTTCATTCTTCAATCCGCAAAGACTGTTCCCGCCGTCGCGCTCTTCCGCGACACGCTGACACACGGCGCCGAAGAGCAGCCGCCCACGCCTCCACTCAATCAGGCCATCATGGACGCCGGTTACTTCTACGACCACATCAACGGCGACTCGCTCCTCCAGAGCAAAGTCCAGAACAAATCGTTGATCACGATCGCCGGAACAAAATACCGCGCACTCGTTCTTCCCTCACTTGATTCCCTTCCCGCAGACGTCGCGGAGAAGATCGAGTCCTTCGTCTCCGCCGGCCTTCCCGTTCTCTGCGCCGGCGATCTCCCCACACGAGCCAGCGGCTTCGCCTCTCACCTGCGGGACACCCCACGCGTCGAACGCGCCATGGCCAGCATTCGCCGCCATCCCTCGTTCCACGCAGACGCGGAGATTCCTGCACTCATCACCACCTTGTCCAGGTCCGCGGCTCCCAACATCCGCTTTCACGGCGATCCCTTCTTCTTCATCCAGAAGCAGCTCGATCACACCTCGCTCTTCTTCCTCCGCAACGAGTCCGACCAACCCCGCAAACTCGACGCTGAATTTGAAGCCGATGGTCAGCCGGAACTCTGGGATCCATGGACCGGCGAAATTACCTCGCTTCCAATCACCAGAACCGCAGCCAACAAGGTCGCCATCAAGCTGGACGTCCATCCCCTCTCATCGGCGTTGATAGCCTTCTCCCCGAACTCCCCTCAGCGTCCACCGCTCGCGAGACAAACCTCCGCAAACGAAATTGCCAAGGTAGAAGAGGTTGGAACCAACGGCTGGAACCTGGTCGCAACCGAAACACTACCCGAGAACTCCCGCACGGTCCGCCGCACGCTGCCCCTGCTGATCGACTGGTCCCTCGACGCCGACCTCCGCAGCTTCTCCGGCCGCGGCGTCTACACCACCAGCTTCACCATTCCTTCCACACCACCCGGCAGCCGCATCGTTCTCGATCTGGGCGACGTCCGCGAAGTCGCCGATGTCAAAATCAACGGCACACCGGTCGGCTCGCTCCTGCTCCGCCCCTACACAATGGACATCACAGACCACATCCGAAGCGGCGAAAACGCCCTCGAAATCGCCGTCACCAACACCCTCTTCAACGCCATGGCCCTCCACACCCCCAGGACCTTCGCCCCCCAATGGACCGAAAACAGCTCCGGCCTCATGTCCGGCGGCCTGATCGGTCCCGTCTGCCTCCGATACATGCGCACAAAGTCTTGATTCCGCAGCACTTCCCCCAGCGACCAAGACCCCCTGCAAAGACTTATCCCTTTAGAATCAAGACTTTGCAAAGGAAGTCCAGACCTAAGTCCCCTGTTTAGAATACTTTGCGCAAAAACAGGGGGAGGGGGGCAGCGGACCCGGTTCCCCGGATGAGACAAAAGCCCCAGTTCTTCTTCTGAGCGCGTTCAAGACAGAGGAGCGGACCGGAAGACAGTGAGTATGTAGCCGTTGTGGCGGTCGATTCGATCAGAGAGGTCCGGCCGCCATAACGCTTCATGGCTTCCACAACCTGATCAAAGTCCCGCGCCTGAACGACGAAATCGAATCGACCGATGATCTCCACGCAGCGGCGGTACTCGCCCACAGCTTCGACGCGCTCGGCACCGGCCTTGTTGCGCAGGAACTTCTCAAGTGACTCGCATAGCGGATGCGCATGGTAGAGCAGGATGGTCTGGGTTTCCACGAGACCGTAGCGGACATGCTGGGCCATGCGAGCTCCGAAGACGGTTTCGATGTGGCCGGAGTCGAGAGTGGAACGCAGTGCCTCGATAGACGAGATGCCGAGCTTTTTGTAAATGCGGAGGACACGGCGGGGGTCGAGGCGCGGATGACCGCTGAGCTCGACCAGTTCGGGGCTGGAGTTCGAGCGGAGCTTCTCCAGCGTCTTGAGGGTGCCTGTTTCGACTATCTCGCGAATCGCGCCGCTAATAGCCTCGCCGATGCCGGCATAGACGCGCAGATCGGCGTTGCTGCGGACCAGTTCATCAACGCTCTCGCCGAGGCCGCGGACAACGGAGGCCGCGCGGCGATATGCGCGAACCTTATAGGGATTCGCCTTTTCCAGCGTGAGCATCTGTGCCAACGAGGAGAGGCGGTCTGCAATCTCCGCATTGCTCAGAGTCCCGGAGTCGCTGATTGGCGGCACACCTCGTTGGATGTCATCCGGATGCATCTCGATATCATGGAACGACTCGTAAAGGGCCTTGCCAGAACGCGACGCGGTGTTGACCGCCATCAAGGATCGTGACCTGGCACTCATAATTTGCCGGTTTCATCGATCCGAGTGGGAGCGTGAAGATGAATGGGGTCACTCCCAATCGGGTGTTCGTTAACGGGGTGACCGCGAGCAACTTCGATGTGAACGCGAGTTGCCCTCCTGAATAGAAGCTTACGAAGCCTACGAGCGGCTCTTTTTGCGGTGCCGCAGCCGTTGCGGGAGCTTCTGACGTGGGCGCTGTGTAAGCTTGCAGGAACACATACAAATCTTTATCCGTCTTGAATACGCGGGTAACGCTGGGAATTAGTTTTTGCCCATCCTGCACGAGCGGGTTCGCTGCATCATTCTTGTTAGCCTGCTTTCCATGCGCGATGTTGTAGAGCGCATCGGAGGCACTGATCCGTTGGCTGCTCAAAACGACGGAACTGATAGGAATCTGCCTGACGACCTTATTCAGGTTGGGGATATAGAACGAGGTTTGGAAAGTGCCGATCCGTCCCGTTTCATCGTCGCGGGCTAAAAACTTGATCGTGTAGTGGCCAGGCAGCAACGTCACACCAGCGTCGTACTCAATGGGCTGATGCGCCAACTGCGCCGCGGTCTGATCGCTGAGCTTGATGTTCACGCTGTCACGGATGTTGCTCACAGTCGTGCCACCAAAGTCATCCTTGATCTCGCAGACGAAATCGATCAGCGTGTGCTCTGATCCCATCTTTTTCGCGAGTGCGAGTTCGCGTCCGGGAATCTTCACGACCAACGGCACGTAGTACTCCGCGCGATTCAATTGGAAATAGTTCACCTCCATCGAAATCGTCAGATCCGTGACGGGATCGCCCAACATCAAGGCATCCTCGAGTTGCCGCTCTTTATCCGCCTCGTTGAAGTGCGCAAACTCTTTGGTAGCGTAATAGCCCTGGCGGTAATCCAGCGAAGCAGAAGCATCGCTGTTGAGGATTAGCTTGATCTTTCGAAAGTGTCCGTTCTTCGCCGTGTTGGTCGTGTAGTAGCCGAGCACGTAATAATCAGTGACCGCGCGCTGCGCCTGCGTAATGCCGCGTGTCAGGTCGTTGTTATCGAGCAGCGCCTTGCCTCCCGTATCGGCCGCCAGGGAGTAGAGGGTATCTTGTGATTGCTGGAAATTGTTGTTCACTGCCTGAGCGGACGCGCCGGTGTACATCGCCTCACCGCCAGGCGAGCCTTGTGTTGCATCGCCGAGCGGCGCAGTCGCCACCAGACCACGCGCGTCTACAGGCCAGAAGGTCACACCTGCACGGATGGCAGCATCGACGGTTGCGTGGAGTTGAGCCTGATTGTCGACGCCATGCAAGCGCAGTCCACTGGCAAAGTAAATCAGCGACTTCTTTTCGTTCATGCTCGCCATCATCTGCGCTGCTGTTTGGAGAGCGGAGAGCTGACGGTCGTTGTTGAATACGTTGAACTCGCTGTCGTCCTGGCCGAATGCGGCGCCCGTGTCCGCGCTGCTGGCATCATCAATGGAATCCTGTGAGCCCTGACCTTCGCCGACGAGCATTGTCTGAAGGATGCTCAGCAAGCGATTGCGGTCTGCGGAGAAATCCTGCAACACATCTACGGATCCGCCTTGATACCGCATGATCGAGATCAGGTCCGCGGCTGTCATCTGTTTGCGGATGAAGGTCTCCGCGGCGGTGATTGCACGCAACTGGTCATCGGGGCGCATCGTCGTCATGTCAAAGTACAGGGCGATGAGCCTGTGACCCTGGTACCGGCTCTTTCCGGTGTCGCGTTGAGTGTCTTCCGGAGCGATCGAGGTTCGCGTGAGGCGATGGTAGATGGTTATGTGCTCGTCTTCATCCTGCAATGGAGGGAGTGGATTTGCCTCAGTAGGTAACGTCTCGTGCTCGCAGAATCGGATCTTCTGCGGGACGCCATCTTCTGTGATCGTGAAGTCCTTGGCCGACAGGCCATTGATGAAGCGGCCCTGCTTGTCCTTGGCAACGACTGTTTCTACGACGAGCTGAGAGGTGACGGTCAGCTGGTATGTTCCATTGCTGTTCTGCGTTGTGTTAGTGCCAATCTGCTGCGCAATTAACGGAAGCACGGAGAGCAGGATTGCGCCCGATGCAAATAGCCGCGATGGTCGATGGAGTTTCATCAGAAACGGAACCTCCCGACTAACTGGACACTCCTCATGGCATTGACGGATGCAGGCAAGCCGAATGTTGTGGGATTCCAGATTGTGTTCCAGGCTGTGAAGCTGGCATGGTTCAGCAGATTGTCCGCTTCGATCCTGATATCGAGGCTGTCGTTTGCGCGAACCCGGAGAGTGCGCGCCAGCGCTGCGTTCATGGTGAAGGTCATTGGCCCGCGAATGGAATTTCGTCCCGTGTCTCCCCAGTGTCCGGCCGCAGGCGCGGCATAAGCCTGCCAATTTAGAAAGTACCCGTTGGCAGAGGCATACACGGGCGCGCTCGTTCGGTCGGGCCGCATAATATTTGCGAACCCGGTGCCAAGTACCGGCGAGATATAGATGGGCGTCTCGGGAAGACCGGACCCGGCGTTTACCTGCGCGAGCACAGTCCATTCTTTGAAGGCGCGGCCTCGCCAGCCGCTCAACAGTGTTCCGCCGCCCTTTCCCATACCCGTTGTGTATTGCATGATGAAGTTCAACAGATGACGCTGATCAAAGCTTGAAAGACTGCGCTCCGCGCGGAGATTCAACCAATTCTGCGCAACGATCGGGGGACCTGCGGGAGTTGCCGAAGATGCGGTTGATGAGCTTGCTGCCGATGCCGAGCTTGCCGCAACGTGACCCTGGCCTCCGACGGAGCTGTCATCATCGACAGCCTTTGCGAAGGTATAGTCGAGAGTCGCCGTGATGCCAGCCCGAAGCCGCCGGCGTAGTTGAAGCTGTGCGGCCTGGCGTTCGAGATTGCCCCCGGATGTCCTGTATATGAAGCCGGTCGGGCATTGAGGACATGGGTTTGTCGCGCCGATCGGATACGTATTGGGCAGGAATTCCTGCGTGCCGTGCGTGCCCTTTGTGCCTAGATATGTTGCCGTCATCACCAAGGCGGCCGGCAGGTCGCGCTGCGCGGAAAGCTGCCAGACTTGCGCGTAGCCGACTCGAAGGTTGGGATCCACTGCGAAGGTGTCAGGCGTCGAACCTGGACAGTTCAGGAAGCCCTTTTGCAGAGTCAGAGGACATGTCGCACTTCGCGCCACGCTCAAACTGCTGGAGAGTGGGGCCTGCTGCGACATGCTCTCGGCGGCCGCTAGATAGATCGAGGTGTCGTCATAGATGCCATAACCAGCGCGGATTACGAGCGTTGACGCGGGAATCGGGCGCCACGATAATGCGACGCGCGGTTCGATGCCATGAAGATCTCCGTGAACGAGAGAGGACGGATATCTCTCACCGGTCAAGGGACCCTTCGGCGAAGTTCCCAGAACTGGAGCCGCCGCAGTGAAGTCTCGGGTGAGGTCCAGGTTCACAAGACGTCCCTTGAGTTCCGTCATTGGCGCGCCGTACTCCCAACGGACTCCTGCGTTAATCGTCAACTCCGGTCTGAGACGCCAGTCATCATTCACGTAGAGGTCATAGGCGCGCTGTCTGAAGTATTTGTCCGCGTTGCCGTAAGCCAAGGCGCTCGTCTCGGGAAGACCCAAGAGGAAATCTGCGAGGTCAGAGCCACTAGACGTGGTCCCCACCCCGGTGAATGTGAAGCTTCCTCGCGGATTCTGCTGCTGCAACTGGTTGTATTGCTGCCAGCGAAGATCGCCGCCGGCGAGGATCGTATGACGGCCACGGGTAGTTGAGAGACGCAGCGAAATCTGATCGGTGCGATTCCGGTTGAACTCGCTATTTCCATCCGTCAGCGGGTAAATCCCGCTTGAGAATGTAAGGGAAGGTGGCCCCCACTCTCTTGGGTCCTGATCGTTGCCGGTGATTCCCGCATCGCCCGAGATGTCGTCCGCGTATGCGAACTGAGGCAGCAGTTGGGTGCGGAATCGTGAAAACTGATAGCCCACGGTTGCAAAGATTTGCCGCTCGAAACGATGTTGCCAATTGACGTTGGTATTTATGCCGAACGTGTCCGTTTTGTCGACAAAGCCAAAGAGGCTTTCGTTATTGGCACGAATGTTCTGAAAGCTAAAGGTTCCGTAAAGTGAGTCTCGATGGCTGACCGTCTTATCCAAGCGCGACTGCAGCGCGTCCTCGTGTGTGTCGTTCAACAAAGAGGTCTCGTAGTTGTAGCGGGTGGTTTCGTTGATATTGGATTTCGGATACAAAGCAAGCAGCGCCAGTGCCTGGGGGCTTGCCTTGGGGGCTCCAGGAGCGCAAGTAGAATCGAACGCCGCACCTGTGTCCACGCAAGTAAGCGGTGCGCCGGTCGAAGGATTGTAAATCTGTTGAGCGTTCGGCAGGCCGCTCAGGTCCCCCATGCGCTCTGCGTCTGTCGGCACCAGGCCTGTGCCGATAGATGCGCTGCCGTTGCGCGTCCACTGATACGCGATGAAGAAGTTGGGGCCGCGATAGAAGAGCGGCGGAATGCGTATGGGACCGCCAAATGTCGCCACCATCGTAATACGGTTGTAGTTGTCTTTCGGCAGCACACGACCGGCCAACGAATATGGCTTTGCATCAAAGATCGAGTTCTCAGCGTATGCCCCGAAACTGCCGTTGTAGAGCGCCTTCGTCCCCGGGCGATGATTGCCTATCGCAGGCGAGAGTGAGTATTGCGACGTGGCCGCATTACTCTCGCTGCCGTTAATCAACAATCCGTCGGCTGAACGTTCTGCGTCATCATTCGATTGAGGGGCCTGGGGAACCGGCTCTTCCGGTTTCTCGTCCTTTGCACTCTTCTTCGGCTGCTTCTCCTCGCGCGCGTTCAGAGGAGTCGTAGCGGCGGGCTCCTGCTGCGCCATCGACAACAGGGCCTTGAGATCGAGCATCTGCAGAGTCCACTCACCCTGATCATTCGTCGAGTTGATCGTGACATTGCCATTGAACGGAGTGAATCCGCGCAGTTCAATTTTGATCTTCCAGCTTCCTTCGGCGATCCTGGGGAATTCGTAGAGGCCCTGCGAGTCTGTAACGGTGGATAGCTCAGTGGAACCCTGCGTCAGGGTCACCGTAGCTCCGGGAACCGCGACTCCGTCGTAGCGCACGCGGCCGTGATACTCCGCTGCCCAAAACTGCTGTGCTGCAAGCACGAGAAAGACGCAAGCGGCCCACTTCCAAATGCGCCATTGTCCTCTGAACAAACCCATGCCTCGGTCCATACCTTCCTATACGTTATGGTGCGGGGTCAGGTTCAGTACTCTAACGGCTGTTCGATTTCGTAGCGGCGAGGACCTCCACAGGCCCTTTGCCGGATTCGAGCGTCCCGCTAGTTGGCCGAGGGAAGATCGACGTGATCGACCTCCAACACCTTTACGGGTGCCTTGCTCATCGACTCAAGCCTCAATCCAATCTGCTCCGTGATCGCGGTGTACAGCGGCGGCGGAGCATCGGCCGCCGGGGTGTCGCTTGGCGGCGGCACCTTGATCCCCATGCCGCCAAACTGCGATTCGTCCGGCGTCCATTTCAGCAGGAAGTTGTAGCGCCCCTGCAATTCAGACTCATCAACCACCGGGCGATCCAGGACCGCGGACTGCATGAGGTGGCAAAAGTCCTCCATCGTTGCGTTGTTTACGGTCAGCACTCCCAAGCCGCGGAAGAAAAGTGCCGGCAGAGAGCCAGCGTCTGCGGGAGCCTTCTGCATCTTCTCGCCGCCCTTCGCCACGAAGAGGACATACGCCGGCATCTCCTTCTTGTCCTCATGAAACTTGAACTGAAAACGGTCACCGAGTGCCTGTTTGACCAGGCTGCGAAGCTGGTCCGGGTTCGGCATTCCCGGGATGTCCGGCTTGCCGTTCAGATCGTATTTCTGGCTCGATGCCCAATCCGGAAGGTTTAGCACCTGCTTATCCTGCACACCATAGGCGAATTTAATCAGGTCGAGGAGAGTGGTGTTAACGGTGACAAACTGGCCGCCGGGTCGCACGGAGAAAAGCTTGCCCTGCTGCTCGGGGCGGCTTGGCTTGATGGTCAGAACGTCGAACACCGGTTTTGCATCGGCGGGCATTGGCGGGGTTGGCTTCGGCGCCTCCGGAATTGCCCATGCCGTCTCTGGTGTCGCGCGCTCAAAGACAAGCGGCAATGGGTGATCTCCCTGTGTGACAGTGCCGGTGATCGACTTGCTGTCTGCCGAGAGTTTCCCCTCATACGTCAGGTCCAACATCTGAATGGCGTACTTCAGTGTTCCATCCTGGAAGCTGATTGATGAGGCCTTCATGCCCTGTCCTCCCTGATCGATGGAGTACATTGTTGCCGTCAGAGAGCCCTCCGCTCCTTGTGAGATCTTCAGTACGGTCCGAAGATCCTTCTGGGGAGTATGCAACGTTCCTTGCCAGCTATCTTCGATACCCTTCGAGGCAGGCGCCTGGGCCATGGCTGTCCAACTCGCCAGAAAAGCAACCATCGCAACAATCACGGACGCCAGGCATGCCCTCGCAAGCTTGCGGAGGGAAGGCTGAGAAGCAACATGGGACGATGTCATATCAATCCGATCGCTAACAGAAATCAGTTGTACAAACTGGAAAATTGTACTTTAGACATATACGTCGAAGCAGGTCGCTCAGGACGCATTGTTTTCGTTTCGGCGCAACATTCCGGAACCGGACGGTACACTCAGCCGTATTGTTGCCATAAGGAATTCTATGTCCATGCTCCGCATGATTCAGAGATATCTCAGCGGGCTTTGTATTCTGGTCTTCGTGGCTGGTCTCGCCGCGCACGCTCAAACGCCTATCGTCGAAGAACCGAACTACAAGCCGACGCTTACCTTCGACGTCGCTGTCATTCGCCTTGCACCACCGCCGGACGCCAATTTTCATGTATCGGTCTCGAGTCCGCCGCACTCGAGCCGCTTCGAAGCTACGAATCTTCCTATAAAGGCCCTCATTCAGATCGCTTACGGCTTTGATGCTCCGGTTGTGGGCGCACCGGACTGGGTCGCGAATACGTTCTACAACATCCAAGCTCGCTCAGACGAAGCCGCTGACGCCAGACTTGCAAAGCTCACTAATAACGAGGTGCGGCTGGAAAAGCGCAATGCCATTCGCGTGCTGCTAACTGAACGCCTGGACCTGAAAACACACCTTGAAACCCGCAACAGCTCCATCTACAACCTGGTTGTGGCGAAGGGCGGAATCAAATTACAGGCTGTGCCTCGTCCGTCTGACAGCGAGGCGCCTGCCATTCCCCCTCCGGCCGACGTTCAGGCGCATGGATCACGACACGGGTTGGAGTTCGTCGGCTCAAATGCGCCGATACGGGCCATCGCGGGAGCTCTGAGTTCGATGGTGGAAGCGCCCGTTGTCGATAAGACCGGTCTCGGCGGCACCTACAATTACACGCTTCAGTTCGGGCGCGACTGGTCTGCCAATGATCCCGATGGCTGGCCATCGATCTTCACGGCAGTGCAGGAGCAGCTTGGACTCAAGCTCGAAGCAGTGCACGAGCCTGTTCCCAATCTTGTGGTGGACCACATTACCAAGCCTAGCGAAAACTGATCTTCGCACCGGAACATTCGAGGAGCAGAGTGATGAAGGCGCTGATGCTGTCCAAGTACGAACATCTAGAGGTCATGGATATTCCGGAACCCGCCTGCGCGCCCGACGAGGTGCTGATTCGTGTTGCGGCCTGCGGTATCTGTGGCAGCGACGTCCATGGGTATGATGGCGGATCCGGGCGCCGCATTCCTCCGATTGTGATGGGACATGAGGCGGCCGGCATCATCGAGCGCGTCGGCGAGGACGTAAAGGACTATAAGCGTGGCGACCGAGTCACTTTTGACTCTACGGTTTACTGCGGTGATTGCGAGTTCTGCCAGCGGGGCGAGGTCAATCTCTGCGAGAGCCGACAAGTGCTCGGCGTGTCTTGCGGGGACTACCGGCGTAACGGCGCCTTCGCGGAACTGGTCGCGGTTCCGGCACGCATCCTCTATCCGTTGCCGGACGGGTTCCCTTTCGAAGAAGCCGCGATGCTTGAAGCCGTGTCCGTCGCTTTGCATGCCGTTCGTCTCTCGCAGATCAAAGGTGGCGAATCGGCGTTGGTCGTCGGAGCAGGCATGATTGGCCTTCTCACCGCGCAGGCGGCACGCGCTGCCGGTTGCAAGTCGGTGATGATCGCCGATGTGGACGCAGCGCGCCTGAAGCTGGCCCAGGAGGTCGGCATCCCGGACACACTGCATCTCAGCGGACAGGACTTGAGCGACGAAGTGCTGCGCCGTACTGGCGGACGCGGCGTCGATGTTGCGCTGGAAGCCGTGGGTCGTGCCGAGACGGTGGTCGCCTCCATTGAGTGTGTCCGCCGGGGCGGCACTGTGATTCTTATTGGCAACATACAGCCGGAGGTGCCATTGCCACTACAACGCGTTGTCACACGTGAGATTCGCCTGCAGGGCTCGTGCGCCTCGGCCGGCGAATACGCCGAAGCGATTCGTCTGATGAGCAAGGGCGCCATTTCGGTAAGGCCGCTGATCTCCGCGAAGTCATCACTGGAGAATGCCTCGGACTGGTTCCGTCGTCTGCATAACCGCGAGGCTGGTCTGTTGAAAGTCGTAGTTACCCCGAACGGCGCGGCAGAGGAAATCAGATGAGCCACAATTTTTTTGATCTTACCGGCCGGGTGGCTGTGGTCACCGGCGCATCGCGTGGCCTGGGACAGTACTTCTCCCGCGCGCTTGGCCGCGCTGGTGCAAAGCTCGTCATCACTAGCCGCAGGGCTAGTGATTGCGACCCGTTCCTGAAGGAGTTGGCGGGGCTTGGGATTGAGGCGAAGGCGCTCGCGCTTGATGTGCGTGACCGCAACAGCGTCGCAGCGTTTGGTCCCGCGGCGGAGGCGGCTTTCGGCAAGGTCGATATTCTGGTGAACAACGCCGGCTGCAATGTTCGGAAGCCTGCGCTTGAAGTCACCTGGGACGACTGGAACACTATCGTCGAGACCAACTTGCGCGGAGCATTTTTTGTGGCGCAGGCGATTGCACGTGGCATGCTCCAGCGGGGCTACGGCCGCATTATTAACATCAGCTCTGTCACGAGCGTCTTTGGTTATGCCGGTCTGGCACCGTATGGAGCGAGCCGGGGCGGGATTCGTCAGCTTACGATGAGCCTCGCGGATGACTGGGGCAAGAACGGCGTGACTGTGAATGCGCTCGCTCCAGGCTGGTTCGAAACCGAGCAGAACAAGGTGATGTACCAGAACGAAGGTTGGGTGGAGTACCTGAAAGAACGCATTCCGCTCAACCGGCCCGGACGGCCCGACGATCTGGACGGCGCGATCGTGTTCCTTGCCAGCGAAGCCTCCCGGTACGTCACCGGACAGACGCTGCTAGTGGATGGCGGCATCACGGTCGGCCGCACGCGCGCAGTAGTCAGCACGTAGGCCGGCGTCGAAGTGAGGCGGGGCAGCATTCAGCGCACGCGGCTCAGCTATGGAAGAGATGTTCCGGCAAGTGCCTGGCGCACATCGATCACCTCAACGCGTCTCAGCATCGTCATATACGCCACGATGCCCACCAGGATGTATACGGTCGGGATCACGAAGGCCCATAGATAGCTGTCCGTCCGTTCCACCACCCATCCAGTCAGGATTGGGGCAGCGATGGCCGAGATTTGGTTCGAGAAGTTCATGATCCCGCCCACCCTGCCGCTGCTTGAGTTCGGCACCAACAGCGTTGGCAGGCTCCACAGCACCGGCGAAGCGGCGGAAAGACCTCCAATCGAAATCGTGATCCAAATCAACGCCGACCCAACGTTATGCGCAAAGGCTCCTCCCGCGATGCCAAGGCCGCAGCATGTGCCGGCGATCAGAACCGTTCGTCGTACTGAGCTGGCATCGAACCCTCGTTTGATCAGCCAGTCCACCAATACGCCGCCAATCAGCAGACCGCAGCCCGCGGCCACCAACCAGGGCACGCCGGTGAACAGGAAGGACTGTTTTAGCGTGATGTGCTGCGTTTGTGCCAGATAGGTGGGCAGCCATGCCAATAGCAGATAAAACACATAGTTGTACGCGCCGGATCCGATCGCCGCTCCGAGCACCTTGCGTTCGCGCAGCAGACGGCTCAGCGGAATGGGAGGTGCAAGCATAAGTTCGAAGTCGCCCGGTCCACTGTCACGACGGACGATGTTGCGGATAGAGAACCGGTGCGGCTCGCGATACAACAGTGCGAACATGGCAAGGTAGGCAAACGACAGCAGCGCCGTAAATCCGAAGGACCAGCGCCATCCGATCTGCAACAACAGCAATCCGAGCAAGGGCACGCCGATGGCGTTGGCCAGCTTGGCGGTGCTGTCGAACATGGCAGTTGCAAACGAGCGCTCGTTCGTTGGGAACCAGCTTCCCACGGCCTTTGCACTCGCTGGAAAAGTAGGCGCTTCGCCGATGCCGAGCAGCAGCCGCGCCGCAAAGAACAGCAACACGCTCGGCGCAAAGGCCGCGGCAACGGAGGCCAGGCCCCAGATGAAAATGGATATCACGGAAACCTTGCGCACACCGAAGTTGTCCAGCAGCATTCCCGTGGGCAACTGGCAGGCGGCGTAGGTCCACGAATAGGCAGCAGAGAGCTGTCCGAAGGCTACTGGAGTGATGTTGAAGCTCTTCACGAGCGCGTCGTGCGACACGGAAAGGTTGACGCGGTCGAAGTAATTGACGAGCACGCCGGCAGCCAGCAACAAGCCGATCGTCCATCGATAGCGCTCGGGAGCGGAGTATTCTGAGGTCAAACCTTCGGCAGACATATATGCGATGCGCGTTCAACGCGCCGGATAAGCGACTACCTTTCCGGTACGCGAGTTATATACGGTGAATGAACCATCCTTACTCGCACTGACCTTCAGGTAATTGCCGGCGTCTGAAGAGTCATCGCTCTGCAGGTTTGCAATTCGTTCGTCAGGCACGTTGAACTGACCAGCCTCTTCGGACCTGTGCAATTGCCACATCGCACTGAGTCCAGGTACCGCATCGAGCAGCTTGACGGTCGGAAGTGATCCGCCCTTTTTGGCGCCATTGTCCATGATGGCGACCTCCGGGTGAACAGCATCCACATAGGCAGGACTGGAGCTTTGATACCAGCCATGGTGTGAGACGATCAGCAGCGAAACCGTGCCAATGCGATTGACGGGACACATCAGCGCACGTTCCTTGTCCCATGTCAGATCTCCGAAATCTGTCGCGCTGAAGCGTCCAAAGCGAAGAAGCAGACCAACGGAGTGGCTGTTCTCGGTTGTGTCCGTCGGGCGAATTTCCGATTTGCCGCAGAAACTGTTGGTTGCGCCGGCTCCGGCCACTGGTTGGGTGATTACCTCTCCATTGGAGCTGACGACCTTCGCACTAAGATCTCGTAGCGGCAGAGTTTGCCCGGCGGATACAGTCATGCGTTTTGCCCGCCCGGAGCGGATCACGTCCATATATGCGTTGAAGCCTGTGACACAGGTAGGGCAATGCTCGTACAGATCACCGTGATCGATGAACGTGCCAACGGGCATGAGTGCGAGAAGCTGCGGAACACCACCGACGTGATCGTCGTGATAGTGCGTGATGGCCGCATAGTCTATCTTGCTCAAGCCGGCTAGCTTCGCGGCCGCCACGATGCGCTTCGCATCACGCGATTCATGCCCGCCCCAACCAGTATCAATCAGCAGCGACTCTCCTTCGGGAGTGACAAAAAGTGTGGACTGACCACCCTCGACATCGACGAAGTAGATGTCGAGCGTCTTGTGCTGCGCAGTTGCTGGTAACGAAGTCACGATTGCGAGGACGGTGAGCAGTAAGCTCTTCATCGAATCTCCTTTGGAATTGAAATCGCACAATTTTCAGCATCGAGAAGGCATTATGACCAACCAACTCGGTCAGGGGCCGAAGAACATTATTGCTTCCACAAGGAACAACTCTTGCGCACCTTTGTGGCCCTATAGATTCTAAGTTGCCTGTTTGTTTGAATGGTGAGCGGGCGCCTTAAAAGGGCGATCTTGCGCACCGTTGAATACCGTCACAAGAAGTTGAACTAAGCGGAACTAGTCAATGTTTTATGGGAAATTTGCAACATCTACCTGCCGTTTTATAGTTAATGGCGATGCACAGGATACCGCTATCAGGTATCACTATACGGGTTGGATTGCTTCACCATGCGAAGGTCTACGCGCGATGCCGAAAAAACCGCAACCCCATAAGGGGTGTATATGAGCGAGCACTAGGTGATTGGTGCGGACGAACCGTACGGCGGAAGACAAATTGGTCCGGAAGAGCTTCGGTCGGGACCGTATGGCGCCATTGCATGCGGTCGAAGGAGCCAGAACGATTCGCCGTTCGAACCCCGACGATCTACCCTACTGCGCAGTGCTGGCGCTGCCGTCAATCCCTCCAGCCTTGGGCTTGAGTCGCAGGTGATTGCCTGGGGATGGAAGCGTCCATCCGTCCGTCGCGTGGGCGGACTTCCATGCATGGCTGCGGGTGGACGGCCGGCCGGTCAAGCGCATTCCCGGCGGTGGCGTCCCCGGGTTTTCTGCCTTCGTATAGAGGTCGCTAAGCTCTCGCTTTAGTTCAACATTTTTTTCTCACGAGCCTCGGCTTTGCCGGCCGGTTCGGCACGAGTTGCAGTAGCTACTTGGGCCGCCGGAACCGTGCCGCGATCTCGGTTCGAAACTGAGGGCGCTTCGAGACAGTGAGGAGTTCAGCGACTTCTTTGCGGTGCAGCACAGCGCGAGCGCTGGATCCGGAATGCTCATCGTTCCGCCGGCTGGTAAACATTTTTTCCTTTGGCGTAATCGATTACACAATTTTCTTGCGCGTCGTTCTCGCTTAGGGATACAGTAGGCGGCTATAGGGCTATCTCTTATCTGGAATATCGTGTGTGCCGTACTCGGAGGGATGAAGATGCGCCAATTTATTCGTCCAGCAGTGGTGTGGATTGCCCTGCTTTCCATTCGTATCTATCTTTGCGGCCCCCTCCTCGCGCAACTGAACGAAGGTGGTCTCGCCGGCCATGTGAACGATGCGTCTGGGGCTGCGGTTTCTCATGCGCACATCGTTGCGCAAAATCTGCAGACAGGAATTTCTGTCAGCACAGATTCGACAGATGTTGGTGATTTTCGTTTTCCGACGTTACCCCTCGGCACCTATGATGTGTCGGTCGCTGAAACTGGCTTCAAGACGAGCCGCTTTTCCAAGGTGCTGGTCCAGGTGAATTCCCTCTCGACTCTTCAAGTCACTTTGCAAGTCGGAGGTGCGGCCGAGTCGGTGACCGTCGATGCTTCTGCTCCGTCGCTGCAGACGGAATCGTCGGATATAGGCGGCGTTATTACGACAAGGCAGGTCACAGATCTTCCGCTCGCACTCGGTGGTGTGGGTGCCCTGCGATCTCCGGAGGCCTTCATCTTTCTGCAGCCCGGAACAGTTGGTCCTGGGACACAGACTACGGCCTCTGGAGGAAATGGGATCCGGCAGATCAAAATCGGCGGCGCACAAAATCAGGGCGCTGCGATCCTGCTCGATGGTCTGGATCAGATCCGATCTGAAAATGCTTCCTTCTATGACGAAGAAGCACCTTCGGTTGAAGCCATCCAGGAGTTCAAGCTGATCACTGCGACCCCCGCGGCCGAGTTTGGTCGCACAACTGGCGGAGTAGAAAGCTTTGTCACGAAATCCGGCACCAACGACTATCACGGAACGGCCTACGACATCTTCCGCAACGATGATCTGGACGCAAATACGTACTTCAACAATGGGCATCACTCCGTTTGTCTGCAGGCTGCAACGAGTGCGTCCGCGATCAGCGCGTGCAACGCGCTCTACACGCGCCCCTCGGATAAGCAGAATGATTGGGGCATCAATCTCGGCGGCCCGGTTCAGATACCACACGTATATAACGGCCACGACCGCACATTCTTCTTCTTTTCGTGGGAGCAGTTTATTCAGCACGCCGGAAGTTCTACGACCTCAACCGTTCCAACGCAGGCGATGCGTATGGGCGATTTCAGCGCGCTCCTGACTACCACAGTGCTCGGTACGAATCCGTGTGACGGAACACCGATTTACAGCGGGCAGATCTTCGATCCGGCAACTGAACGGAGTGTGAAAGGCACGCTTTGCCGAACAGCGTTTCCGGGCAATGTCATTACTCCAGGGCGAATCACGGGCGTTGGGAATAATTATCTGCAGTACTATCCCCAGCCTACTCTCCCTGGGACATTCAACAACCACGCAATTAACGTCCCCTATCCAATCAACAACTCCGTTTATACGTTTCGCATTGATGACTCCATTTCGCCGGCGAACAAGCTTTTCGGCATGTGGAGCCATCGTATGAACAGCAGCCAAAAGGCATCGCGAACTCTCCCCGACCCCGTCGATCCGAATCAGTGGCATCAATATTTCACTACAGATTTTCTGCGTCTCGGCCTCACGACGACTATCAACGGTCGCATGGTCAATCAGTTGCTTGTTGGCTATAACAGAACCGATGCTCGGAACTTCAACATCGCCGTCCTGAGCAAGGTTAACTATGCGCAAAAGCTGGGGATCGGCAATGTAAACTCCTATAACTTCCCGATCACTACAGTCGGCGAATCGATTCCACAGCTCTCGAACGGGGATGTCAACGAGAAGTTCGACAATGGCATCCGCGTGGCGGAATCGATATCCATCGAACACGGACGACACAGCCTGAAATTCGGCGCCGACTATCGTTATCAGCAATTCTCCCCGTATGACGGCACAAGTTTGACGATCGCTTTTGCAAGGGCGGAAACCGCGGCCGACTCCACGCCTTCGATCACGGCCAACAGTGGAAACGGTTTTGCAAGCCTTCTTCTTGGCAAGGTATCCAGTGCATCTCAAACTGTTTATGCGGGGCAGCCGCGCTGGCTTTCCGCCTATTGGGCGGTGTTTGCTCAGGACGACTATAAGATCCGCAACAATCTTACGCTGAATCTAGGTGTCAGGTATTCGGTAGACTTGCCACGGTCCGAAGCTCACAACCTGACCTCTAACTTTGATCCCACCGTTCCGGACCCGGCCTCCGGACTGCACGGTGGTCTGGTATTCGCCTCCAATTGTCATTGCAACAGCAAGTGGATCACTCCCTGGTACAAAGATGTCGCACCGCGCATCGGGTTCGCGTACTCTCCGTTCGGCGCCTCCGGCAAAGCCGTGATCCGTGCAGGATACGCGATCGAGTATGCACCGCTTTTCTATGCGGACGGCGGCGTCAACATGGGGTCGGGTTACTACTCCAACTCAAGCTTTTCCAGCCCGAACAGCTTCACGCCCGCGTTCGACGTAAATAACGGATTCCCTGCATTCCCTGCTCCGCCGATTCTCAACCCGAGCTTCTTCGAAGGAACTACCGTGGCAAACAACATGATCACGTCTCGGATGAATCGGCCAGGCATGACGCAGCAATACACTCTTCAGGTGCAGTATGAACTCGCGCCGGATCTGATTCTGTCTGTCGCATACGACGGGGAACGCGGGACGTTCCTTCGCTCGAATCTGGAGAACATCAACAACATCCCGAAAGCAGATTTCGCCCTCGGCAATAACCTCAGCAGCACGCTTGTCGCAAACACAGCTGGCATCACTCCACCGTTCCCGAGCTTTTATTCAGTGTTCGGAACGAGTGTTCAGACTGCGCAAGCGTTGCGGCCGTTCCCGCAATACAAGCAGATTCAAACGAACTGCTGTCTCCAGAACGACGGACAGTCTTCTTACAGCGCAATGCTCGTTTCTCTACAGCGCCGCTTCCGCAATGGCCTGAATCTCCAGGCGTCCTATACATGGTCGAAGGACATCACCGACGCGGACAGCTTTGTTCTGAATACAACCTCATTGAGCGCCATCCAGGACCCGACGAACCTGCGCGGCGAGAAATCCATCAGCACACAGGATCTCCCGCAGGTGTTTGTCACCAGCTTTATCTATCAACTGCCATTTGGAAAGGATCGGCGCTTCTTGAAGCACGGCCTTCTCAGCACGCTGGTTGGTGGCTGGCAGCCTGGCGCGATTCTGCGCTATCAGTCCGGAACTCCGATCTCGTTCGGCTGCGCACCAGCTATCCCAGGCTGGGACAACTGCGTTCGCTACAATCAGAAGCCGGGCAGCAGTCTTCAGAGTGCAGCGTCCAAAGCAGGTAAAGTGAACCCCTTCGCTGTTACCAGCACGGGCTCTAATCCTGCCGTGAACAGCCTCTTTAACCTGACCACCACGCGCGATTCGACCAATGGAGCCTTCGTCGATCCGAACGGTGCTCGGAATGGCGGATCCTATCAACTGGGAACGATGCCCCGTGTTGAAGGCTCGCTGCGTCTCAATGGCTACTATAACGAGGACATCAGCATCATTAAAGACACGCCATTCCACGAGAGCTATACATTTCAGCTCAAATTCGAGCTGCTCAATGCCTTCAATCGGCACGCCTGGGCTTTGCCGGATGTAACGCCAACGGACAACTTGTTCGGTGTACCGACCAGCACTCTCGGCGCGCCACGGAATATGCAGATTACAGCAAGAATTAAATTCTGAACATCGTCTCGTGGTCTACGCGAGGCTGGTCTTCAGCCCCTTCGCGGCTCCAATGGGTGTAATCGCTTGCTGAAATACGAAGGAAAATTAATGAAGCCAGTTCTCGCCGTCCTGCTGTTTGCGTGCTCCGCGCTTCCTGCTCATTGCGCACACATTACAGCCGATCTGTCGGGGGTAAAACAGGGGCCCATCTCTGTAGAGTCTTCCGCCGATGCGCTTCGCGTGGATTGGAGCGATGCTGCCCATCACCAATGGCAGACCATCTTCTCGCTCGACTCTGCGCGACCGCTGATCACGTCCATATCGATAGATCAACACAACATCGTAACGCTTGCGAAGCCGTACTATCGCTGCACTACTGGCAAGCGTACTGGCGGGTGGGATGCCTTCTTCGATTTCCCCGCGGGGAATCCGGCCGGAACCCGTCAGTTTATGCAGCAGTTTCATCCTTCCCGAGTTACTGCGAAAACCGTGCGTAACCGCGTCGAGGTCAACTTCGACGGCATGCAGGTTGGTATTTTTTCGGGCTCGCTGCGGTACACCTTTTATCCCGGCACTTCTCTTATTCAGCAAGATGCGATCATGAGCACCAAAGAGCCGGATACCGCCTACTATTACGACGCGGGTCTGGAGATGACGGCCCAACAGGACGTGCGTGCCGGACGGAATATGGAGTCGCAGATCTCCTATTACGATACCGCCGGAAGGCTACAGACCATTACGCCTCCCTACGGATCGGACAGGCATTCGCTCACCGCGCATTACCGCACAGTGGCGGCAAGAATGGGGGCGGGCAGCATCGCTGTGTTTCCTCCGCCCCACCGCTACATGTTTGCACGCGACTATACAACAAATCAGGGTTACTTATGGTACAGCTCGTGGCGTGGCCGAGTTGGTCTTGGGGTTCATCAATATCCGGATGATGACACCACCATCGATCCGTGGATGAACGCGCCCCCGGGCACGCAACAGGAAATGTCGCTTTTTCTTCTTCCGAGCGAGGAAGACTCCGCCGCCACCCTCCAGAAGGTTCTGGCGTACACGCACAATGATCGCTATGTGCATCTGAGTGGCTTCGTTACATTCGAACCCCATTGGCATCTCGCTTACACAGTACAGGCGATGGAAAGGGGCTTGAACTGGGAGCCACCTTTCAAACCTGTAATGGAGGCCACGGGAATCGATTCAGCGATGATCATGGATTTCCACGGAGACGGCCATCCAGCAGATCTGACCGGCATAAGGCTTCGCGAGCTTGATGCGTACTATAGGGCCTGCCGTGCACAGTCAGACGGTAGCTTCCTCCTTATTCCCGCCGAAGAAGCCGATATTTATCTCGGAGGTCACTGGAGCCTGGTGTTTCCGCATCCTGTGTACTGGTTCCAGGATCGTAAGCCCGGCGAGCCATTCGAAACTCCTGATAAAAGCTACGGCAAGGTGTACCGCGTTCACGATGCCGATGATATGTGGAAGCTTGTGAAGCAGGAGGGCGGCTATGTCTACCAGACCCATCCACGAACGAAAGGCTCAACGGGATATCCCGACAAAATTCTGAACACATATTACTTCAAAGACCCCAGCTATCTCGGTACGGGATGGAAGGCCATGCCCTCCGATCTTTCCTCGCCGAGACTAGGAGAACGCGCGTTCAAGACGATTGACGACCTCAATAATCTCGGTCTGCACAAGCACATGATCGGCGAAGTCGACGTCTTCCAGATCAGCTCGGCGGATGAGCTCTACGGGCACATGAACATCAACTATCTTCGATTGCCGAAACTGCCCTCGTTCGATCACTACGACCAGATTCTGGAATCGGTGAAGAAAGGCGACGGCTTCATCACGACCGGCGAAATCCTCCTGCCGTCTGTCTCCATCACCCCGGCAGGTAATGACAAAGTCAAAGTCGATGCGGATATTTCATGGACGTTCCCGCTGCGCGTGGGAGAGGTTGTCTGGGGGGACGGCAAGACCACGCATCACGAAATGATCGATCTGCAATCCGCGCCCCAATTCAACCAACGAAACTATTCTTGGACGCTCGATACACCTGGCTGGACATGGGCACGTTTTGCGGTGTGGGACGTCGCTGGTGATGGGGCATTTACCAATCCGGTCTGGAACGATGCTTCGATGCGCTAGCTATCTGTAGCGCTCCCTGGCAGATTGGGGTCACAACCATTGCAACGATGTGAAAATAATCGCAACAAGGAGAAACCAGTGTCCAGCCGTCGTGAATTTCTTCGCATGAGCGCCAGGATGGCTGCCGCAGGCCTTGCATCGCCGGTCGATGAGGCACTGGGCATTCCCGCTGCAAATGGCGGTGCACCGCGACCCAACATCATCCTCATCCTCGCGGATGATATGGGTTTCTCTGACATCGGATGCTTCGGCTCGGAGGTCGCCACGCCGCACCTCGACAGCCTGTCCGCCCGTGGAATCCGCCTCACAGAGTACTACAACAACCCGCGCTGTTGCCCGTCGCGGGCATCGATCATGACCGGCCTGTATGCTCAGCAGGCTGGCATGGGGATGATGGTGGTTGATCACGACCGTTATCCCTATCCCGGATATGCTGGCATCCTGAATCCTCAGACCATCACTATTCCTGAAGCTCTGAAGAGCGCCGGGTACAACACGGCAATGGTCGGCAAGTGGCATCTTGCGCCAGAGACCGAGGAAAGTAAGCCACAGTGGCCGCTTCAGCGCGGTTTCGACAAGTTCTGGGGGATGATCGCAGGATCGTCGGTGTATTTTGAGTCGCCGCATCTGTTCGAAGGCAACACCCCGCTCCCTCCGCCTCCGAAGGGCAAATATCTCACCGATCTCTGGGCCGAGCATGCGGCCGGCTACGTAACCGAGCTCGCTGCGGACAAGAAGCCGTTCTTCCTCTACGCGGCGTTCAACGCGCCGCACTGGCCCATCCAGGCGCCTGAGGAGACGGTCGAGAAGTATGCGACGCGCTATCGCAACGGATGGGACAAGCTGCGCGAAGAGCGTCACGCAAAACAGATCCGCGAGGGAATTGTGGATCCGAAGTGGCCGCTCTCGCCACGCGATCCGCGCGTTCCCGCGTGGGATGTCGCGGATAACAAGGAGTGGGAGATTCGGCGCATGGCTGTTTACGCTGCGATGATCGATCGCCTCGATCAGGGCATCGGACGGATCATCGAAGCCGTCGAGAAGGCTGGCATCTTCGACAACACATTGTTTGTTTTTATGTCCGACAACGGAGGCAATGCGGAGGAGATCGCTCGCGGGCTGCGCAAGTTGCCGGTTACGGACTCTCCCCAGGGTCCGCTTCATTTCTTCAATGCAAGCGGCGATATTCCCTGCGAATCTGGCATGACCTGCGCCGGGAACGATCCGAACGTGATGCCGGGCGGCATGGACACGTTCCAGAGCATCGGCATTCCCTGGGGTAATTGCGCTAATACGCCGTTCCGCCTCTACAAGCACTACGCACAGGAAGGCGGAATCAGCTCGCCTTTCATCGCCTGTTGGCCACGCGCCATCCAGCCCAAGCGCAAGCCCATAGTAGCGGTGGGGCACGAGACGGACCTTATGCCGACGTTCCTGGAAGTCGCCGGCGCAACGTATCCCACGCATGTCGCGGCCGGTCCAATACCGCCGTTCGTTGGGCAAAGCCTTACGCCCCTCTTCGAAGGAAAGAAGCGTACGCGTCGGCCCATCTTCTGGGAGCACGAAGGCAACAAGGCAGTACGCGATGGTAAATGGAAACTCGTTTCGCGCTTCCCGGACCAGTGGGAGCTCTATGACATGAACGCAGACCGGACGGAGTTGCATGATCTAGCCGCGGGCCAGCCTGCCCGCGCAAAGGCGATGGCAGCTATGTGGGATGACTGGGCGCAGCGTACCGGAGTCCAGCCGTGGCCTATGCCGCAGACCCCGCCCGGCGAACGGACAGGAGCCATGCGGACGCCGCCATATTTGCGCAAGTTCAGCAGTGAAGGAAACGCAAATTCTCACATCATAAATTCGAAGTAGCAGAGCGAATAAGGTGACCCACAAAGTAGGGAAGGAAATAACACCTCCTCCACAATAACCACTGCACTCGGGCTCGTCGTACAGACGGCCTATCTTGAGGTCAGTTCATGAAAAAATTCTTTACGCATTTTCTGATGGCATTCGCAGCGGTAATAGTGTTAACGATTACACTAAATCTCTCCGCGCAGACCACAACCGGAAGTATTTACGGCGCCGTGGCTGATAGCTCGGGCGCTGCGATCCCCAACGCATCGGTCACGATCAAAGACGTTCACTCTGGCGCGACGCAGAGCACGATGACGAACAACTCAGGTGAGTACACCTTCCCGGTGGTCCAGCCTAGCGACTATGCAGTGAGCTCGACTGCCCAAGGTTTCAAAACGCAGACGCAGACCGGAGTTGCTCTCTCGGCCAACGAAAATGTACATGTAACGTTCTCGTTAACGGCCGGTGCAGTCACAGAGAACGTCGACGTAGAAGCGGGCCTGACGTTGGTAGACACGCGCGAATCGCAGCTTGGCGAGACGATCGACCAGCAACGCCTCCAGGACCTGCCCACACTGAACCGAAGCACCTACGATCTTGTGCAGTTGATGCCGGGTGTGACGAATTACAACGCGGACACGCAGACCGGCAGCCGCGATGGCACAAAGTTCAGCGTGAACGGCATGCCGACCGACATGGTTAGCGGCTACATTGACGGTGCTTACAACGACAGCTACAAGCAGGGCGGATTGAACAAAGTTCCCAATCCCGACGCGTTGCAGGAGTTCCGCGTGCTGACCAGCAACTTTGACGCTGAGTTCGGGCGTTCGCCAGGTGGTGTGGTTAACGTGATCACGCGCTCTGGCACCCAGCACTACCACGGCACGGCGTATGAATACGTGCGTAACGACCTGTTCAATGCCAGGAATTACTTCCAGAGCCCGGGGCCGCGGCAGCCTTACAAGCAGAATCAGTTTGGTGGGACGTTCGGCGGACCGGTTCCCGTCGTGAAGAACACTTTCATGTTCTTCTCCTATGAAGAGCTGTTGCTGCATCAGACGGCGAACGTCAACGCAGGCACGATCATCGTGCCCACCGATCGTGAACGGCAGGGCGACTTCAGCCAGAGCAC
>DASUHZ010000041.1:0-34711 GCA_036273275.1 Bryocella sp.
CACTACTACGACGAGCCGCATCCCTATTTCGGCCGCGATGTCATCGTGGTCGGTGGCAAGAACTCCGCAGCGATCGCCGCACTCGACCTATATCGTCACGGAGCACGCGTCACGCTCGTGCATCGCGGTCCCGAGCTGCACCGCCACATCAAATACTGGATCAAGCCGGACATCGAAAACCGCATCAAGCGCGACGAGATCACAGCGCACTTCAACACAACCATCGAGCGCATCGAGCTGGACCAGGTTGTGCTGAAGACACCGCTGGGCACGAAGACGCTCCCAAACCACCACGTCTTCGCGCTTACAGGCTATCGCCCCGACTTCACCTTTATCGAATCGCTCGGCATTAAGCTGGATGCGAAGAACTCGCGCTGCCCGGTATGCAACCGCCAGACGCTCGAATCCAACGTGCCGGGCATCTACGTCGCGGGTGTGGTCGTCGCCGGTGAGCGCACCAACGAAATCTTCATTGAGAACGGCCGCTTCCACGGCGCGCTCATCGCGAAGGACCTCGCCGAGAAGCTGGGCAAGGGCGATGTTGTAACGCCGGTTCCTCCCGAGCATACTTACGCTGCTGAATGAACGAGAAGCCTAGCTGACCACCCGCCGCCGAAACCCCCGCATCCCAAGCCATGTCAGCAGCCCGAGGAAGAACGTCAGCAGCACCAGAATCATCCAGTCCGGCATGTGGCCCATCGTCGGCGTGAGCGCGGCGCGTAGCCCCTCGCTGATGTAAACAATGGGATTGACGAGCACGCCATATTGCAACCAGCGTAAGTGCACCAGCGCAGCCCACGGATAGTACACGCAACCCAGAAACGTTATCGGCACCACAACCACACCAAATACCAGCCCAATCTGTTTCGGCTGCACCGACGTGCCGATCGTCAGGCCCAGTGCGCCCGAGAGCAGGCTGGCGAGGATCAGCACTGCGATCAAAAATGGCCAGCTCGCTACATGGGCGGCAACGGGCGTGCTCGGAACGTAGTACGCCAGCGGAAACACAATTGCGGCCGCCACGATGCTTTGCAGCGCCGAGAAGACAATCTTCTCAATCGCGACCGCTCCAATCGGTAGCGGGCACATCACGCGATCGTCAATCTCGCGAGTAATGCCGAACTCCTGCGCCAGCGGCAGCGCGACGGCGGCGATTCCGGAAAACATAATCGCAACCGCCATCAAGCCGGGCAGCAACACCGTTCCGAAGCTGCCGCCTCCCGCCGCCGCCATGTTTGCTGTCGGATTCAGCGCCGCGCCTCCGGACATGTGCGGCATCACGTACGTAAAGACGAACAGGAACAGCAGCGGATTCATCGCCACACGTACCAGAAATGGTCCAACTTCACGCCGCAGCACGAAGACATCGCGCAGCATCAGGCCGAAGAAGGCGCGCGTATAGCTTCCGCGCTTTCCCGTCGCGTTCGCCTCGCGTGCCGCCACTGCCATGGCCATGTCCATCTCCCTACTCACGCAGATCACGTCCTGTCAGCCGAATGAACACCGTCTCCAGCGTCGGCTCGGCTGTCGTCACATCGCGCAGCCCGTACGCATTCGCCGCCGTAATCACCTGCGGCAGCAGCCCCTCGCGTGTTTGCGCGAGTACACGGAGCCCGCTCTCTGTCGGCTCAACACCCGTCACACCAGCCAATTCACGTATCTGTTCCGCAAGACGCGCGTGATCCGCGGTCTGCGCCAGCCGCAGATCGTACAGCTTATCGCCGCCGACACTCGCCTTCAGCGCCGCCGGCGTATCCTCCACCAGGATTCTGCCATGGTCGATGATCGCCACTCGATCGCACAAAGCATCCGCCTCCTCCATGTAATGCGTCGTCAGCACAACCGTGATGTCCTCCGCGCGCAGCGCACGCACGGCATCCCACATGGCAATTCTGCTTTGCGGGTCGAGACCGGCGCTTGGCTCATCGAGAAACAATACCCGCGGATGGTGCGCGATCGCGCGCGCAATCTGCAACCGCTGCGCCAGGCCTCCGCTCAGTTGCTGCGGATACGCACTCGCGCGGTCGTGCAGCCGAAACTGCTCCAGCAGCTCGGCCGTACGCCTCCTCGCCTCAAGCCCGCTCATGCCGAAGTACAAACAATGAAATAGTATGTTCTCCGCAACTGTGCAGGACCGATCCAGCGTGTTGTACTGCGGCACCACGCCAATCGCCCGCCGCGATATCGCCGGATGCTTCACGACATCGACGCCCGCAATCCGGACCTCACCCGCAGTTGGCACAGCACGCGTCGTCGCAATCGAGATCGTCGTCGTCTTGCCTGCACCATTGGGGCCGAGTAGCCCATACAGTTCGCCCGGCTGCACCTGCAGGTCGATGCCGTCCACAGCCGTCACCGGCACCTTGCCGGTGTACACCTTGCGCAGTCCGCGGATGTCTACGATGGCGTCGCTCATGGCTTCGTCCAAAGCCCGATTCTACAAGCCTCGGCGCCGAACACCGCGCCACCCGCGAATACAATAGAGAATTGACGGACTTTATGAAACCGATACAGCAAGACGACCTCATCGAAAGCGTGCGCGCCGCGCTTCAGTACATCAGCTTCTACCACCCGGTGGACTACATCACGAACCTTGCGCGTGCCTACGAGCTCGAGCAATCGCCCGCCGCGAAGGACGCGATGAAGCAGATCATCGTCAACTCGCGGATGTGCGCCGAAGGCCACCGTCCCATCTGCCAGGACACCGGCATCGTCACCATCTTCATCAAGCTCGGCCTCGAGTGCCACCTGATGAAAGGCGACGGCCCCGCCACCATGTCGCTGCAGGAGATGTGCGACGAGGGCGTGCGCGAGGCGTGGCTCGACCCGGACAACAAGCTGCGCGGAAGCATCCTGGCTGATCCCGCCTTCGCCAGGAAAAACACCAAAGACAACACACCCTGCGTCGTCGAGGTGTCACTCGTTCCCGGCGACAAAGTTGACGTTACCGTCGCGGCAAAAGGCGGCGGCAGCGAAGCGAAGTCTAAGTTCGTCATGCTCAATCCCAGCGACTCCGTCGTCGATTGGGTGGTGAAGACGATTCCTACGATGGGCGCCGGCTGGTGCCCGCCGGGCATGCTCGGCATCGGCATTGGCGGCACCGCAGAAAAGGCGATGCTGCTCGCCAAGCAGAGCCTGATGGACCCGATCGACATGCAGGAGCTCAAGGCGCGGGGTCCAAAGACAAACATCGAGAAGCTGCGCGTCGAGCTCTACGACAAGATCAACGCGCTAGGCATAGGCGCGCAGGGAGTGGGTGGCCTCACGACGGTGCTCGACGTGAAGATCCTCGATTGGCCGACGCATGCCGCGAATCTTCCCGTCGCGATGATTCCCAACTGCGCTGCCACACGCCACGCGCATGTCGTCCTCGACGGCTCGGGCCCTGTGTATCTCGATCCACCGTCGCTCGAGAACTGGCCGAAGATGACCTACGAGGCGCATGGCGGCAAGCGCGTGAATCTCGATACTGTGACACGCGAAGAGGTCGCAGGCTGGAAGCCGGGCGAGGTGCTGCTGCTCAACGGCAAGCTGCTCACTGGCCGCGACGCCGCCCACAAGCGCCTCACCGACATGCTCAACCGCGGCGAGACGCTGCCGGTCGACTTCACCAATCGCTTCATCTACTACGTCGGGCCAGTCGATCCCGTTCGAGGCGAAGTCGTCGGCCCGGCAGGACCGACCACAGCAACGCGCATGGACAAGTTCACGCGCCAGATGCTCGAGCAGACAGGTCTTCTCGGCATGATCGGTAAGGCCGAGCGCGGCGTTGCAGCCATCGATGCGATTCGCGATAACAAGGCGGTGTACCTGATGGCCATCGGCGGCGCTGCATATCTCGTGTCCAAGGCGATAAAGAAATCGACCCTTATCGCATTCGAGGACCTGGGTATGGAAGCGATCTACGAATTCGAGGTCGTTGACATGCCGGTGACCGTTGCGGTGGACAGCAACGGAACCAG
This sequence comes from Bryocella sp., assembly GCA_036273275.1. Classification (GTDB taxonomy): domain Bacteria; phylum Acidobacteriota; class Terriglobia; order Terriglobales; family Acidobacteriaceae; genus Granulicella. Next base: position 3,963 of record DASUHZ010000041.1, read on the forward strand.
CGTGCACATCACCGGTCCCGAGGAGTGGAAGGAAAAGATCGCGCACAGTATGGCGGTAGCCGGGGTGCCGATTCTGGGTCAGTAGTCACGCAAAGAGCATCTATAGGCAACTTTTTGTACAGGTTTCATCATCGCGTGGTGGCCCGAGATTTGGGCCACCCTTTCTATTTTTGTGTGCATCGCACTTGAAGGGAGCGTCCGTTGAGGCGCGCGCCGGCCGTGTGGAGTCCTGGCAAGGCAAGGAGACGAAACAAAATGTCCGACAAACTGAAGAGTTTTGCAATCGCTTCGACAGCGCTCTCGCTGATGTGTGTCCTGAGTTTCACTGCCCGTGCGCAGGAGCCCAATCCGACCACCGTCGCGCCCGGCGCAACCAAAGCCAACGTAGTGGCGCAGGGACCGAATGGCGTTTATATCTACCACGTGAAAGTGGTGCAGCGAGAGCTGGATGCGGTGAACTATCTTAACCGCCGCGGATCGACGCACGTGGACTTCGTCGGCACGGAGCTGATGCCGAACGCACATGGCGACGCGAAGGTCGATTCGCTGACCGGCAAGACGCACATCTCGGTAAAGTTCTCGGGGCTCACGCCGGCGAACGGCTTCGGGAAAGAGTATCTGACGTACGTGCTCTGGGCAATCTCCGCCGATGGACGTCCGCAGAACCTGGGGGAGCTTGAACTCGCGGGTGATAAGGCGAGCCTCGATGTGACGAGCTCGTTCCAGTCCTTCGGCATGATTGTGACTGCTGAGCCCTACTTCGCCGTCTCGCAGCCCAGCGACGTGGTTGTGTTGAAGAACGTGTTCAGCGACAAAACGCAGGGTGTGCTGGAAGAGGTGAATGTTCACTATCAGCTTCTTCCGCGCGGACTTTATGCGAATACGGAAGGCGCGCATTCGAACCCGATGCCTGTGACGGATCGCGAACACGTGCCGCTGGCGCTATTTGAGGCGTATAACGCACAGCGGATCGCACAGCAGGTTGGCGCGAACAAGGATGCATCGGACATTATGCAGGAGGTCCAGACCGACCTCCAGAACGCGCAGGCGATTCAGGACTCGAAACATCGCAATGTGCAGATGGAGATCACGGATGCGCGTGAGGCGGTGCAGCGTTCTGAGGATGCACGGCTGACTACACTGCGCAAGCAGGACGAGGAGCATCAGCGCCAGCAGGAGGAGGCCAAACGGCAGGCCCAGATGCAGGCCCAGCAATCGCAGATGCAGGCGCAGCAGTCTCAACTGGAAGCGCAGCAGGCACAGGCTGCGGCAGACCGGGCGGCAGCGCAGAAGGCCGAGGCCGATGCGGCGCGTGCTCGCGCGGAAGCGGAAGCGGCCGATGAGCGCGCTAAGGCAGCCGAAGCGCAGCGGCAGGCTCAGCAGAGCCAGCAGAGCGCGAATGACGCACGCGAGAAGCTGCGCACCCAATTGAACAGCGTTCTTGAGACGACGGAAACTGCGCGCGGGCTCATCGTGCACATGGGCGATGTGCTCTTCGACACGAACAAGTACACGCTGAAGCCGAACGCGCAGGTGAGTCTGGCGAAGGTGGCAACGATCCTGACGCTGTATCCGAACCTGAAGGTGCAGGTGGAGGGATACACGGATTCCACCGGCGCGCCTGCGTACAACCAGACTCTCAGCGAAAACCGCGCGGATGCGGTGCGCGACTTCCTGGTGCAGAACGGTGTGCAGCAGGGTAGCGTGACAGCCCAGGGCTTCGGTGCGACGAACTTCGTTGCCGATAACGGGACCTCTGCGGGACGGCAGCAGAACCGGCGCGTGAACCTCGTGGTCTCGGGCGCGTCCATCGGCGTGCAGACGCAGCAGGAGGGCCAGCCGGCAGCCACTGCTGCTCCGGCTCCGAATCCTGCGCCGGCTCCAAGTGCTCCGGCGCCCCCGCAGAATCCTACGGGAGTGGCGAATCCTCCGCAGTAGCTTTTGACATCCCAAACGCAAGCAGGAGACCGCGATGAACTTGTCGCGGTCTTCGTGTATCTCTAAGAGTGCGAGGTAAATCTGGTGAGCTACTCTCTGGCAGACAGGATTGTGTTTGTGACCGGCGCGACTGCGGGTATCGGCGGGGCGACCGCGAAGGCGTTTGCGCGCGAAGGTGCGAAGCTGCTGTTGTGTGCGCGACGCCTGGATAAGTTGCGCGCGATGGAGCAGGAGCTGCGCGATCTCGGCGCGAAAGATGTGCACCTCTTCGCGCTGGATGTGCGCGACAACAGCAAGGTCGAGAAGGCGATCGGCTCGCTGCCGGACGCATGGAAGCAGGTCGAGGTGCTGGTGAATAACGCGGGATTGAGCCGCGGCCTCAAGAAGCTGTATCTCGACGAGATTCAGGACTGGGAAGAGATGATCGACACCAACGTAAAGGGGTTGCTGTACGTGACGCGGGCGGTAGTGCCGGGCATGGTGGAGCGCGGCAGCGGGCATGTGATCAATCTTGGTTCGATTGCGGGTCACATGGCTTATTTGAACGGCGGCGTGTACTGTGCGACGAAGGCTGCGGAGCGGTTCATCAGCGACGGCCTGCGACTGGACCTGAATGGAACGCCGGTGCGCGTGACCTCCGTCGATCCGGGGATGGTGAAGACGGACTTCAGCCGTGTGCGGTTCCGCGGCAACGAGGAGCGCGCGGCCAAGACGTATGAGAACGTCGAGCCGCTGCTGCCTGAGGACATCGCCGATGTGATTGTGTGGTCTGCGACACGGCCGCCGCACGTGATGATTCAGCAAGTCGTGCTAACGCCGACCGCGCAGGCGAATCCGTTCGTGCTGACGAGGGGCAAGTTAGGGGAGAAAAGTCAGGAGTGAGGCGTTAGGAAGTCAGGAAAGACTGTATCTCCTAACTCGCTGACTACATCTTTATCGACCAGCCAAGCTGTTCGAGTTCGCGCTCGATGGTGGCAAGGGCGAGTTCGAGAGCGGAACGGCGGTGGGGGCTGGAGGTGCGCTCGGAGAGTACGCGCTCACGCTGCATCGCAAGGTCCTGAATGCGGCGCTTACGGTGGGCGGCGGAGCCCGCGTCAGCAGGGTCGCCTTCCGGCCTGGGTGCTGCGCTCTGCGCCTGTTGCTCTTCGACGTTCTTGGACTCCCAGCCCTTCGACATACCTCTATGGTACGCCTCGGGTGGGAGCCGCGAAGGTTACTTCTGGCGGCCGAAGCGATAGACGATTCCGACGTTGAGGCCAAAGTTGTTCTGCACGGAGCCGCCGTCGGGGCTGGTGAATGTCGTGACGACATAAGTGGGGAGCACGCGGAAGGCGAGGTTCGGGAAGAGGTTGATGTCACCCGCGAGGTTGAAGACGGCGGCGGGGCGCACAGCGTCCTGCCAGAAGCCTGTCTGCTGGTAACTCAGGCCTTTGGAGGCGCCGGAGAAGTTACCGTCGACGATACCGCCGGAACCTTCCGCGCTGAGGGCGAAGCGGAGGCTGGAGTAGAAGCGGTAGCTGATACCGCCAGTGAAGGCGTACTCGTTGATCTGCGGGTTGGGATTCTTGGAGATGAAGTCATTGCGGAGGGGCTTGGCGTTCCCGAACATCCCGCGCGCGTCGACGAGGATGGCGAGCTTTGGGTTCAGGTAGTAGTGAGGCGCAAGGTTCCAGGTGATCTCGTTGTTCTTCTGCGTGTACTCGCCGGAGCGGAAGCGCATGTAGGCGCCGCCGCCGAAGACCTCCCAGCGGTGCGTGTAGGTGTCCTTGATGGTGCGCTGGATGCGAGCCTCGCGGCTGGAATTGGTTTCGTGGCGTGTAGTGGGGATTTGGGCAGCGGCTGGGGCAGCGATGAGGACCGCTGCGAGTGCGGCGGTGCAGCCAGCCGCGAACTTCCGAAGATCCATCGAGGTCAAACTCCTGCAGTACAGAACGTGGCGAGCGATGAGGTGCTCGCATCGTTCCATTAGAACATCGGTGGAGCGCGGGCGCGCCGGGCCCCCCTCCCCCCCGTGTTTTGGCTCGATCTTTGTTTTGTTGAGGATGCGAGCGGGGGGTGGCTGCAAAATATTGATTCCAGAGATTTACTTTCTAAAATCTTTAGATTGAATATTTTGCGGTCGGTTGAATGTTTTGGCTCGGAGAAAACGAAAGGACCGCTTCAAGCGGCCCTTTCTGATTTCTTCTATATTTCTACTCTACCAAATTGGAGATAATTGGCTGCCATTATTTTCGCCAGTGTTTATGCGGGTTTGAGCGGTGTGGGGGCTTGACAACATTTCGCACAGATGGGCGGTTATCGGTTTCTGGGCGGGACCGTTGCGGACCCGAGGAGTTTTATCGTTCGCTACCACGAACGATACCCCACCCTTTCACGATGAAGCCGTGAAAGGGTAGGCCACCCGGTTTGTCGTAAGTCTTTACGGGACGGTTGAAACCGTGCCCCGACGCAACGACGCAAAGGGTGCGGTTATTTGAGCGAGTAGTTCACCCCGGCGACGAACTGGAAGGAGTTCGCTTTGTATCCGGGCGATGGGTTGTTGAGGTAGTTGTCGGTGGCGTCGAAACTGATGCCAAGACGCTTCCAGGTGGGGAGAACGACGCCGACCAGGGCCATGGCAGAGTAGTCCATGGAGTGGTTCCAGGCAGGGGTATAGGTTCCTTCCTCGGTGAGGACGAGTTTGCGGGGGAGGTTGCGGTGGTAGTTCTCGCCGAAGATGCTGCCGATGAGGTCCACGTTGCTGGAGGAGACGAAGAACTGCTGGCGTTCGTAGTGGACGTCGGCCTTGAAATCAAGCTGCTGTTTGGCCGTCTGGATGGCCGTCCAGCCGATGCCGCCGCCGTAGAGTTGCTGGAGGGAGAGGCCTTGCGCAAAGTTGTGGTCGAAGGACACGTCGCCCAGAGCATAGAGGCGCGGTGTGAAGTACTGGTCACGCTCGGCGTCGGAGTGGAAGATGCTGGTCTTGGTGATGACGGGCGAAGGTGAGGGCGGGACGGTCTGCGGGATGATGGGAGACACGGCCTTGCCGTAGGTCTCGATCAGGTTGAGGGTGGTGCGGTTGCGGGTGGGGAGATAGGTGACGCTGGGACTGGTGCGGGCGAGTGCGATGCCGGCGGTGAAGCTGGTGTTGTTGTCCGTGGAGCGGACAAAGGTGGCGCCACCGGTGAGCGAACCAGTCCAGCCGTGGCGGAAGCCGGCTTGGTGATGGATTTCGCGGTCGTAGGTTGGGGTGTCGACGAGATACCCGAGGTCTTTGATGGGAAGGGTAACGGGCGGCTGTGCGGCGGCGGTGACGGCGACGTTGCCGTCTGCCACGCTGACCTGACCCTGGGCAACGAGGTTGGACTTGCTGGGTGGCCCTTTCTTGAGCATGGAGAAGCTACCGGCGGAGCGGAGCTCTTTGATTTTGTCGAAGGAGATGGTGAGTTCGCCGGCCATGTCGGATTTGAAGACGACGGAGCCGCCGGAGGCGCGCTCGAAGTGGCCGGTGAGCTGGTCGCCGTTGGTGAAGATGAGGACGTCGGCCTGAGCCTTGGCCGAGGGCGGGGTTTTCTGGGCGAGAGCTGTGGCGGCGAGAAGAAATGGGACGAGCGACAGAATTCGCAGGGAACGCATGGAGGGCCTCCGGGAGTGAAGGTGTGGCCTACGTAGGATGCAATTCCAGGAAACAGTTTATGACGTACGCGGTGGGTTGATTGTGGACGGTGACCTCAGGGGCTAAAGCCCTATCGCTTTGGGTGCTTGATGGCACGGTTGAAACCGTGCCCCGACGAGGCAAGGGCAGAAGCAGATCCCGTGGGACGACAGACAGAAAGGAAAATACAAAGGCGACGGCAAGGGCAAAGGCACTCGCGCGCTACCATGTGCGATACCCACTGATCCGCTACGGCACCTGGCTCAGGATGACGGCATTTTGATATTGATGATTACGGAGAGGCGAGTTGCATGGCGGGTGGGTGGCCGATAGTCTTGAGAGTGCCATGTATGAAGACTTTGTAGCGACGGACCGCTGGACGGAAGAGCCACAGCACTGCGTGTGGAAGGGCACCGTGGTCGCGATTTCAACCCGGCACGCCGATGCCACCGATATTCGTTTTGCAGTGAACGGGCGGCCGCTGTGGATTGCGATGCCGAATGAGGCGTGGGTGGAGCAGAAGCGGCGCAACGGCAAGGTGATCACGGATTATCTTGCAGCCCAGGCGGCGGGCCGGTATTTGAAGCAGATGATCGAGACAGGGTATGACAACGGCCGCGAGTTCTACACGATGACGGTGGCCGAGGTGCTGGAGCACGTGGGCGCGGTGGTGAAGGAGATTGATGGCCGGGTGGAGAGGCTGCCGGCGCTGCCGGTGGTGAACTCGGATGCGCATCCGACGGAGTTGGACTTCAAGCTGCCGGGCGAGCCGGACACGGTGGCTGGGACGATGGGACTGGCGGTTGGCGAGAATCTGCCGCCGGGTGAAGCAGGCGAGCGAGTAGTGGAACGGTAGGTTCTGGGTTCCAGGTTCTAGGTTCTAGGTTCTAGGTTCTAGGTTCTAGGTTCTAGGTTCTAGGTTCTAGGTTCTAGGTTCTAGGTGGTGGACGGCGCTCACCAACGGAAGTGGTCTTGGTTTGTGCTTTCAGTTTTCAGTTGCCAGTTTTCTGCGAGGTGAGCTGAGTGGGATATAGCCGGCGGCAGTTTGTGGGACGGGCGGTGGCGCTGCCGTTTGCGCTGCGCGGGATGGCGGCGGCGCAGGGCGGTGCTTCGCGGTGGGTGCTGCTGGGAACCGATGCGGGTAAGGGCGTGTACCGCGCGACGTGGAATGCGGCGACGGGGACGCTAGGGACGGTGGAGTTGGCGGGAGAGGCTGACCGGCCATCGTATCTGGCGAAGCATCCGTCGTTGCCGGTGGTGTATGCGGTGGACGGCGTGAGCGGTGAGCGCGCGGCGGTATCGAGCTTCAAGGTGAATGCATCGGCCGGCGGACCGCTGACTTTGACGCCGCTGAACAAAGTGGGGTCGCAGGGTGATGGGCCGTGTTACGTGTCGGTGGACCCGACAGGTGCGATGGCGTTTGTGGCGAACTATGCGGGTGGGAGCTTTGCGGCGTTTCGCGTAACGAATACGGGCTCGCTGGCGCAGGCGATTGGGGTGTTCAAGTACACGCAACAGACGCATGGGCCGGTGGCGGACAGGCAGGACGCGGCGCATATTCACTGCGCGACGATTGCGCCGGGAAACAGGTATGTGCTGGCGTGCGACCTGGGCGATGATGTGATCCTTGTGTTCCCTGTCGGACCGGGCGTGGGCGACTATGTGCGCGTGCCGATTCGTGTGCAGGCGCGTGCGGGGTCAGGGCCGCGGCATGTGGCGTTTCATCCGAACAGGAAGTTTGTTTATTGCATTCATGAGCTGGATTGCACGATCGATCTGTACGACTGGCGAATTGAGCAAGGCCAACCGGTGATGAAGCTGCGGGAGAACAGCGTGGTGTCGACGCTGGACAAGGGCGTGAGCACGAAGGGCGAGACGGCGTGCGAGGTTGTGATCAGCGACGATGGAAGGTTTTTGTACTCGTGCACGCGCGGGGAGGGGTCGAACACCATCAGGGTGTGGCGGATTGATGAGAGTGGCTACCTGACGGAGATGCAGCGGCTGAGCTCGGGTGGGAAGGTGCCGCGGTATATCGCGTTTGATCCGTCGAAGAGGTGGCTGGTGTGCTGTAACCAGGGTGCGCCGGGGAGTGTGACGGTGTTCTCGCATGACGCGGCGACGGGGCGGCTGGGCGCGAGGCCGAAGACGTTTCCGGCGCCTACGCCGATGTTTGCGTTGTGGGTGTGATCTAGTTTGGGAACCGGTTTTTGTCGAAATTAAAGCTCACGATTGCGCGACATGAAACCGCAACCCCGTTTTGGATCACAGGCGTGAAGACCCACTGGCGCAGCGCATTCTCGGCCTCGTTACGAAGGAGCGGATGACCTGAGACAACTGTGACATCGGTGACATGCCCGTCCTGGTTGATTGTCGCCACCAATTGCACCAGCCCCGAGGCGTGAGCACCTACGGCGGTGGGCGGGTAGTTGGGAGTTACCATTCGGATCTCGTCTGCACCGCGCCTGAAGAAAATGTGCTGCACCAAGCCTGATGTGTTGGCCCGGTCTGGGTAACGGAACATCCTGGCATCGGCGACCGCAGGGCCGGTGAGATCCCTGGGGCCTGAGGTCGCTTTTGCGTGGGTGACGGCCCCTTTGCTGTCGAGATCGATTGAGAGGACGACCTCTCCTTTGGTTCCGTTGAGGTTGTCCGTATCCACGAGGATCGGATGCAGCTCGGACGCGCTCGTTACAGACGGATCTGCCTGTGGTGAGGGTGTCTGTGCTGCTGACCTGCAGAGCGGAACGAACGCAAGGACGGCGGCAAGAAGCAATCCACGAACATGCATTTCTCAAATTCCCCTGGGCCGATGAGATGGAGTTGGGGGGATTATGACCGCTTGAGGGATTTGTTGTCGAGGACGAAGCGGTATTTGACGTCGTTGGAGAGGACGCGGTCGTAGGCTTCGTTGAGCTTGTCGTAGGTGACGAGTTCGATGTCGGCGGCGATGTTGTTGTCCGCGCAGAAGTCGAGCATCTCCTGGGTTTCTTTCATGCCGCCGATGCCGGAGCCGGCGAGGGAGCGGCGGTTGGCGACGAGGGAGAACGGCTGCACGGAGATGGGCTTGTCGGGGAGGCCGACGGAGCAGAGTGTGGAGTCGAGCTTGAGGAGCCCGAGGAGGGCGTCGATGTCATGCGGCGCGGAGACGGTGTCGAGGATGAAGTCGAATGTGCCGGCGTGTTTCTGCAATGCGGCGGCGTCTTTGCTGAGGACGACTTCGTCGGCGCCGAGGCGCTTGGCGTCGGCGATTTTGGATTCGGATGTGGTGAATTGAACGACGTGCGCGCCGAAGGCATGGGCGAACTTGAGCGCGAGATGGCCGAGGCCGCCGAGGCCGACGACGCCGACTTTTTTGTTGGGGCCGGCGCCCCAGTGGCGCAGCGGCGAGTAGGTGGTGATGCCGGCGCAGAGTAATGGAGCTGTAGCCGCGAGGTCGATGCCGGGCTTCAGGGTGTGGACGAAGTGCTGGGGCGTGACGATGGTGTCGGAGTAGCCGCCGTAGGTGCGGGAGCCGTCGCGGAGGGTGGCGTTGTAGGTATCGCGGGCGCCGCCGTCAGAGCAGTAGACCTCGAGGTCGGCACGGCAGTTGGCGCAGTGCATGCAGCTCTCGACGATGACGCCGACGGCGGCGAGGTCACCGGGCTTGAAGCGCGTGACGGCGGAGCCGACGGCGGTGACGCGGCCGACGATCTCGTGGCCGGGGACCATGGGGAAGAGTTTGTTGCCCCAGTCGCCGTTGACCTGGTGGATGTCGGAGTGGCAGATGCCGCAGTAGTCGATGGCGAGGACGACGTCGTCTGGGGTGGGCTCGCGGCGGGTGAAGGACCAGGGGGCGAGAGGCGCGGATTGGGAGGCAGCGGCGTAGCCGAAGGATTTCATGGGGAAGTCTCCTGGAATTCGTTCAACTGTTAGTATGCCGTGGATTCCGAGCGAGGCTGACGCAGGGGCGCATCCGTCCTAGGCGTGGGGCATCGGATGATGCTTTCACGAAGGTAGCTGCAACGGGCATCGTCCCGGACGGCAGTTATGAACTATCAGCTATTACTGCTGACGGACGATCAGATCGCCAGTCGTGAGGACACGGCGCGGCGGAACGTTCGGCGCCGCATTTGGAAGCGAGTACATCGTGACGGTCACGCTCATCGGTCCCGTGTGGTGCAGGGCGAGCTCGACGGGATCGTTATCTGTGGAATGGAAGGTCATTTCGTAATACCGGTCGCCAGCGCGGTCGATCGCTTTCAGCGCAGTTTCGACGGATTTCTCATGGTTTATGCCGCCGCGGAAACCTGATTTGCGGTAGGTGGTCCCCACGGTGATGTTGCAGGGATCATTCGGGGCGATTCTGCCACCTACTTCGTGACAGGGGAGCGTAAACCCTGCAGACGTGGCCGTAAGCTCCGACGGAGAGACAGGGCTTGGTTGAGGTACGCGAAGCAGCGGAGATTCTGAACGCAACTGTACTCCGCCATCGACCCAATAGATCTCAGGAATGCTAGGGAGAGTCCCAATGAGCTCAGGCGTGACGGTTCCGCTCAACAACACTGCGCGCCTCCCGTCCTGCTGTGCGGTGTCCTGAAGTAGGCCACGTATGGGGACGTGTTGTATGGTGCCGCATGCGGATCGGAGGTCAGCCTCGCTGGTCAATTCAGCCGTTGCAGTGCCCTCCGCATCGGCGACGCGAACAGCCCATCCCTTGCCGAGCATCCTTTTGATGACGGGTACCGGGATGGCCAGACACCGGAGCTGCCTGGCCGTGATGACGAGCAAGTGTTGCGGATAAGCGCCAGGGCGGAGCAGGTGGAACGGAAGCTCGTGGCCGTTCTGGGATAGCCGTAGTTCGCTGGCCTTCAGAGTAGGTGGCGGAGGACTGTCCTGATCGGCAACTCTTGCAGGCCTCACGATGACCTCGATGTGCATGTCTGCCGCATTGACCTGCGCAGATGCCGCCATCGCGGAGCCGGAGACGACGATGAAGATCGCGAAAAAGCACCCAGAGAAGCTACCCATGCGTGAAGCTCCTGATAACGCGACTGCCCTGCGAGTATAGACGGTTCTATATCCGCCGAGGACGCGAAGGCTACTTCATGCGTTCAGCTACTCGTTGTAGTGGAGGAGGCTGAAGACGTCGTGGTTGGGGAAGCGGGCTCGGCCGCGGAGGAAGTCGAGCTCGATGGCGACGCCGAGAGAGACGACCTTGCCGCCGAGGCGTTCGACGAGTTCGACCGAGGCCTGCATGGTGCCGCCGGTGGCGAGCAGGTCGTCGACGATGATGACGCGCTGGCCGGGACGGATGGCGTCCTTGTGGATCTGCAGCGAGTCGGAACCGTACTCAAGGTCGTATTTGACGGTTTCAGTGGCGGCGGGGAGCTTGCCGGGCTTGCGGATGGGAACGAAGCCGGCGTTGAGGCGATAGGCAAGCGCGGGGCCGAAGATGAAGCCGCGGGCTTCGATGCCGAGGACGACGTCGATATCCTTGCCGATGTAGTACTGGGCGAAGGCGTCAATGAGCTGGGCGAAGCCGGTGCGGTCCTTGAGGACGGTGGTGATGTCGTAGAAGAGGATGCCGGGGCGCGGGAAGTCAGGGACGGAGCGGATGAGCGCTTTGAGGGGCTCGCAGTTGATTTGTTTTTCGGGCATGGGTCTCGGAGGAAGTTAAAGGTTAGGGGTGAGGGTGAGGAAAAGCGAAGCGGGTTACCAGGCGCCTTGGATTTCGAAGTCGCGGAGGTTGGCGGCTTCGGATTCGTCGAGCTCGTGTTCGATGATGCGGTCGACGCGGCTGCCGCGGGAGCCTTTTTGGAGTTCGATGCGGAGTTCGTCGAGATCTTCGCGAGGGCCGGCCGCGACGACTTCAACGGAGCCGTCGTCGGTGTTGCGGACCCAGCCACGGAGACCGAGTTCGGAGGCTTCGCGATGGACGAACCAGCGGAAGCCGACGCCCTGAACGCGGCCACGGATGAGGAAGTGAAGAACCATGGACAGAGGTCAGTGTCTCGCATGCCTGTGTGAGAGGCAAGGTGGGCCGCTGTTTGTGGGTCGCCACTGCAAGTGCCCTCCTGCGCATCTGACAAGGTGGAGCCTAAATGGGCAACCGGATTTTTTGGAGGATTTTGATGAGTACACGTTTAACGATGTTCCTCAGGGGACTTGTGATCGGGTCTTGCGTCGTGGCCTGTACCGCAGTCGCTCAGACGGACCCGCAGCAGCGGCCGAACGAACACCAGGCCAACGGACAGCAGCGGCAAGCAGATCAGACCGGCGGCCACAATGGCCAACAACAGTATCGGCCGCCGCAGCAGCAAGGCGGACAGCAGAGTCAGCAGCAGCAGCAGCAGCAGTACCAGCAGCAGCAACCTCAGCAACGGAACGCACAGCAGCAGTATCAACAGCAGCAGCGTGGAGATCAGCACCAGAACACGCAGCAGCGAACCGACCGAGGGCAACAGCAGTACCGCGGCGAACAGCAAAGCGGCCAGCAGTACCGGCCCGACCAACACGAGCAGCGTGGAGATCAACACCAGAACACGCAGCAGCCCAATCGGGGTCAACAGCAGTACAGGAACGGAAACCGGCCACAGCAGTGGGGGCGGCCACCGGCGAACCGGCCATCCTATAACTTCCGGGCAAACGACCGCGATAGTCTGCGGCGCTACTATTCCAGCCGCTTACGCGGGATAGACCGGGCACGCCGTCCGGTGTTCCGGATAGGCGGTTATCTTCCGTACGAGGACATCGGATTTTTCTCGCCGGTTCCTCCGGGGGCGTGGGGAAGTCTGCCGCCAATCCCGTATGGCTACGCGGCCGGCTACTGGGACGGGTACGTGATCGTCTATGACCCGAACACTGGATACATTCTGTATGTGTCCGATCTGATGTACTAATTGCGAAGAAAAAGGAACGCCCCTGCGCTGTGCAGGGGCGTTTGTGTATGTAGAAAGCTGAGGTGCGCCTTGCAAAAGAGCAGGTTCCTCGGCTGCGCCTCGGAATGACAAACAGAAAAGCAAGGACAAAGACAACAACAAGAGCAACGACGCGGATTACGCGCGGGACATGTAAGCGCCTTCGGCGGTGTCGACGCGGATCTTTTCGCCTTCGTTGATGAAGGGCGGGACCTGGACGACCAGGCCGGTTTCGGTGGTGGCGGGCTTGGTGACGGAGCTGGCGGTGGCGGACTTGATGCCGGGCTCGGTTTCGACGACGGTCATTTCGACGACGGTGGGGAGCTCGATGCCGACGGGCTTGCCGTCATGGATGCTTACGGAGATGAGCAGGTTGGGCGTGAGGTACTCGACGGCGTCGCCCAGCGTGTCGCGCTTGAGATGGGTTTGCTCGAAGGTCTCCTGGTCCATGAAGTAGTAGTCATCGCCGTCGTTGTAGAGGTACTCCATTTTGATTTCGTCAACGATGACGCGCTCGATGGGGTCAGGGGAGCGGAAACGCTCGACGAACATAGAGCCGGTGCGGACGTTGCGCAGCTTGGCCTGGATGAAGGCGCGCAGATTGCCGGGAGTGCGGTGCTCGACCGAGAAGACGAGGTGGAGGTCGTCTTTGAATTTGATGATCATGCCGGGGCGCATCTGCGTGGCGGGAATCGCCATAAAAGGAACTCCTGAACTTTGAGTGGATTAACGGGGCGGCGAGAGGCGCGGCCCTACAGATTTCATTGTAAATGGTGGGGACCTCTGGGTCGCCGCACCGGGAAATACAGAGCTCTTTAGCTAACGGCTCAGGATGACGGCTTTGAAGGTGTGTTGCTCTTAGGATGGAAGAGCTTATGGAAGAAGTGGCCCAGGGCGTGAACGAGGTCGTGGGCGCCAGGCGGGGTGGGCGGCGGCGTGGATGAGGCGGAGGTGCCGGTGCCTGTTCCCGTGGGCGAGCCGGCGGTCGGGTTGGTGGCGGTCTGAGCGGGGGGTTCGACGGCGCTGGGCGGGATGGCGTTGGGATGGGCGGCGTCGTAGCTGAGAACGGTGGCGACCTGAGTGTGCTTCTCGCCGGCGGGCTCGGAATTGGCAGGCGGTGGGGCCGGTGCGAGGCCTTCGCTGGTGGCGGCGGGGAAGGGGTGCTGCGCGGCTGCGGTGGCGGGTGTGGTGGGCTGGCTCGGGTTAGACGGTGTGGCGGCTACCTGCTGGACAGGAGCGGGAGCGGGCGGGCAGCCGCAGGGAGAGCGCTCGTTGTCGACGACCTCGCGGAGGCTACCGTGCTCGAACAGGACGTGCTGGCCGGGGATGAGGCGGTAGCTGGCATCGGAGAACGGGTCCGCGAGAATCAGGACGGGAGCGGTGGCGCCCGCGTTCTCGACGCAGGTGTCGCCGTTGGGCGTGACGCGGAGGCGGAGGTCGAAGTGGCCGGGGTGCTCGAGGGTGAAGCGGATATCGGGCGTGAGGATGACATCTTGCGGAAACGAGTCGGTGTGTAGTTCGATGGCGCCGCGGTCGAGGCCGAAGAGGAGAGAGTTCTCCGTGCCCGAATGGAGGAGATGGAATTGGCTCGTAGAGCAGACGAGGACCTCGCCGCCGCGGGCGAGCGAGATGGCGGCGGGGTGGTCGTAGGCGGTGATGCTGGCGTTGGTGAGCAAGCGGGCGGAGTCACCGTGGACTTCGAGGCCGCCGGTGACGAGGGCGTCGCGGGTGGGGACGGTGCCCATGGAGGCGCCGCCCCGTGGAGCAATCTGCGCGGGGACCCCGGCGGGTGGGGGCTGCTGAGAAACCGCGGAGGTGGCCAGGGCGAACGTGGCAGCGAGGGCGAAGGAGCGCATGGGTCCCGAACAGGCTACCGCAGCGAGAGGTGCGCGCGGGGTGCCGGATGCAGGGATGGAAGCAAAGGGGAAGATGCAGGTGCGGGGATGGAGTGTTTTGGTCGAAATCCGACGCTGTTGGCGAGATGCGCGGGATTGTGCGCCAGACCGAAAAAAGCGCGAACTGTCCGGTTGACTACGGCCATCACGGGTGATATTTCGTTGCGTACTTCGGCCCAAATCTTGTTGAGGTGAACGTAATGGAGATTTGTTTCTACATTAACGGAAAGCGGCACTGTTTCTACATTCCGATTTATGTGTACCCGATCAAGATCGTAAAAGGCCCGGGCCCCGTCAACTACCAGTGGCTGGTGGCCGACGCTTCGCTGGTGGCGTCGGTGAATGAAGCGATCAAGAACATCGAAGATGGAGGCGTACGGAGCGCGCTGCAGAGCGGGATCAACAATGCAGTACAGGCGATGCAGAAGCGGGCTGGCGAAGGGGTGACCATCAACATGGGACAAGCCGGAGCAACGAGCGCCTGACACGAGCGTGGCGGAGTGAGCCCGGCACTATGGGCTCGCTCTGTTGCGGCGTCCAGAGGGAAGAGCCAGAGCGCAGGTGTGGCTATTGCTTAAGGAAGTTTGCGATGAGGTGCTTGCCGTGGTCGGTGAGGACTGACTCGGGGTGGAACTGAACGCCTTCAATGGGGAGAGTTTTGTGGCGGAGGCCCATGATGGTGCCGGGGTCTGGTGCGCCGGACGCGACGCGAGCGGAGATTTCGAGCTCGTCGGGGATAGAGTCTTCGCGAACGATGAGCGAGTGGTAGCGCGTGCAGGTCATGGGCTGCGGAAGGTCGCGGAAGACGCTGCGATTGTCGTGCTCGATGGCGGACGTCTTGCCGTGCATGAGCTGCGGGGCGCGGACGACCTCTGCACCGAAGGCTGCGCCGATGGCCTGGTGGCCGAGGCAGACGCCGAGCGTGGGGATCTGTTCGGCGGCAGGCAGCGCGGCGAGGCGCTGAATGAGTGGGATGAGAATGCCGGCGTCCTGCGGGGTGCAGGGGCCGGGTGAGAGCAGGATGCGCGAGGGGCGCAGCGCGATGATGTCGTCGGGCGTGAGCTCGTCGTTGCGTTTTACGACGATGTCCGACTCACCCAGCTCGCCGATGTACTGGACGAGGGTGTAGGTGAAGGAATCGTAGTTGTCGAGGACGAAGATCATCGCTGCTCTGATTTTACGCGGCGACTGGGCCGCGCAGCTCAGGTGTTGACGGGACGATAGCCTCGGGTCCAAAGGATCTCTCTCTGGCGCAGCGGAACTGCGAGGAGGGCATAGTAGTCGTCGGTGAGGAGACCTTCATAGCCCTCAGCGGTGCCGTCCCAGCGGCGCCAGTCGTTGGAATGGCCTTTGGCGTCCTTTCCTTCGAAGCCACAATCGCCATAGGTCTTGAGCATCGGGAATAGGATTCGATCGGCTTCTTCCTTGCGGCCGAGGTCATAGAGTGCGGCCAGGGTGAAGAACGCATAAGCGCCGGTGGCGCCGCCATTTTCGTAGTTTTGGAAGCCGTCAGAGTTGTCAGGGAGCACGCCGCCGCCGTAACGTCCATCCTTGGTGCGGTGCACGTAATCCTTGAGTGCGACGGTGATGAGGTTGCCGGGCAGGCCCATGCTGAACTTGTCGTAGCCAACCTCGCGCATCTTGGCGAGGAGCTTGTCCATGATGGCGTTGGCCTGCGGCTTTTCGACGAGGCCGTAGTGGATGGCGATGCCATTGACCCAGAGAAAGTAATAGTCGTGGAGCTCGCCGTCTTCGCTGCGCCATCCGCCGAGAACGCCGGTTGCGGGATTGTAGAAGTGGTCGTAGAAGACGCTGCGCAGCTTTTCTGCGGCGCGGGTGTAGCGCGTTGCGTCGGCGGTGTTGTCGACCTTGTGGGCGAGCATGACCATGTCGTGAAGTGCGCGATAGGTGAGCGCGTTGGCGTAGGCGTCTTCGTAGCCGAAGCCGATGGTGTCCCACCAGTTCGACGGCCGCAGTTTGGGGAAGCCCATCTCACCCCAGGAGTTCGAGTTTCCGCTGAGGCCGAACTTGACGAGGCCATTGCCGGTGACGTCGGTGGCGAGAAGAGATTCCATCCAGTCGCGAATGCCGTGGTAGTTAGCGTCGAGCCACTCGTCGTTCTTGCCCGTGCGCACGCAGTTTGCGGCGGCGATGATCATCGAGGGATAGGTGTCGGAGGTGACGCTGGGGCGATCAGGAATTGCAGGCAGACCGTAGGCCCAGCCGCCTGCCAGCATTCGGTCGAGCGTCTGGCGCACGACGTCGAGCGCGGTGAGTCCTTCAGCGAGCGGAGGCGTGAGTTCTGCGATGTCGGCGAATTCGTAGTAACAGAACGCGCAACTGTCACTGGCGGTGTTGTTCGACAGGGCCTGGAGTTCAGGGTTGAGCTGGAGGGCGTCGAGCCAGTTGCGGCGGAAGGCGTCGAAGCGTTCGTCTTCGATGCCCGGCAGTGCGGGGTAGATGGCGGTGACGTCCAGTGTGTAGACGATGCGTTTGTGCTCGAAGGTGGCGCCGGGCAGCGTGAGCATCGCTGTCTGCTGCGGGCGGTTAGAGACATAGGTGAGTGCGAACTCGGGAACGCTCGAGGTGAGGCGCATGGAGCCCTGGCCCGGGAAGTGCATGAGTGCGGGTGTGGCGAGCAGACCGTCATGCTGGAAGAGACCGAGAACGGTGCTGTGCACGGAGTTCAGATTGAAGCGGAAGGTAAAGCGCGTGGGCTGGTACTCGGGCGACCATTGCGAGGTGAGGATGATGCGATTCGGAGAGAGCTCGATGGTCCAGGCGGGAGTGGTGTTGGGACCGGCCTGTGTGACGCGATACTCAATGCGGCGAGTGGTACCGGTGGTGGAGGCGGATGAGCGAAAGCCGCCGCCACTGGTGTTCGAGACGATGTTCGCTCCGCGCCTTCCCTTCCCCAAGCCATCGATGTTGAGGCTTTTGAACTCCGGCGCGTTTGCCAACAGTTCTGCCTCGATGCTTCCGGAAGAAAATTGAAATTCGTTTTCGGGAATCGATTGTGCGATAAGGTTTCGGGGCGTGCCGACTGCAGTGACGGCGAAGGCGCCGGCTGCCTTAAGAAACTCTCTCCGTTGAACCACTCTCACGTCCTTTTCGGCTGTGCTGCAATTCAGTTCGATTCCGTTCGCTTGACGAGGAAGACGGTCTTGTCATCGATGAGGGCTTCATCGCCGCTCTGACGGAGCAGCTCATCCTGAGCGATGGCATAGTCCATGAGGACGTTGCAGATTTCGCGCGCGGTCCCGTGCTGGTGTTCGCGAAGAATTGATTCGAGTTGCCCTCGCGCGTGCTCGTCGCTGCCGTCGTAGACTCCGTCGGTGTAGAGGACGAGCATGTCGCCGGGATTATTCAGCGTGATCTCGGCGACGTCAGAGGATGTAAACGGCCGTTTGCGGAGAGCGAGCGAGAAGTACTTGCGGCGGTCCGGGTGATCTGCGGGCAGTTGCAGCCCGAGCGCGAGGAACTGCGCCATCTGGTCTTCGTCTAGCTTGAGGAGCGTCGACGTTTCTGCGGAGAAGACGAGCGGCGGGGGATGGCCGAAGTTTGCGAAGCGGAAGGAGCCGTCAGGGTGGACTTCGCCGTAGAGCAGCGTCGCGACCTCGCGGGAGTGTTCTTTTTCGGTCATGCCGAGCGCATTGCGCGCGGAGACGGAGAGAGCGAGGCGGAGGTTCAGCTTTTCGAAGAGCTCCGGCGTTGTCTTTCCGTACTGGTCCAGTTCGTCCAGGAGAAGAGCGTGGAAGGTGTCGTGAACAGTGGAGGCGATTTTGGCGGAGATGATGCCGTGGCCCTGGGCGTCGACGATGAGGATACCGGCGGTGGAGTAGAGCTCAGGGAGATCTTCTGCAACGCGAATCTGCTCGGAGCTCTTCGCGAAGCGGTACGCGGCTTCCATGTCGGGCTGGTAGCCTTCGGTCCCCTTTAGCCACTGGACGTGGTCGTCGACGGAGTTGCGCGTAGGAACACCGGGAGGGAGCGGTTCGAGGAACTCCTTGGCGAGGAGCTCGGCGCGCTTGATGCGGGCGTCTAAATCGTAACGCTGCTGGAAGTTGATGTACTCGAAGAGGTCGCCGCCGACGGTGCCGGCAGGCATCGAGTTGCCGTACATCTCGATGCCGGGGATCTGCGGGATGGCGCCTTCAACGGGCGTGAGGCGCTGGCGAAGGTATTGGTCGATCGTCGGAGGTATGGGTCTCTTCGCCATGCGTTTTTGCGCGGGTCGCTTTAGATTTCTGATTAGATTAACTCACGAGTACACGCTGAGAGGAAGACACATGGTTTCGATTCAATTGGAGTATCAGGGAGATCTGCACTGCAAGACAGTGCACGGGCCGTCTGGGACTGAACTTTTTACTGACGCGCCGAAGGACAATCAGGGGCGCGGTGAAAGCTTTTCGCCTACGGATTTGTGTGCGACGGCACTGGGAAGCTGCATGCTGACAACGATGGGGATTTTGGCGCGGACGCTGAATCTCGATATGAAGGGCGCGACGGCTGTGGTCGAGAAAGAGATGACGAGCTCGGCGCCGAGAAAGATTGCACGGCTGACGGTGAGGATCAAGATGCCGAAGGCGCTCGGTGCGGAAGATCAGGTGAAACTGGAGCGCGCGGCGCATACGTGCCCGGTGGCAAGGAGTTTTGCATCCGGAGGTGGAGCAGGTGGTGGAGTTTTATTGGGGATGAAGGCTATTCAAAACGCAGATTCCCTTCGGGAATGACAAACAAGAAAGGCAAAGGCCGGCGAGATCGCCGGCCTTCGCTGTAATACCGAAGAGCATTACTCTTTGTCGCCTTTCAGCTTGGGCATCTCATTGCCCTTCGGCAGGGTGATGAGGCCGGTGTCGGCGTAAGTGAGGAGTTTGGCGCGGGTGTCGGTGATGTCGAGGTTGCGCATGGTGAGCTGACCGATGCGGTCACGTGGAGAAAAAGCGGAGTCGGTCTTCTCCATGCTGAGGCGCTCGGGGTGGAAGGTGAGATTTTGCGAGGTGGTGTTGAGGATAGAGTAGTCGTTGCCGCGGCGGAGCTCCAGGGTGACCTCGCCGGTGACGGGCTTGGCGACCCAGCGCTGTGCGGATTCGCGGAGCATGATGGCTTGCGGGTCGAACCACCTTCCTTGGTATAGCAACCTTCCGAGCTTGCGACCGTTCTCGCGGTACTGCTCGATGGTGTCCTCGTTGTGGATGCCGGTGATGAGGCGCTCGTAGGCGGCGAAGAGGAGCGCTAGGCCGGGGGCTTCATAGATGCCGCGCGATTTTGCTTCGATGATGCGGTTCTCGATCTGGTCGGACATGCCGAGGCCGTGGCGGCCGCCGATGCGATTGGCTTCCAGCATTAGCTCGACGGGGTCTTTCAGCTCTTTGCCATTGAGTGCGATCGGCCATCCTTCTTCGAATCGCACGGTAACCTCTTCGGGCTTGATCGCGACGTCGTCACGCCAGAAGGCGACGCCCATGATGGGGGCGACGATCTTCATGGATGTCGAGAGGTGTTCGAGGTCTTTCGCTTCATGCGTAGCGCCGAGGATGTTGGAGTCGGTTGAGTAGGCCTTCTCCGCGGACATTTTGTAAGCGAAGCCGGCGTTCTGCATGAAGGCTGACATCTCGGCGCGACCGCCGAGCTCGTCGATGAACGCGGAGTCGAGCCAGGGCTTGTAAATCTTGAGGCCGGGGTTGACGAGCAGGCCGTAGCGGTAGAAGCGCTCGATGTCATTACCCTTGAAGGTCGAACCGTCGCCCCAGATGTTGACGTCGTCCTGCTGCATGGCAGTAACCAGCATGGTTCCGGTGACGGCGCGGCCGATGGGAGTGGTGTTGAAGTACGTCACACCCGCAGTGGAGATGTGGAAGGCGCCAGACTGCAGCGCGGCGATGCCTTCGCGGACAAGCTGCGCACGGCAGTCGATGAGGCGCGCGTTCTCAGCACCGTATTCGAGGGCTTTGCGCGGGATGGCATCGTAATCCTCTTCATCGGGCTGGCCGAGGTTCGCGGTATAGGCGTAGGGGTGCGCGCCGTGGATCTTCATCCAGTGCAGCGCGGCACTGGTGTCAAGGCCGCCGGAGAAGGCGATGCCGACCTTCTGGCCGACGGGAAGGTGCTCAAGAATGACAGACATGAATGCGGAAATCCTCTGGCCTCAGCAGATAACTGAGTGCATTCCTTCATTTTACGTGCTTTGTGCGGAGCTTCTTCCAAGCTGCTCGAGTGAAAACCGATTTGCTGATATCACAATTTTTTTTTCTTGCGCTACCACTTTGGTCGCCTTTTTCCGATTGTTACGTCCAACCGAAAGCTTCCGCGCGACGCCTGCATGGGCGACGTAGCGGAGAGACGGTCGCGATAAATGGATGTTCGGAGGCCGCTGGCCCGTCAGCTAAACAAAAGGAGTGAATTCATGAAGATTCAGCGTGGAATCAGAACTACCGGCTTGGCGATGTCTTTGGCCATGTTCGCATCAATGGGTGTGGCAGCCAATGCTCAGGATGCAGGAAGTGCACCGAGCGTTCCGCAGACAACTGCCCAGGGCGTACCGAGCGGTCAGCATGCGGTTGTCGAGGGGCTCATTATCGGAAGAGACGGCTCCACCATGCTGGTGAGAACGCCGGACAGCCCGCGTGTCACCGTGCTTCTGCAGAACGACACCAAGGCGACCGAGAAGGGCGGCTTCCTGGGATGGAGCCACAAGGACCTGGCGATTACGCAGCTCGTACCTGGCCTGAAGGTTAAGGTCGACGGAACCTACGATCCCGATCACCAGCTAATCGCGAGGAAGGTTGAGTTCACGAGCGGCGCATACAACACGGCGAGGCAGATTGATGCGGGCCTGAATCCTGTGAACGAGAAGGTTGCGGCGCAGCAGGATCAGCTTCGCAGCGATCGCAGGGATATCGAGCAGGGCCAGTCGGAACTCGCATCGGCGCGGACAGACATCGACGCGACGAAGCAGGGACTGGCGGCGAATGTTCAGGCCACGGGACAGAACACGCAGGCCATTGGACAGACGAACACGCGCATCGGAACGCTGGACCAGTACGCGACCAAGGGAACGTATACGGTTCAGTTTGCGAATGGACGGTCTGCGGTCAACAGGAAGTACAAGGAAGAGCTGACGGACTTCGTGAAGCAGGCTGCCGATACTCCGGGCGCCATGATCGAGGTGCAGGGTTATGCGTCTAAGGTTGGTTCGCCGGCACTGAATCAGCGGCTGAGCAGCGAGCGTGCGGACAACGTGCTTACGATCATCCAGCAGGCAGGTGTTCCTCTGACGCGGATTCTCGCGCCCGCAGCGATGGGAACCACGGAGCAGGTTGCGAGCAATCACACCCGCAGCGGGCAGGCGCAGAACCGGCGCGTGGTCGTAACGATCGTCGTGAACCAGGGCATCAGCGGCGGCCAGAATGGCGAAACGGCATCTGCCGCGCCCGCCCCGACAGGCAGCATGTAACTGACAGCACTACCCGCTTGGCAAAAAGTGCAATGCCGGCCTCTTCGGAGGCCGGCATTTGCATTTTTGTGCGTGAGACGCGGCCTACTGCTTTTCGTAGACGTAGGTTTGTTTCTCGTTCGGTTTGGCTGGATCCCAGTTGATTTCGCTGAAGGATTTGCCATCGGCGCTGAGCGTGTCCTCAGAGTGTCCGACATGTTTGCTGCCCATGCTCACTTCACCGACCATCTTTTTCGAGCCTTCCAGTTTTTCGCTGATCATGAGGCCGTCAGGAATATCGGGACCGTGCACAGCCGCCGGAGTTCCATCCAGCTTGCCGTCCCAGGTCGCATGCTCTTCGGGCACGTCGACGTGCATCGAGTTTCCGCTCACCTGGAAGGTGAACGTCCCGACATGATTGCTGGAGGTTGAGGTGGACTTCCATGTGCCCGCCATCCCGGTTCCCTGCCCTACGCGGGTGAACGTTGTTTTGGTGACGGAGGTGCCGCCGGCAGGGATCATATAGGTAGTAGTGCCGATGTAGCTGTTCCCGCCGGAATCCAGCTGACGCTTGATCGTCTGCTCGAGCTTGCCGTTTTGCTTGTACGTGCTATCGAGGGTTGTTGGGGTTTCTTTACAGCTAACGGTTTCGCCGCCAATGGTCGGATAGTCCTTGCCATCGCAGGCAAAGTCATAGCCAACGCTACCGCCGTTGTAGCGATACTTGTTCCCGGACTTTGTGAGCGTGTGTGTGTCGCCGGTCATGTGGCTCCTGGCCTGGTTGAGCTTCCATGTGCCGTTCCATGGGCTTTGGGCGAGCATGGGGATGCCCGTGAGTGTGAGGGCAGCAAGACAGATGGGATAAAAAGCGCGGGGCATGGGCAAAACTCCTGAAGTGAGGTGTTCACAACGCGGCCAGAGGTACAAAGGAGGGCCGCCATAATGTAGGCCGGCACTGAGTTCGCGTCAACCGGGTTTTGCAGCCGCTCGCAGACAACGAGTGCGCCCACAATGCGGTCTTAGTCTGTATGTTTCTGGGAGAACCGAAACGAGCGAAGCATTTCATGGCGATGGTGCTGATCGGCGACGGCATCATGGCTTTGGTGAACCCGCGGAACGATGCCAAAGCGTGGAAGAAGGGCCCGCTGCTGTGGCAGACAGTGATGCAGGGGTTGTCGAAGCGGCCGGGGCTGACGCGGGCGATCGGTGTGGCACAGGTGATCGGCGGAGTGTGGTGGGCGCTGCATGAGGAGGAGTCGGAGTAAGGGGCCTGATCGCACTTCGGCTTTTCCGGCGCAACAACTCGCCAGACTTCCCTCAGGATGACAGCATCGGTGGTAAGACAGATGCTGGCTAGGCCGAGCGGGCGCGCTCGATGGCGCGGACGACCGCGGCGGCTTTGTTGCGGCACTCTTCCTCTTCGCGCTCCGGGACGGAGTCGGCGACGATGCCGGCGCCGGCCTGGATGTACCCCCGCTCGCCGTCCATGAAGAGCGTGCGGATGGCGATGCAGGAATCGAGATTGCCGGAGAAGTCGGCGTAGATGATGGCGCCGCCGTAGACGCCGCGGCGTGCGGGTTCGAGCTCTTCGATGATTTCCATGGCGCGAATCTTGGGCGCGCCCGAGAGGGTGCCTGCGGGGAAGCAGGCGCGGAGGGCATCTATCGGTGCAAGTTCCGGCTTGAGTGTGCCCTCGAGTGCGCTGACGAGATGCATGACGTGCGAGTAACGTTCGACGAACATGAGGTCCTTCACGCGGACCGAACCGAATTCACTGACGCGGCCCAGGTCGTTGCGGCCGAGATCGACGAGCATGACGTGCTCGGCGACCTCTTTGGGGTCGGCCCGGAGGGACTCTTCATTCTTGCGGTCGCAGCGCTCGGTGGCTCCGCGGGGACGCGTGCCGGCGATAGGACGGTATTCAACGCGGCTGCCGGTCTCTTCGCGCTTCACGCGCACGAGGAGTTCAGGCGAGCTGCCGACGATGTGGCAGGTTCGATCGCTTCCCTGTTGTGCGAGGTCGAAGCGCAGGAAGTACATGTAGGGGGACGGATTGACGATGCGCAGCGAGCGGTAGATTTCGAACGGGTCAACGCCTGGCGTGCAATCGAAGCGCTGTGAAAGGACGCACTGAAAGACGTCCCCAGCGCGGATGTACTCCTTGACAGTGTCGACGGCGGTGAGGAAGTCCTGGCGTTCGGTCCGGTGCGTCAGATCGAGAGGCTCATCAATGGGATCGTACGCAGGCTTCGTGAGCGCGGCTTCGAGGAGAGACTCGAGGCGATCGAGACGTGCATTTGCGTCGGCGTAAGCGGCCTTATCGATTCGCCCGCGGGCGCCGGCGGTGACGATGAGGTGGATGGCCTTGCGGACGTGGTCGAAGGCCAGGACCTCGTCGAAGAACATGAGATGAGCGTCGGGGACGTGGAGTTCGTCGGCCGCCAGGGTGGGCAGCTTTTCGATCTGGCGGACGATGTCGTAGGCGAAGAAGCCGACGGCGCCGGAGGTGAAGGGCGGAAGGCCGGGCAGGCGGGCGGGGGTGTGGCCGGCGAGCGCGGATTTGAGCTCCGCGAAGATGTCACCAGGACGGGTCACGGGGGCTGCGCCGCTGAGCGCATCGGTGATCTGGCCGTTCGCGGCAGTCATGGTGCGGAACGGCCGGATCCCGATAAAGGTGTAGCGGCCGATCGTTTCGCCGCCCTCGACTGATTCGAGCAGGAAGGCCTCGGGCTCATGGGCGGCGACGCGCAGGAAGGCCGACACCGGGGTTTCGAGGTCGGCTGGCACGGTGCGGGTGACCGGGACGAGGGTGTGGGTGCGCGCGAGCTCGGTGAACTGGTTGAGGTTGGGGGTCGTCAGTGTGCGCGCAGAGGGCATCGATATGAGGGTACCGCAGTAGCCAAAATGAGGGTGCCTGACAGGGTGCTCGGGTCATTGCCACTGCAACGAACGGGGGCCTAGAATCGCCGGGTTTCCACCCCTCCGGGCAAAGAACGCCCGGCGGGGACCCCGGGTTTGGATCACCCCATCGAGCAAAAAACGCTCGCCGGGGACCCCGAGTTTGGAGGGGGTTCGGCCAAAATCGGCCTCGAATTCAGGTTGGAAGACGGTATTGACGTCGCTCCTGTAGAGTGTGGGTCGCGTCATACAAGACGTGGGCCAACAACATGGAGGAGGAGCGATGGCCGAAGAGAAACTGGTGCCCGGAGGAGCAGCGCTGACAGCTCGCCCGGATTCCGTTAACGCGAGGACTGCAGCAAACAGGCTCGGGACTCAGAAAGAAGCAGGCATGGTCACAGCAGAGGCAACGGCTCCGATTTCTCTTGAACAAGAGACCAATCCATGGGAGGCGCAGGCGGCAAGGTTCAATCTGGCTGCAAAGAAGTTGAATCTGGATGCTGGTATCTGGAAGGTTCTGCAATATCCATCGCGCGAGATCATCGTGCATATTCCGGTGGGAATGGATGATGGAACCATCGAAGTTTTTACGGGTTACCGGGTGCAGCACTCGGCCTCGCGCGGGCCGTGCAAGGGCGGAATCCGCTACGCACCGGACGTGAGTCTGGACGAGGTGCGGGCGCTGGCGAGCTGGATGACCTGGAAGTGCGCAGTGGTGAACATTCCCTTCGGCGGAGCAAAGGGTGGCGTGATCTGCGATCCGCGCCGCATGAGCCAGGGTGAGCTGGAGCGGCTGACCCGCCGTTACACCGCTGAACTGATTGAATTCATCGGGCCCGAGAAGGACGTTCCGGCGCCCGACGTGAACACCAACGAACAGACGATGGCCTGGATCATGGACACCTACTCCATGCACATGCGCCAGACCGTGACCAGCGTCGTCACGGGCAAGCCCGTGAGCCTGGGCGGATCGCGTGGGCGCCGCGAGGCTACGGGCCGCGGCGTGAGCGTAGTCACCGACCAGGCGCTCAAGCACCTGAACATGTCGCCGGAATCGACGAAGGTGATCGTGCAGGGCTTCGGCAATGTGGGTTCGAACTCCGCCCACCTGCTATGGGAGAAGGGCTACAAGATTATCGGCATTGGCGAGTACGATGGCGCGCTGTTCAACGCCAACGGGATGGACATCAGCGAGCTGCTGGAGTGGAAGGCGCGGCACGGCTCGATTCACGGCTTCAAGGGCGCCGAGGCGGCGGACAAAGACGAGCTCCTGACGATGCAGTGCGACGTCCTGATCCCGGCCGCGACCGAGAACGTCATCACCAGCCGCAACGCCGAGCGGGTTCGAGCGCGCATCCTCGTCGAGGGAGCGAACGGCCCTACGACGACGGTCGCCGACGACATCCTGCAGGACAAGGGCGTATTTGTCGTCCCGGACATCTTGGCCAACGCCGGCGGGGTCACCACCAGCTACTTTGAGTGGGTACAGGACCGCATGGGCTACTTCTGGAGCGAGGAGGAGGTAAACCAGCGACTGGACCGAATAATGGTGGACAGCTTCAACGATGTGTTGCAATATGCGGTACAGCACGGCGTCAACAACCGCATTGCAGCCTATATGTTGGCGATCGATCGCGTGGCATACACAACCAAGCAAAGAGGAATGTACGCATAGATCGTGGTTCGCTGCCGGACCGCAGTCGTGACGCATCGTTGAGGTGAAAGTTTGCGAGCCTGTCCTGATTGCGGCCAACGCCGGTTCCAGCGGATCCATCGCGTGGGTTTGTGGGAGCGCTGGATTCTTACGATCTACGGGCTTTATCCGTGGGTTTGCCGGAACTGCGGACGCAAAATGTACCGCTTCAAAGAACACCCGACAGAGTCCGTGGAACCGGAGCAGAGCTGAAACTTCGAAGGCTGCCGGGTCACGACCGGATGTGGGAGAATGGCAGTGTTTGGCGCGCAGCGAACGCTGCATCGATGCGCGCAGCGGCATGCACACGTGAACCTGCCCAATTCCATAACGCTGAGCCGTATCGGCTGTGTTCCGGTGCTCATCTGGATCTTGAGCCCGAAGTTCCCGTACCACACGCACGGCGAGCAGGAGCTTATCGCGTCGGCGGTGTTCATCCTGGCGTCGATCACCGATGGCCTGGACGGCTATCTCGCTCGCAGGCGCGGGCAGATCACCACGATGGGGATGCTGCTGGACCCGCTCGCCGACAAGCTGATGGTGACCGCGGCGTACATTGTGCTGGTCTCTTATAACCCGCGCATCGTGCCGCCGTGGATTGCAGTGCTGGTGATCGGGCGCGAGTTTCTGGTGAGCGGCTTGCGTTCCATTGCAGCCACTGAAGGCTTTACGATTGAGGCCAGCAAAATTGGCAAGCTAAAGACAGTGATCCAGATAGTCAGCGTGGTCGCAGCCGTTCTCAATCATCGCTGGGACTACTGGAACTTCGGCTGGTTCGTCGTTGGTGTTCACCTGATCGCAATGACAGCCATCTACTGGATGGCAATCGTCTCCATCATCTCCGCCGTCGATTACTTCGCTGCGTTCTGGAAGAAGATCGATCACGCGAGCGGGCGGCGGCGGCGACGCAGTTCCGTGCTGAGCCGCCGCAAACGCGTTGCGGTGGATCACAGCGCAAACGTCAAGCTGCAGTAACGTCGGCATGCCCTTAGGTACTATCAGGGCTGGTCAGGCCCCGCGTGTAAACTCGCACTGGTATGGCAACACTCGTTGCTCAGTCGTCGCGAACCGGGCCCCCCTCGCGCCGCCCAAGTTCACGAATCCTGGAGCTTGACGGGATTCGCGCGATTGCGATTCTCCTTGTCCTTGGCTGCCACTACCCCGGATTTGCAAGGCTTGCCGGACGCCTTCCAGAATTGGGCTGGAGCGGCGTCGATATTTTCTTCACACTCTCGGGATATCTCATCACAACGATTCTGCTCGGAATGCGGCAGCGAGAGGGTGCTTACAAGACCTTTTATTCACGCCGTTTTATTCGCATTCTTCCGCCCTATCTCGTTGTCACGATCGTGCTGATCGCAGTAGCGATCTATCAACATTGGTCGCGCTGGGAATTCAAATGGCTCATCGTTTCCCAGGTCCTATTCCTTCAGGCCCTCCCTCCCTATTCGTGGGCGTTCCTGGCGCACCTGAAGAGCGCGCATTTTGGGGCGCTGCTGGGTGGTTCGCTTCCAATGGGGGACGTTGGAGCGGTGCTGAGCTGCGCCGTTGCGGCTGAAACCTATTGGTCGCTGAGCATCGAGGAGTACTTTTATCTGCTGTGGGCCCCGGTGGTGTTGCGCCTCTCCCGCCGCGGCATCGTTATCGTCGCCGTTTTGATTTGTGTCGCGGCAGCCGCGTTACGATGGCTCGCTGCCAAAAAATTTGCCTATTTTCTTCTGGTCTGCCGATTCGACGCCCTGCTTTTCGGGGCTCTCCTGGCAATGCTGCTGGAGCATTGGAGAAAACATGGAAAACCTAGATGGGCTGACCGGGCATTGATCACCATGGGCGCGATCTCGGCTTGCGGCTTGGCTGTGATCCTGGCGCTAATCGCTCCAATCCTCGGACGAGAGATTCGCTCTTCAGTGCTGTTTTTGGTGTTCGGTCTGCCGCTGCTTTCGGTCGGCGTAGCCGCTGTGGTGGGGCTTGCGGTTCTCCACGCAGGTGGCCGGCGCACGAAGATCCTTCGATATCCCATCCTGACTTTTATCGGCACGATCAGCTACACGATGTACCTGATTCACCTGATAATAGGGGCCGCCATAGACCCCGTGATGGCGCGGTGGCCGATGGTCGAGGCAATCGTTGCGAGTGTTCTAACCATCATCGTTTCCTACGCATCATGGCACTGGCTGGAAAAGCCATTGCTGCGCTGGAAGGACCGGCGCTTCCCGAACAGCCCGCACCCAGCCGAGCCCAAACTCGTTTAGCGGCTGTCCATGTGGGTTAGGAATGAAGCGGCTGCAACCAGCTGCAAAAGAATAGGCCTCGGCGGTTCGCTAAGGCCTATTCTCTAGAATTCAAGGACTTACGCCTGTGCTCGGTGGGAGGGCTCGCGATGAACGAAGTGATACGGCGGCCACGGGCCGGAAAGCTGCATCGCGCAGTCCTTCATCTGCAGGGTCGCCGAGCTGTACTTGTTCTGGTAGCGCTCCACTGTCTTCTTATCGACGAGGTGAGCGATGTCAAGAAGCATTTTGCCGGAGTCCATGCGGCGACAAGTGATCTCCTCGGCCAACGGGAGGAACATGCGGTGCATCTGCACCGACAGCGCGCGGGCGCGCGACTGACGCTCGCGCTGGCGGCTGGCTGACTCCCGGAGGTGGGACAGATACTCCTGCCCGACATTGTGGTGCTGGAAGCCGTTGCGGGACTCCGGGCATATGTCGTCGACGAGAAGCTTCAGGTGCATCTCCGCCTTGCCGCGCAGACGCTCGACGTTCGCCATAAAGTGGCGCTGGTTGGAGCGGACCGAACGGCGCAGGGCGTCGTCATCTTCAAACGTGGTGCCGAAGCGGAACGGAAGAACGGTCGACCGGTCAAAGCAGCCGGAGACCACTCGAGCGTGATCGCGGGCCGCGGCTTGAGACTCAGGGCCAGCCAGGCGAGGGCCATCCTCGGCAAGGTGCTCGGAGACAACGACGGCGAGATCGGCGGCCGGAAACAGGAAAATCTGGTTTCCAAAAAGGCCGGTCACTCCGGAGAGCGGCATCGGACGGCGATGACGAGCTAACTCACTGAAAGCGCTGCGTTCAGCAATGCAATAGGCGTACCATGCCATACCTTGTGCTGCTCCTGTCTTTCGTCGCGCCGGGCTGGACCAGCGGGCGCGGGAAGTTGAACCCTGCAACATCAAAGAACGATCGAGCAACTAGCGCCTGCCAGCCGGTCTCGCCTGCCCCGGGACGTGTGCACTGTTTCGATTGCAGCCAGATACTATGCCCGTCGCAACACGATTGGCAAGAGGCTTAAAAAACACCAAAGATCAAACAGTTGGCGGATAAATTGCGCACCGAAAAGATTTCAATCCGGACAATTTTCCGCGACCTTCAGGCAGCTTCGCGGCTTTGCTAATCACCCGGCCAGTGCTCGTAAAAAGCCCGGCTGATACACTTGAAGCTGCGCCTGCGGTGGGCCGGCGCGACGAGAAATTCTTGAAAAGACGGGAACAGCGGACGAGTGGACAATAAGACCAAGCGGCAGTTAAAGAAGCAGGATCAGTTCATCACCCTGACCGAACATGGCGTCGACTGGGCGAAGGAGAACCAGCAGCAGGCGATCATCATCGGAGCGATCGCCATTGCTCTCATCCTGCTGATAGTTGGCGGATACACCCTGTTCCAGCACCGCAGTGACGCCGCCGCCAACGCGTTTGGCGAAGCGATGCAGACGTATCAGGCGCCGCTCGCATCCCAGGCGCCGAACATGCCGCCGGGCACAAAGACCTTCCCTGATGTGAAAGCCCGTGCCGCCGCGGCGAACTCGCAATTCGTTGCAGTGGCTGATAAGTACGGGATGACGATCCCCGGCAAAATGGCACTCTATATGGCCGGCCTCACCTACATGGACGAGGGGAACAACGGTGCGGCCGAGGACGCGCTGAAGAAGGTTTCCGGTAGCTGGAACAGCGATACCGCGGCACTCGGCAAGTCGGCTCTGGCCGGCCTCTACCAGCAGATGGGGCGCAACGCGGATGCTGCGAAGCTGCTCGAGGATCTCGGGAAGGGCCACGCGACGACCGTTCCACCATATTTCGCGCAGATCCGGCTTGGCGATCTGTACCAGACTGAAGGCAAGACGGCGGAGGCCAAGCGCGTCTGGGCGCAGGTGAAGGACAAGGACAAAGATCCCAAGGGCAATCCCGGACCGGCCGCGGAGGTCGCCTCCGGGAGGCTGAATCCGCAGCCTGCAGGACCTGGTCCGGGCATGGGGCAATAGCTCAGCGCCCAATCGCTCAAGACTCAAAGGAACAAAAAAAAGCCGCTCGAGAGAGCGGCTTTTTTTGTTGTGTGCAGATGGCTAGAGCGGGCTAGAGGAA